>NZ_JBJGZB010000012.1:0-160436 GCF_054050295.1 Geodermatophilus sp. SYSU D01045
CGAGATCACGTGATCTCGACGCTCCGGGGGCCCGTACGTGCCGAGATCACGTGATCTCGACGGGGCTGTGGACGGCGTCAGCGGACAGCTGTGGTCCCGCGGCAAGGTGCCGCGGTGCCCAGCCGACGCCGTCAGCGCATCACCGGACCCACGACCCGCGCCGCCGCGCACGCGGCAGGACTCGGCGACCGGCACCTGCGCCACCCCACGATGCAGCGGCTGTCACGCGACACCTACCTGCCGCGTGCCCTGGTGGACGACGTCGGCGCGCGGGTCGCCGCGGTGCTGATGACCGCCCCGCCCGGTGCCGTCGTCAGCCACCGGACCGCTGCGGACCTGTGGGGTCTCCGGCTCCCGCTGCAGGACGTCGCCGACCGCCGCGTCGACCTGACCGTCCCGGGAGCCACCCGCGCGGAGAGCCGCCGGGACCGGCGCGTGCACCGGCTGCCCCTGGCAGGCGACGAGGTGACGCACCGGTGGGGGCAACCGGTCACCACCCCGTCGCGCACGTGGCGCGATCTGGCCGGGGTGCTCGAGCCGCCGGCCCTGCTGGCGGCGACCGACCAGCTCCTGGGCGGCCTGTGCTCGACCGCCGACCTCCGGCGTCAGCTCGCCCGCCGGCCGACGGGCCGGGGCGCGGCCCGGGCCCGGAGGGTCGTCCCCGTCGCCGACGCGCGGTCCGAGTCACCGATGGAGTCGGTGCTGCGCTGGCTGCTGCACCAGGCCCGGACACCCGCTCCGGTGGTCCAGTACGAGATCCGCGACGCGGCCGGGTTCGTGGCGCGCGTCGACCTCGCCTGGCCTGATCACCGCGTCGTCGTCGAGTTCGACGGCGACGGGCACCGCGACCGCGACGTGTTCGTCAACGACGCCCGACGCCAGAACCGCCTGGTCGCCGCCGGCTGGACCGTCCTCCGGTTCACCTCCGCCGACGTCCTTGGCCGGCCCGACGACGTCGTCGCCACCATCCGCGCGGCGCTGCGCTGACGAGATCACGTGATCTCGACCGTCTCCGGCCCGGGCGGGGGCGAGATCGCGCGATCTCGACCGTCTCCGGCCCACACGGCGGCGAGATCACGTGATCTCGACCGCGGGGACAGCGCCGGTCTCGCAGGGACGAACCGGCCGGGTGCGGGCGCCCGGTAGGCTCGGGAGCCGTGCCGCAGGTGGTCGTCGACGTCGTCCTCAAGCCGGAGATCTCCGACCCGCAGGGGCAGGCGGTGCTCGGCGCACTCGGCCGGCTCGGCCACACGCAGGTCACCGGGGTCCGTCAGGGCAAGCACTTCGTGCTCGACGTCGAGGGCACCCCGGACGAGGCGGAGCTGAAGCAGATCGCGGAGACGCTGCTGGCCAACCCGGTCATCGAGGACGTCGAGCTGCACCTGCCGGGGGCCTGAGCCGTGCGCATCGGTGTCATCACCTTCCCCGGCTCCCTCGACGACGTCGACGCCGCCCGCGCGGTGCGGCTGGCCGGCGCCGAGCCCGTCGTCCTCTGGCACGCCGACCACGACCTCAAGGACGTCGACGCGGTCGTCCTGCCCGGCGGCTTCTCCTACGGCGACTACCTGCGCGCCGGCGCCATCGCCGCCCGCGCGCCCCTGATGCAGGACGTCGTCGACCGGGCGCGCCAGGGCATGCCGGTCCTCGGCATCTGCAACGGCTTCCAGGTCCTCTGCGAGGCGGGGCTGCTGCCCGGCGCGCTCACCCGCAACAGCCACCTGCACTTCCGCAACCGCGACCAGCGGCTGCGCATCGAGCGGGCCGACACCGCGTGGACGTCCGCCTACGCCGAGGGCCAGGAGATCGTCGTCCCGGTCAAGAACGGCGAGGGGCGCTACGTCGCCGCGCCGGCCGAGCTCGAGCGGCTCGAGGGCGAGGGCCGGGTCGCGGTCCGCTACGTGGGCGGGAACCCGAACGGCAGCCTCCGCGACGTCGCCGGGGTCACCAGCGAGGACGGCCGGGTGGTCGGGCTCATGCCCCACCCCGAGCACGCCGTCGAGGACCTCACCGGGCCGTCGACCGACGGGCTCGGCTTCTTCACCAGCGTCCTGAAGGCGGTCGTCAGCGCATGACGCAGGGTCTCTCCGACCTCGACACGGGCCCCGGCCCGCTGGCCGACCGGCTCGACACCGTCGCGCTCGCGGAGAGCACCCCGGACGTCGAGCAGCCCTTCGCCGAGCTCGGCCTCAAGAGCGACGAGTACGCGCGGATCCGCGACATCCTCGGCCGCCGGCCCACCACCGCCGAGCTGGCGATGTACTCGGTCATGTGGAGCGAGCACTGCTCCTACAAGAGCTCCAAGGTGCACCTGCGGCAGTTCGGCGACCTGCCGCGCAGCGAGCACCTGCTCGTCGGCATCGGCGAGAACGCCGGCGTGGTCGACGTCGGCGACGGCTACGCGGTCACCTTCAAGGTCGAGTCGCACAACCACCCCAGCTACGTCGAGCCGTACCAGGGCGCGGCCACCGGGGTCGGCGGCATCGTCCGCGACATCCTCACCATGGGCGCCCGGCCGGTCGCCGTCATGGACTCGCTGCGCTTCGGCCGCGCCGACGCCCCCGACACCGCCCGCGTGCTGCCCGGCGTCGTCGCCGGCGTCGGCGGCTACGGCAACTGCCTGGGCCTGCCCAACATCGGCGGCGAGCTGCTGTTCGACGAGTGCTACGCCGGCAACCCGCTGGTCAACGCGCTGTGCGTCGGGGTTATGAAGCACGAGGACGTCCGCCTGGCCAAGGCCGAGGGCGTGGGCAACAAGGTCGTCCTGTTCGGCGCCCGCACCGGCGGCGACGGCATCGGCGGCGTGAGCGTGCTGGCCAGCGAGACCTTCGACCAGGAGGGGCCGGCCAAGCGCCCGAGCGTGCAGGTCGGCGACCCGTTCACCGAGAAGCTGCTCATCGAGGCGTGCCTGGAGATCTTCGCCGCCGACCTGGTCACCGGGATCCAGGACCTCGGCGGCGCCGGGCTGTCCTGCGCCACCTCCGAGCTGGCCAGCGCCGGCACCGGCGGCATGCACGTCGACCTCGACCGCGTCCCGCTGCGCGACAGCACCCTGACGCCCGCCGAGATCCTCATGAGCGAGTCGCAGGAGCGCATGTGCGCGATCGTCGAGCCGGGCAAGGTGGACGCCTTCCTCGCCGTCTGCCGCAGGTGGGACGTGCTGGCCACCGTCATCGGTGAGGTGACCGAGGGCGACCGGCTGACCGTCGACTGGCACGGCGAGCGCATCGTCGACGTCCCGCCGCGCACCGTCGCCCACGAGGGCCCGGTCTACGAACGGCCGGTGCAGCGCCCCGCCGACCTCGACGCCCTGCAGGCCGACGACCCGGCCGCGCTGCCCCGCCCGGCCACGCCGGCGGAGCTCACCGCGCACTGGCTGGCCGTCGTCGCCAGCCCCGACGGCGCGGACAAGACCTGGGTCACCGAGCAGTACGACCGCTACGTCCGTGGCAACACCGTGCTCGCCCAGCCCGACGACGCCGGCGTGGTCCGCATCGACGAGGAGTCGCACCGCGGCATCGCCCTCGCCCTGGACGGCAACGCCCGGTTCGCCCGGCTGGACCCCTACGCCGGCGCGCAGCTCAACCTCGCCGAGGCCTACCGCAACGTCGCCGTCACCGGCGCCCGGCCGCTGGCGGTCACCAACTGCCTGAACTTCGGCTCCCCGGAGGAGCCCGAGGTCATGTGGCAGTTCGCCGAGGCCGTCCGGGGCCTGGCCGACGCCTGCCGCGACCTCGGCCTGCCGGTCACCGGCGGCAACGTGAGCCTCTACAACCAGACCGGCGACGTCGCCATCAACCCGACCCCGGTCATCGGCGTCCTGGGCGTGCACGACGACGTCCGCACGCGGATCCCCACCGGCTGGCGGGCCGGCGGCGAGACCGTGCTGCTGCTCGGCGAGACCCGGCCGGAGTTCGGCGGGTCGGCGTGGGCGAGCGTCGTCCACGGCCACCTCGGCGGCCGCCCGCCGGCCGTGGACCTCGAGGCCGAGCGCACCCTGGGCGAGCTTCTCGGCGCGCTGGGCCGCGAGGGCCTGGTCACCTCCGCGCACGACCTGGCCGACGGCGGCCTCGCCCAGGCGCTGGCCGAGTCCGCGCTCCGCTACGGCACCGGGGCCACGCTGCGGCTCGGCGGTCCCGACGGCATCGACGCGTTCACCGCACTGTTCAGCGAGTCCGGTGCCCGCGTCGTCGTCACCACGACCGACCCCGAGGCGGTGCGCGCCACCGCCGAGTGGGCCGGCGTCGCGGTCACCGAGCTCGGCACCACCGGCGGGGACGTCCTCGCCGTCGAGGGCGTCGGCGAGCTGCCGCTGGCCGAGCTGCGGGCGGCGTGGACGGCGACCCTCCCGGCGCTGTTCGGCTCGCCGGAGGCCACGGTGGGCACCGTCCCCGCGGGCACCGTCCCCACCAGCTGATGCCCGCGCAGCAGCCGATCCCCGCCGAGGAGCTGCGCGCCGCCGTCGACGCCGTCCGCCCCTGGCTGGCCGGGGAGGCCGAGCAGCCCGCGCGGTCGGTGCTGGGCGCGGCGGTGAAGACCACCGCCCGGTGGCTGGCCCAGCAGGTGCCCGGCCGCTCCGTGGAGCTGCGGGTGCCGCCGCACGTCGCCGTCCAGCTGGTGCCCGGGCCGCGGCACACCCGCGGTACGCCGCCGAACGTCGTCGAGACCGACGCGGGCACCTGGCTGCGGCTGGCCACCGGCGAGCTCGGCTGGGCCGAGGCCGTCGCCGGGGGCCGGGTCAGCGCCAGCGGCAACCGCGCCGACCTGTCGGCCCACCTGCCCCTGCGCCCGCTGAGGAGCCACTAGCGCGACAGAGGCTCCCCACCCGGGCGGGGCGTCAGCCGGTGAAGAGGGTCAGCGCGGTCTTGACCGTCTGGTACAGGCCGTAGGCCAGCGGGACGCCGACCAGCGTCCACGCGAACGCGATCAGCCCGGTGGGCGTGTGCACGGGCTGCTGCCCGTCGGGGGAGGTCTGCTGCGACAGCGGCGTGCTCATCGGGCGGCGCTCCGTTCCGGGGTCGAGGGGGCGGCCGGGGCGGCGTCGCGGTGCGGCTCGTGCCACTTGCCGGCCACCGGCCGCACCAGCAGGTTCGCGACGAACCCGACGGCGAGCAGGCCGACCATGATGAACAGCGCCGGCCGGTAGTTGGCCGCCACGAGGCTGCCCGGCTCGCCCTGGGTGTCGAGGACGCTGTTGACGATCAACGGACCGGCCACGCCGGCCGCCGACCACGCGGTGAGCAGCCGGCCGTGGATGGCGCCCACCTGGTAGGTGCCGAACAGGTCGCGCAGGTAGGCCGGGATGGTCGCGAACCCGCCGCCGTAGAACGAGATGATCACCGCGGCGAGCAGGACGAACACCCAGGTGGCGCTGCTGCCGATGGTGGCCAGCGCGACGTACAGGACCAGGCCGACGCCGAGGTACACCATGTAGATCGGCTTGCGGCCGATGAAGTCCGACGTCGAGGACCACACGAACCGGCCGGCCATGTTGAACAGCGACAGGACGCCGACGAAGCCGGCGGCCGCGGTGGCGGCGACCGTCGAGGTGTCCCCGCTGCGGAAGAAGTCCTGGATCATCGGCGCGGCCTGCTCGAGGATGCCGATGCCCGCGGTGACGTTGCAGAACAGCACGGTCCACAGCAGCCAGAACTGCGGCGTCTTGACGGCGTTGGCGGCCGAGACGCTCTCCGTGGTGACCAGCGCCTTCTGCTTGACCGAGGCCGGGTCGAAGCCGGCCGGCCTCCAGCCCTCGGCCGGCACCCGGACGATGAAGGCGCCGAACATCATGAAGACCAGGTAGACCGCGGCGAAGGTGAAGAACAGCGCCGCGACGGCGCCGCCGTTGGGCACCGTGCCGGCGGTGCCGTCGTAGCCGGGGTCGTACCAGCTCATCAGCTGCCGGGACAGCGGCGAGGCGATGAGCGCACCGCCGCCGAAGCCCATGATCGCCATTCCGGTGGCCAGGCCCGGCCGGTCGGGGAACCACTTGATCAGCGTGGAGACCGGCGAGATGTAGCCGATGCCCAGCCCGATGCCGCCGATGACGCCGTAGCCGAGGTAGAGCAGCCACAGCTGCCGGGTCTCGATGCCCAGGCCGCCGACGAGGAAGCCGGTGACCCAGAAGCACGCCGACACGAACATCGCCGCGCGCGGGCCGTTGCGGTCGACCCAGGTGCCGAACAGGGCGGCCGAGAGGCCCAGCATCACGATCGCGATGGAGAAGACGACGCCGATCGCCGTCTGGGAGGTGCCGAAGTCCTCGACCAGCGCGGTCTTGTAGACGCTGGTGGCGTAGGCCTGCCCGATGCACAGGTGCACCGCCAGGGCCGCCGGCGGGATCAGCCAGCGGTTGAAGCCGGGACGGGCGACGATGCGCTCACGGCGCAGGAAGCCGGGTAGCGCCACGGGGGACCTCCAGGGGACGGCGGCTGTGGGGAACGCTACGGCCGGGTTCGGGAACCTGCCCGTCGGGACGGGGTTCCCGGCCAGCGGGAGCAGCGGGCGCGGACCCCCCGGGCCGCCCATAGGCTCCCGGCATGGCCTACGAGGTGAGGGGCGTCGTCGCCCGCGGCAAGGGAGAACCGGTCAGCGTCGAGACGGTCCTGGTGCCCGATCCGGGGCCGGGCGAGGCGGTGGTCGACGTCGCGGCCTGCGGGGTGTGCGCCACCGACCTGCACTACCGCCAGGGCAACATCAACGACGACTTCCCCTTCCTGCTCGGCCACGAGGCCGCCGGGACCGTCGCCGCGGTCGGCGAGGGCGTGACCGACGTGGCCGTCGGCGACTTCGTCGTCCTCAACTGGCGGGCGGTGTGCGGGCAGTGCCGCGCCTGCCTCAAGGGCCAGCTGCAGTACTGCTTCAACACCCACAACGCCACGCAGAAGATGACCCTCGAGGACGGCACGGAGCTGTCCCCGGCGCTGGGCATCGGCGCGTTCGTGGAGAAGACGCTGGTCGCCTCCGGCCAGTGCACCAAGGTCGACCCCGAGGCGCCGGCCACCGCCGCCGGGCTGATCGGCTGCGGCGTGATGGCCGGCGTGGGCGCGGCGATCAACACCGGCGCGGTGCAGCGCGGGGAGTCCGTCGCCGTGTTCGGCTGCGGCGGCGTCGGGAACGCCGCGATCGCCGGGGCGGAGCTGGCCGGCGCGACGACGATCGTCGCCGTCGACGTCGACGACCGGAAGCTCGAGTGGGCGAGGCAGTTCGGCGCCACCCACACGGTCAACTCGCGGGAGAGCGACGCCGTCGAGGCGATCAAGGGGTTCACCGGCGGGTTCGGCGTCGACGTCGCGATCGACGCCGTCGGCCGCCCGGAGGTGTTCGAGCAGGCCTTCTACGCCCGCGACCTGGCCGGCCGGGTCGTGCTGGTCGGCGTCCCGACCCCGGACATGCAGCTCACCCTGCCGATGATCGAGCTGTTCGGCCGCGGCGGGGCGCTGAAGTCCTCCTGGTACGGCGACTGCCTGCCCAGCCGCGACTTCCCGATGCTGGTCGACCTCTACCGGCAGGGCCGCTTCCCGCTGGAGGACTTCGTCAGCGAGACCGTCGGCATCGACGACGTCGAGGCCGCCTTCGAGAAGATGCGCTCCGGCGACGTGCTGCGCTCGGTCGTGGTGTTGGAGAAGTGACCGCCCGCATCGACAAGGCCGTCGTCTCCGGGGTGTTCAGCCTCGACGGGCAGGACTTCGACGTCGACAACAACGTCTGGCTCGTCGGCGACGACGACGAGGTGCTGGTGGTCGACGCGCCGCACCGCGCCGAGCCGATCGTCGAGGCGATCGGCGGGCGGAGGGTCACCGCGATCGTGCTCACCCACGGGCACAACGACCACATCACCGCCGCGGTCGACCTGCGCGAGGCCACCGGCGCGCCGGTCTGGTTCCACCCCGCCGACCGGATGCTGTGGGAGATGGTCCACCAGAGCGCCGAGCCCGACGAGGCGCTGGCCGAGGGCACCCGGTTCCGGGTGGCCGGCACGTCGCTGACCGCGCTGCACACCCCGGGTCACTCGCCGGGCAGCACCTGCCTGCACGCGCCGGACCTGGCCGCCGTCTTCACCGGCGACACGCTGTTCCACGGCGGCCCGGGCGCCACCGGCCGCAGCTTCAGCGACCACCCGACGATCGTGCGGTCCATCCGCAGCAAGCTGCTGACCCTGCACGGCGACACGGTGGTGCACACCGGCCACGGCGAGGACACCCGCATCTCCGCCGAGATCGGCACCGTCCGGTAGGACGGCGCCGACCCCGACGTCACGCCGGGCCGGCGTCGTCCCCGGCCGTGGTCCCGTCGGTGCGGGGCTCCGCGGCCGGGGCCTCCGGCGTGCCCGACCGCTCCAGGCGCTGGCGGATCGCCGCGACGTTGAGCGCCAGGTCCTCCAGCGCCTCGACGGCGCGGGTGGCGAGCGCGAACGTGAGGTTCTCCCGCCGCTCCTCGGCGCTGGGCCCGTGGTGGCGCTGCCGCGTGTCGCGGTCGGTCGCCCGCCGCCACGGGTCGTCGTCCTCGCCCTCGGCGCCGCGCGACGGGTCGAACAGCCCGCGCAGCATGCGCTGGGCCATCTCGAGGAAGTCGTTGGGGTCGGGCCGGTCGCTGCTCATGTCGGCTCCTCTCAGGTGGACCGTCCGTCAACGCGCCGGACCCCGGCCGGGGTTCCGCACGCCCGTGACGCACGCGGACCTGCGCGGGTCCGCGGCCGGGTGGTCACGATCACGGCTCGGACAGGAGGTACCCACGGGGGCGCCGGTACTCTCGTCGGTGTGCCTCGCGGTGACGGACGGCTGACGCACGACCTCGACCCCCACGCTCCCGGCCCCCAGGACGCCTGCGGCGTCTTCGGTGTCTGGGCCCCGGGGGAGGAGGTCGCGAAGCTGACCTACTTCGGCCTGTACGCCCTCCAGCACCGCGGTCAGGAGGCGGCGGGCATCGCGGTCTCCGACGGTGCCTCGGTGGTCGTCTACAAGGACCTCGGCCTGGTCAGCCAGGTGTTCGACGAGTCCACCCTGGGCAGCCTGCGCGGCCACCTCGCCGTCGGGCACACCCGCTACTCCACCACCGGCGCGTCCACCTGGGAGAACGCCCAGCCGACGTTCCGCACCACCGACGCCGGCACCGGCCTGGCGCTGTGCCACAACGGCAACCTGGTCAACACCGCGGAGCTCGCGAGCCGGGCCGCCGACGCCGGCGTCCCCGGCGCCTTCACCGCCAGCACCGACTCCGACCTCGTCACCTCGCTCATCGCCGCCCGCCCCGACATGAGCATCGAGGCCGCGGCCATGGAGGTGCTCCCGCAGCTGCGCGGCGCGTTCAGCCTCACCTTCATGGACGAGGACACCCTGTACGCCGCCCGCGACCCGCAGGGCGTGCGCCCGCTGGTCCTCGGCCGGCTGGAGCGCGGCTGGGTGGTGGCCAGCGAGACCGCGGCCCTCGACATCGTCGGCGCCTCCGTGGTCCGCGAGGTCGAGCCCGGCGAGCTGCTGGCCATCGACGAGAACGGCCTGCGCAGCCAGCACTTCGCCCCGGCCGAGCCCAAGGGCTGCGTCTTCGAGTACGTCTACCTCGCCCGGCCCGACACCACGATCGGCGGCCGCAGCGTGCACGCCGCCCGCGTCGAGATCGGCCGCCGGCTGGCCAAGGAGCAGCCCGCCGACGCCGACCTGGTGATCCCGGTCCCGGAGTCCGGCACGCCGGCCGCGGTCGGGTACGCCGAGGCGAGCGGCATCCCCTACGGGCTCGGGCTGGTCAAGAACTCCTACGTCGGCCGCACGTTCATCCAGCCGTCGCAGACCATCCGGCAGCTCGGCATCCGGCTCAAGCTCAACCCGCTGCGTGACGTCATCCGCGGCAAGCGGCTGGTCGTCGTCGACGACTCGATCGTGCGCGGCAACACCCAGCGCGCGCTGATCCGCATGCTGCGCGAGGCCGGCGCGGTCGAGGTGCACGTGCGCATCTCCAGCCCGCCGGTGAAGTGGCCGTGCTTCTACGGCATCGACTTCGCCAGCCGCGCCGAGCTGATCGCCAACGGCCTCGACGTCGACGGCGTGCGCGCCTCCATCAACGCCGACTCCCTCGGCTACGTCTCCGAGCAGGGCCTGATCGCGGCCACCGAGCAGCCGGTCAACCGGCTGTGCACCGCCTGCTTCACCGGCCGGTACCCGATCCCGCTCGGCGAGTCCGGGGTGCTCGGCAAGCACGTCCTCGAGGGCGGTCTCCCCGCCGGCGTGGCCCGCACGCCGATGCCGCGCGTCGACGACGGCGAGCGCGCGGTCACCGGCTGGACCGGCCAGCAGGCCGGCAGCCCCGCCCTGCCCGGTGGTGCCGACGACGCCCTGCGCCGTCCGTGAGCCCGACGTCCGGGGGGCAGGCGTCCGGGGACAGTGGCTTCACCTACGCGGCGTCCGGCGTCGACATCGCCGCCGGTGAGCGGGCCGTCGACCTCATGCGGACGGCGGTCGAGCGGACCCGCCGGCCCGAGGTGGTCGGCGGCCTGGGCGGCTTCGCCGGGCTGTTCGCGCTCGACACCACGCGCTACCGGCGCCCGCTGATCGCCTCGTCCACCGACGGCGTCGGCACCAAGATCGCCCTGGCGCGGCAGCTGGACCGGCACGACACCGTGGGCATCGACCTCGTCGCCATGGTCGTCGACGACCTGGTGGCCTGCGGCGCCGAGCCGCTGTTCCTCCAGGACTACGTCGCCTGCGGGAAGGTCGTCCCCGAGAGGATCGCCGCGATCGTCACCGGCATCGCGGCCGGGTGCGCGCAGGCCGGGGCCTCGCTGGTCGGCGGGGAGACCGCCGAGCACGGCGACCTCATGGCCGCCGACGAGTACGACCTGGCCGCCACCGCGGTCGGCGTCGTCGAGGCCGACGCGGTGCTCGGGCCCGAGCGGGTCCGCGACGGCGACGTCGTCGTCGCGATGGCCTCGAGCGGGTTCCACTCCAACGGCTACTCCCTGGTGCGCCGCGTGGTGTCCGCCGCCGGGCTGGACCTCGCCGCCACCCCGGCCGGGCTGGACCGGCCGCTGGGCGACGTGCTGCTCGAGCCCACGCGGATCTACGCCCTCGACTGCCTGGCGCTGGTGGCCGGGCTCGGCGTCGACGGCGTGCACGCGTTCGCGCACGTCACCGGCGGCGGGCTCACCGGCAACACCGCGCGGGTGGTGCCCGACGGGCTGGAGGCGGTGCTCGACCGCGGCACCTGGGCGCTGCCGGCCGTGGTGTCCCTGCTCGAGGAGCACGGCGTGCCGCGCGAGGAGTCCGAGCGGGCGTTCAACTGCGGCGTCGGCATGGTCGCCGTCGTCGCGGCCGACGAGGCCGAGCGGGCGGTGGGCCTGCTGACCGGCCGCGGGGTGCCGGCCTGGGTGGCGGGCACCGTCGGCACCGGCGGGACCGGCGCCCGGCTGGTGGGGTCCTACCGCTGACCACGGCACACACCGCCGCCCCGCGGGGGACGGCGGTGTGTCGTGTCGATCAGACCGGCGGGGAGCCGACCCTCAGCGACTGGCTGCCCAGTCGTCCTCGGAGTCGTCGTCCGCCCACCGGTCGGTGTACTCGTCGTCGTCCTCGTCGTCGTCCTTGGCGGCACGCGACGCGGTGTACGGAGACGGAGAACCGGCCAGCTCGCGCTGCAGCGCGGAGAGGTCGGTGTTGGGTGAGCTGTACTTGAGCTCACGGGCCACGCGTGTCTGCTTGGCCTTCGCTCGGCCGCGCCCCATCGGCTCGACCCCCTCGTGACGGAGAACGGGAGTCCAGCTCACGGGCTGGACGGCCCGCGTGGCGACCCCGACTGAGTGACTGTGTCTTGACCCAGCCTACGACACGGACGAGGCGCGGGCACGGGTCCTCCCCCGCGGTCCCCCGACCGGGGCGTGGTCCGCGCCACGCCGCGGCCGAGGGCGCAGGTCAGCGGGGCAGCCGGATGGTCGCCAGCCGCCCGACCGAGGCGATCCGCTGCTCGGCCAGCCGGTCGGCGGCGACGGCGGGGGAGACGCCCTCGGTCGCGGCGGTCTCGAACACCCGCAGCGCGACGTCGAAGATGCCGGCCGCCTTGGCCTCGGCACGGGCGAAGGAGAAGCCGTGCCGCTCGTCCTCGACCTGGATGACCCCGCCGGCGTTCACCAGGTAGTCGGGGGCGTAGAGGATGCCGCGCGCGGTCAGCTGGTCCGGGATGCCCTCGTGCGCGAGCTGGTTGTTCGCGCCGCCGCACACCACCTCGGCCTGCAGGGCTGCGACCGTCGCGTCGTCGAGCGCGCCGCCGAGGGCGCAGGGCGCGTAGACGTCGGCGGGGCAGCGCACCAGGGTCGCGGTGTCGGCGACCGCCTCCACGCCGGGGTGCCGGGCGAGGACCCGCTGCACCGCGGCGGGGTCGACGTCGGTGACGAGGACGTCGGCGCCGTCGGCCACCAGCCGGTCGACCAGCCAGCCGCCCACCTTGCCGACGCCGGCGACGGCGACGGTGCGCCCGGACAGCGTCGGCTCGCCCCAGCGGTGTTGGGCGGCGGCGCGCATGCCCTGGAAGACGCCGAACGCGGTGAGCACCGAGGAGTCCCCGCACCCGCCGTAGACCTCGGAGCGGCCGTGGGCGAAGCGGGTCTCCCGGCCCACGAGGTCGAGGTCGGCGTTGGTCGTGCCGACGTCGCACGCGGTCAGGTACCGGCCGCCGAGGGCCTCGACGAACCGGCCGTAGGCGCGCAGCAGCGCCTCGGTCTTGTCGGTCCGCGGATCCCCGATGACGACGGCCTTGCCCCCGCCGAGGTCGAGGCCGGCCAGGCTGTTCTTGTACGTCATCGCCCGCGCCAGGCGCAGCGCGTCGGCGACCGCCTCGTCCTCGGTGGCGTAGGGGTGGAAGCGGGTGCCGCCGAGCGCGGGACCCAGCGCCGTCGAGTGGACGGCGATCACCGCCCTCAGGCCCGAGGCCGGGTCGGAGCAGAAGACCACCTGTTCAGCACCGGAGCCGAAGACGTCCACGACCGCCGAGCCTAGAACGTGCGGAAGTGCCGTCCGTCACCCCCGAGGGGTCTCAAGTCCCGCGCCCCGGGTGTCGACAAGTGGTGTGACGGATGTCGATGACTGTGTCGTGCGGTCACGGTGTGACATCCGTGCCGCGTGTTGCCACTGTGACGCGTGTCCGCCGGACGACGCTGACGCCGCGACCCCGCACCACCTCCTCTTCCCCAAGGAGTGCCCGAATGCCGCAGTGCCGTCCCGCCCGGACCGGCCGTCGCCGTGGAGGCGTGCGCACCGCCCTGGTCGGCCTGCTCTCCTGCGTGGTGCTCCTCGGCACCGCCGGGCCCGCGTCGGCCGTGCCGCCGCCGCCGGTGAACCCGAGCGACGGCGAGATCGCCGACGCGCAGGCCGCCCAGGACGCCGCCGCCGCGGAGGTGGGCCGCCTGGCCGCCGAGGTGGCCGCGGCCGAGAGCGAGCTGGAGCGGCTCGGCGTGCAGGCCGAGGCCGCCGGCACCGCCTTCCTCGCCGCCGAGGAGGCCCTCGTCCAGGCCCAGGCGGCCGCCGCGCAGGCCGCCGCCGACCTGCAGGCCGCGACCGACGACGTCGACGCCGCGATCGGCCGCATCGCGGGGTTCGCCCGCGACAGCTACGTCAACGACCCCACCCTGGCCACCGCGTCCGCGCTGCTGGACTCCGCCGGCCCCGGTGAGCTCGTCCAGCGGGCCGCGCTGCTGGAGTACGTCGCCGACACCCAGGTCGACGTGCTCGAGGAGTTCGAGGTGGCCCGGGTCCGGCAGGCCAACGCCGAGTCCGCCGCGCGGGCCACCCGGGACGCGGCCGCGGCCGCCGAGCAGCAGGCCGCCGACGCCAAGGCGGCCGCCGACGCCCAGGTGGCCGCGCAGCAGGACGCCGTCGCCGCGGCCGAGGCGAACAAGGCCGCGCTGGACCAGCAGCTGCAGGCGGCGCAGATCCACCTGCTCGAGCTGCAGGGCGCCCGCGACGCCTACCAGGAGTGGCAGCGGCAGAAGGCCGAGGAGGAGGCCGCCGCGGCTGCGGCCGCCGCCCGCGCTGCCGAGGAGGCCGCCGCCGCGGCCGCCGCCGCCCGCGCCGCGGCGTCGAGCGCCGCGTCGTCGAGCACCGCGTCGTCGGGGACGGCGACGGCCGCCGCCTCCGAGGTCAGCGGGTCCGGCTACGTGAAGCCGACCTCGGGCCGGACGTCGAGCTGCTTCGGCTCCCGCTGGGGCGTGCTGCACGGCGGCGTCGACATCGCCGCCCCGATCGGGACGCCGATCTACGCCGCCACCTCCGGCGTCGTGGTCCGGCACGGCCCGGCGACCGGCTTCGGCCTGGCGATCTACGTCCGCGGCGACGACGGCGCGGTCACCGTGTACGGCCACGTCAACGCCGAGTACGTCGGCACCGGGGAGCGCGTCGTCGCGGGCGACCTGATCGCCGAGGTCGGCAACCGCGGCCAGTCCACCGGCCCGCACCTGCACTTCGAGGTCCACCCCTCGGGCGCCCTCTACGGCGGCCAGGTCGACCCGGTGCCGTGGCTGCGCGCCCGCGGGGTGTCGATCAGCGGCTGCTGAGCCGGGCGCGCCGGGCCGCGCCGATCCGCTGCAGCGCCGCCAGCGCGGCGGCGGTCGCCGGGGGGCGCGGCCCCGGCAGCACCGCCGCCTGCACCCGGCGGGAACCGGGCTCGTCGGCCAGCGGGCGCAGCACCAGGTCGTGCCCGCCGACGACCACGGTGAGCTCGTGGGTCAGCGCGACGCCGCGGCCGGCCGCCACGAGCGCCTGGGTCTCCACCGGCTCGTCCCCGTGGCCGGCCAGCAGCAGCGGGGGCGTCACCCCGGCGCGGGCGAGCACCGCGTCCAGCCGGCGGGCGGCCGAGCCGTCGTGCGGGCGGATCCAGGTGTCCGCGGCCAGGTCGCGCACCCGCACCGCGGCGGCGCCGGCCAGGCGGTGGCCGGCCGGCAGCGCGACGCGCAGCGGGTCGTCGAACAGCGGGTGCAGCTCGACGTCGTCGGCGGGAGGGGCGGGCTCCAGGTCGGGCTCGAAGACGAGGGCGAGGTCGAGCCCGCCGCGGCGCAGCCGGGCCAGGGCGGCGGCGCGGTCGACCAGCTCGTCGACGACGACGAGGCCGGGATGGCGCTCGCCGAGCGCCGCGGCCAGCTCGGCGGACAGGTGCACGAGGGCGGAGAAGAAGGAGCCCAGCCGCACGGTGCCGCGGGCCAGGCCGGCCAGCTCGCGCACCTCCCGCTCGGCCCGCTCCAGGCCCGCGAGCAGCGTCTCCGCGTGGGCGAGCAGCAGGCGGCCGGCCTCGGTGGGCCGCACGCCCTGCTGCGTGCGGTGGACCAGCAGCGTGCCGAGCTGCCGCTCCAGCAGGCTCACCTGCCGGGAGACCGCGGGCTGAGTGAGGTGCAGCGCGGCCGCCGCCGCGGTGAACGAGCCGTGCGTGAGGACGGCGTGCAGCGTCGCGAGCCTCGTCGTGTCCAGCACGGCCCGCAGTGTCCCCGCCCCATGACCGCGTGTCAGGACCGTCCCCGCCGATCCTGATGGATGGTCATGGCCGCGGCGGGGATGCCTCCCGGGTGACCGCCGAGCACCCCGTCCCGGTCCGGGCCCTGACGGCGGCCCGGGTCCTCTTCCTCCTCACCGGCCTGCTCGCGGCAAGCTGGGCCGGGCGGGTCCCGGCGGTGCAGGAACGGCTGGACCTGTCGCCGGGCGGCCTGGCGGTCGCGGTCCTCGGCATCGAGGGTGGGGCGCTGCTCGGCCTGCCGCTGGGCGGCGCGCTGGTCACCCGCCTCGGCAGCCGCGCCGGGGCGGCGCTCGGCCTGGCCGGCTACGCGCCGCTGCTGCCCGTCGCGGCGGCGGCGCCGTCGTTGCCCTGGCTGGCGGCCGCGCTGGCCGGCTGGGCCGCCGCCAACAGCGTCGTCGACGTCGCGCTCAACGCCCAGGGCGTGGAGCTGGAGCGGCGGTGCGGGCGCCCGGTGCTGTCCGGCCTGCACGCCGCCCAGGGGCTCGGGCTGCTGCTCGGTGCGCTCGGGGCGACGGCGGCCGCCGCCGCGGACGTCCCGCTCGGCGTGCACCTCGGCGCGGCCACCGCGGCCGGCCTCCTCGCGGGCGGGCCCGCGACGCGGCTGCTGGTGCGCGGGCCCCGGGTGCCCGCGCACCCGCGCCCCGCCGGGTCCCGCCGGGGCCTGCTCGGCCTGGGCGCGGTGGCCTCGTGCGCGTTCCTGGTCGACGCCTCGGCCACCCAGTGGGTCGCCGTCCACCTGCGGACCGACCACGGCGCCGGGCCGGGGCTGGCCGCCGCGGGCCTGCTGGCCGTCACCGCCGCGCTGGTCGTGGGCCGGCTGCCCGGGGACCGGTTGCTCCTGCGGTACCGCCGCGCCACCGTCGTCCGGGGCTGCGGGCTGGCCGTCGCAGCCGGGGCGGGGCTGGCGGTGCTGGCGCCCACCGCGGGGTGGGCGCTCGCCGGCTGGGCGTTCGTCGGGCTGGCCGTGGCCCCGCTGGCGCCGGTCGTGCTCGGCGCCGCCCCGGACGCGCCGCGCCGTCGGAGCGCCGGGATCCCGGCCCCGGTGGCGATCGCCACGGTCACCACCGTCGGCTACCTCAGCTCGGCCGCCGGTCCGCCCGCCGTCGGCGCGCTCGCCGAGGGCGTCGGGCTGTCCGCGGCGCTGCTGCTCGTCGTGCTCGCCGGCCTGGCCGCCGCGGTGCTCGCCGGGACCGTCCCCGCCCGCCGCTGACCGGGCCGGACACCACGACGGCCCGCCCCCGGGCGGGGAGCGGGCCGTGTCGTGTCCGGGGACTAGCTCGTGGGGGCGGCGGCGCCGCAGTTCTCCTCGCCGAACCGGGCCACGTTGGTGGCCTCCGGGCCCTGCGCGACGGTCACGAACTGCTGGGCGGCGGTCTGGAGCTGGGCCTGCCCGTCGGGGGTGGAGAGGTCGACGGAGTTGGCGGTGTCGGAGAAGGCCTGCACGGCGTCGCCCACGACCTGCCAGTCGTTCGCGATCTCGGCCGGCGGCTGCACGGAGTCGAACGCGGCGGCCGCCTGCTGCAGCAGGCCGGGCAGCTGCTCGGTCGTCGCGGCGGAGAGCTGGTTGCCGAGCTCCTCGTACTGCGCGGCCTGCTCGCAGAACGCCGCGACGGCGGCGTCGTCGCCGCCCGCGGAGGACGAGCTGCCCGAGCCGCCGCTGGAGTCGGCGGAGCTGGAGGTGCTCGCGGCGGTGGACTCGGCGGTCTCCTCGCTGCCCGACCCGTCGGCCCCGCCGCAGGCGGTGAGCACGACGGCCGCGGCCGCGGCGACGACGGCGGAGCGGGACGGGGACGCGATCGATCGCATGCCCGGAGGCTAACGGCCGGGCGGGCGGTACGCGTCCGGGCGCGGCTACCGTGCGGGCGTGCGCGCCCCCGCCGACCCCCGCGTCACCTGGGACCTCCCCGCCCCCGGCGGGCTGCCGCGGACGGCGGACCTCGAGCCGCTGGTCACCCGCGTGCTGGCCCCCAACCCGTCGGACATGACCCTCGACGGCACCAACACCTACGTCGTCGGCGCGCCGGGCAGCGGCCAGGCCGTCGTGGTCGACCCCGGCCCCGACGACCCCGCCCACCTCGCCGCGGTGGAGGAGGTGCTGGCCGCCCGCGACGCGCGCTGCGTCGCCGTCCTCGTGACCCACCACCACGGCGACCACGCCGAGGCCGCGCAGCCGTGGGGAGCCCGTTTCGACGCGCCGGTCGCCGCCGCCGACGCCACCGTCGCCGGCCCCGGTGGCCGGGTGCTCGAGCCGGGGGAGCGGCTGCGGCTGGCGGGCACCGCGCTGGACGTCGTCCCGACGCCCGGGCACACGGCCGACCACCTGGCCTTCCGGCTGGAGTCCGGGGCGGTGCTGGTCGGCGACCACGTCCTGGGGCGCGGCACGTCGGTGGTCACCCACCCGGAGGGCGACGTCGTCGCCTACCTGGAGTCGCTGCGGCGGGTGCACGACCTCGGGCCGAGCGCGCTGTACTGCGGGCACGGGCCGGAGCTGACCGAGGACCCGGGCGCCGTCCTCGACTTCTACCTGGCCCACCGGGCGTTCCGGGAGTCGCAGCTGCTGGCCGCGCTGGTCCGCGGGGCGGGCACGGTCGACGCGGTGGTGGCCGACGTCTACGCCGAGGTGCCGCGGGAGCTGTGGCCGGCGGCCGCGCAGTCCACCCGCGCCACGCTGGCCAAGCTCGCCGCCGACGGGCACGTCGTCGTCGAGGGCGAGCGGGTGCGGCTGCCGTGAGCGACGGGGTCGCCGTCGTCCGGGCCGCCGACAGCGAGCGCGACCAGCGGCGGGCCGCGGCCGCGCTGCGGGCGGCCGGGCTGCGGCGCGGCGACCGGCTGCTGGTCTCGGCGGCGTCCTCCCCGGCGCTGCTGGCGGTCGTCCTCGGCGCGCTGCGCACCGGGATCGTGCCCGTGGTGCTCGACCCGGCGCTGCCCGCCGCCGAGCGGGCCGCCCTCGCCGACGACGCCGACGCCGCCCTCGACGCCGGCGCGGCGCCCGAGCGGCTGCTCGCCGCCGACGACGAGGCCGGCCTGGCCGACGTGCCGCTGGCCCGGCCGATGCACTACACGTCGGGCACCACCGGGCGGCGCAAGGGCGTGTGGTCCGGCGTCCTCGACGACGGCGACGCCCGCGCGCTGGCCGCCGAGGAGATCGGCCTCTGGGGCTTCACCGCCGCCGACCGGCACCTGGTGCTCTCGCCGCTGCACCACTCCGCGCCGCTGCGCTTCGCCGTGCACACGCTGCTGGCCGGCGGCGAGGTGCTGCTGCCCGGCCCGTTCGACGCCGTCCGGGCGGCCGCGGCGATCAGCGGGCTCGCCCCCACGACGACGTTCTGCGTCCCCACCCACCTGCGCCGGCTGCTCGCCCGCGACGACGTGGACTGGTCCTCCTTCCGCGTCCTCGCGCACGCCGGCGCGCCCTGCCCCGAGCCGCTCAAGCGGGCGGTGCTCGACGCGCTGCCGGCGGGCAGCGTCTGGGAGTTCTACGGCTCCACCGAGGCCCAGTTCACCGTCTGCTCCACCGAGGACTGGCTGGCGCACCCGGGCAGCGTCGGCCGCGCCCGGCCGGGCCGGCGGCTGGAGACCGACGAGCGGGGCCAGCTGTGGTGCGCCGTGCCGCGGTGGGCACGGTTCGAGTACTGGCGCGCGCCGGAGAAGACGGCGGCGGCGTGGCGCGGCGACCGGGTGACCGTCGGCGACCTCGGCCGGGTCGACGCCGACGGCACCGTCTGGCTCGACGGCCGCCGCGAGGACCTGGTCATCTCCGGCGGGGTGAACGTCTACCCGGCCGAGGTCGAGGCGGTCCTCGACGCCCACCCGGGCGTGGTGGAGAGCGCGGTCGTCGGCGTCCCCGACGACGAGTGGGGGCAGCGGGTGGTCGCCGCCTACGTGGGCGCCGCGGACCCCGCCGACCTCGCCGCCTGGGCGCGGGAGCGGCTGTCCCCGGCCAAGCGGCCCAAGAGCCTGCACCCGGTGGGGGGGCTGCCGCGCACCTCCACCGGCAAGGTCCGGCGGCTGGACCTGCCGGGGGTCCTCGGCCTGTGAGCGGGGACGCCGGCGGCTGGGACGTCGTCGTGGTGGGCGCCGGCTCGTCCGGCTGCGCGCTGGCCGCCCGCCTCGCCGACACCGGCCGCCGGGTGCTGCTGCTCGAGGCCGGCGCCGACCACCCCCGGCCCGCCGACTTCCCCGACGACCTGCGCGACCCCGCCACGCTGCGCGCCACCGTGCCGGGACACCCGGCGAACTGGTCGTTCACCACCGAGCTGACCCCGGGCAGGACCGCCCCGCTGCCGCGCGGGCGCGTGGTCGGCGGGTCCAGCGCCGTCAACGGCGGCTACTTCGTCCGCGCCACCCCTGCCGACCACGCCGGCTGGGCCGCCGCCGGCAACGACCTGTGGAGCCTGGCGGCCACGCTGCCGGCCTGGCGGCGGCTCGAGGACGACCGCCAGTACGGCGACCGGCCGGGGCACGGCCGTGGCGGTCCGCTGCCGGTCACCCGGCCCGGTGGTGGCTCGCCGCTGACCGAGGCGCTCGCCGCGGCGGCCGCCGAGCTCGGCGTCCCGGAGGAGCCGGACAAGAACGCCGGCGGCCCGCCGGGCTACGGGCCGGTGCCGTTCACCGTCGACGGCGGCCTGCGGGTCAACGCGGCGATGGCCTACCTGTCCCCGCGGCGCGGGTCGCCGCTGCTGACCGTGCGCGGCGGGGTGCGGGTGCGGCGGGTGCTCGTCGAGCGCGGCCGCGCGGTGGGCGTGGCCACCGACGCCGGCACGGTGCGCGCCGCCGAGGTGGTGCTGGCCGCGGGCGCCGTCGGCTCGCCGCACCTGCTGCTGCTGTCCGGCATCGGCCCGGCCGCGCACCTGCGCGCGCACGGCCTCGATGTCGTCGCCGACCTGCCCGGGGTGGGCGCCGGGCTGACCGACCACCCGCTGGTGTACCTGCCCTGGGTCCCGGTGCCGGGGCTGCCCGAGGGCGACTGGCCGCTGCCGCTGCACGGATCGCTGAACGCCACCTCCTCGGACTCGCCCGTGCCCGGCGACCTGGAGGTGCTGCCGTGGCTGCGGCCCTGGGGGCGGGTGGTCCCCGGCGGGGGCGGGGACGACCGCACGCTGTCGCTGGCCGCCGGCCTGTACCGGGAGGAGAGCCGCGGCCGGCTGACGCTGACGTCGGCGGACCCGGCGGCGCCGCCGCGCATCGAGCACCGGTACCTGGCCACGGCGACCGACCGGCGGCGGCTTCGCGAGGTGGTGCGCCTGGCCGACGGCCTGCTGCGCACCCGCGCGCTGGCCCCGCTGGTCGCCGCCCGCCCCGGCCCGCCGGCCGGCGTCCTCACCGACGACGCCGCCCTCGACGGCTGGGTCCGCGCGCACCTCACGACCGCGGTGCACCTCGCCGGCAGCGCCCGGATGGGGCCCGGTGACGACCCGGGCGCCGTCGTCGACCAGCGCCTGCGCGTGCGCGGCGTCGACGGGCTCCGGGTGGCCGACACGTCGGTGCTGCCGGCGGCGCCCTCGCGCGGGCCGGCGGCGACCGCGGTGATGCTCGGCGAGCGGGCCGCGGAGCTGGTGGCCGGCGGCTGACCCCGGGTGCGACGCAGGTCACGTCCTCGGTAGCGTCCCGGTCCCCGGACGGCGCCGTCCGGGACGGCCCAGAGGAGGACCCGTTGCCCCAGGTGCAGACCGTTCGCGGCCCCGTCGACACCGCCGAACTCGGCCCGACCCTCATGCACGAGCACGTGTTCGTGCTCAACGCCGACGTCCAGCAGAACTACCCCGGCGAGTGGGGCAGCGAGGACGACCGGGTCGCCGACGCGGTGCAGAAGCTGCGGAAGCTGGCCGGGACCGGCGTGCGCACCATCGTCGACCCCACCGTCATCGGCCTCGGCCGCTACATCCCGCGCATCCAGCGGATCGCCGAGCAGGTCGACCTCAACATCGTCGTCGCGACCGGCTGCTACACCTACGACGACGTCCCGTTCTTCTTCCACTACCGCGGCCCGGCGCTGAACGAGGCCGTCGGCGCCGAGGTGCCCGACCCGATGGTCGACATGTTCGTCGGCGACATCCGGGACGGGATCGCCGGCACCGGGGTCCGGGCGGCGTTCCTCAAGTGCGCCATCGACCACCAGGGCCTCACGCCCGGCGTGGAGCGGGTCATGCGCGCCGTCGCCAAGGCGCACCGCGCCACCGGCGCCCCGATCACCGTGCACACCCACCCGGGCAGCCACACCGGGCTCGACGTGCAGAAGGTGCTGGCGGACGAGGG
Source organism: Geodermatophilus sp. SYSU D01045 (assembly GCF_054050295.1). NCBI lineage: Bacteria > Bacillati > Actinomycetota > Actinomycetes > Geodermatophilales > Geodermatophilaceae > Geodermatophilus > Geodermatophilus sp. SYSU D01045. The sequence goes on from NZ_JBJGZB010000012.1 coordinate 21,736, forward strand.
CGTCGACCCGGGCCGGGTCGTGCTCGGGCACAGCGGGGACACCACCGACGTCGACCACCTGTCCGAGCTCGCCGACGCGGGCTTCGTCCTCGGCATGGACCGCTTCGGCATCAACCTGGACACGACCTTCGAGGCCCGCGCCGACACGCTGGTCGAGATGTGCCGCCGCGGCTACGCCGACCGGATGGTGCTCTCCCAGGACGCCTCCTGCTACATCGACTGGCTGGCCCCCGGCGTCATGGACCTCCTGCCGCAGTGGCACTACACGCACATCCACGACGACGTCCTGCCCTACGTGCGCGAGCACGGCGTCACCGAGGAGCAGATCACCACGATGCTGGTGGACGTCCCGCGCCGGTACTTCGAGAACGTGGGGACGTACTGAGATGGCGCTGCACCCCTTCGACGAGGCAGGGGTCGAGCGCGACGCGGCCGGCGTCAAGCACTACACCGACCTGCCGGAGTCCGTCGTCGCGATGCTGCGGGCCTCGGTCGAGCGCGATCCGGGCGGCGAGGCGGTCGTCGAGGTCGACGGCCCGCGGCTGACCTTCCAGGAGCTGTGGGACGGCGCGGCGCGGGTCGCCGGCGGGCTCCGCGAGGCCGGTGTCGGCCGCGGCGACCGGGTGGCGATCCGGCTGGGCAACGGCGTCGACTGGGTGCTGGGCTTCTTCGGCACGCTGCTGGCCGGTGGCGTCGCGGTGCCGGTGAACACCCGGTTCACCGAGCCCGAGGCGCAGTACGTGGTCGACGACAGCGGGGCCCGGGTGGTGCTGGCGCCGGGGGACCCGCTGCCCGACGGCGCCCCGTACGCCGAGGAGGGGCTCGCCCTGTCGGACCTCGCGGCGATCTTCTACACCTCGGGGACGACCGGCTTCCCCAAGGGCGCGATGACCAGCCACGAGAACTTCCTGACCAACACGGAGAACGCGCGCCGGGTGGTCGGGCTGGGCCGGCACGACCCGTCGCTGCGGAACCTGGTCAGCGTGCCGCTGTTCCACGTCACCGGCTGCAACAGCCAGCTGCTGCCGGCGCTGCAGGGCGGCGCGGCGGCCGTGGTCATGCCGGCGTTCGAGGTCGGCCGGTTCCTGCGGGTGATCCCGGAGGAGCGGATCGCGGTCGTCACCTCGGTGCCCGCGGTGTTCTGGCTGGCGGTCAACCAGCCCGCCTTCGCCGACGTCGACGTGAGCGGGGTGCGGTTCGCCACCTACGGCGGGGCGCCGATCGCACCGGAGCTGGTCGCGCGGATCAAGCAGGCGTTCCCGGCGGCGCGGGTGGGCAACGGGTTCGGCCTGTCGGAGACGTCGTCGATCTCGACGTTCCTGCCGCACGAGTACGCCGGCACGCACGCCGACTCGGTGGGCTTCCCCGCGCCCGTGGTCGACCTCCAGGTGGCCGACCCCGATCCGGAGACCGGCGTCGGGGAGCTGCTGATCCGCGGCGCCAACGTCGTGCAGGGCTACTGGAACAAGCCGGAGGCGACCGCGCAGGCGTTCACCGACGGCTGGCTGCACTCCGGCGACCTGGCCCGCATCGACGACGACGGGTTCACCTACGTCGTCGACCGCGCCAAGGACATGATCAACCGCGGCGGCGAGAACGTGTACTGCGTCGAGGTGGAGAACGCGCTGGCGGCCGCGCCGGGGGTCTTCGAGGTCGCCGTCGTCGGGGTGCCCGACCCGGTGATGGGGGAGAAGGTCGGCGCCGTCGTCGTGCCGGTGCCCGGCACCGAGCTCGACGTCGAGGCGTTCATGGTGCACGCCCGCGCGCACCTGGCCGACTTCAAGGTGCCGCAGTTCGTGTCCGTGCGGACGGCGGTGCTGCCCCGCAACCCCGGCGGCAAGGTGCTCAAGCCGGTGCTGCGCGCCGAGTCGGAGTGGGCGCCGGTGCGCCGCTGAGGGGACGGGTCGTCCCGGCGGCGCGCCGTCCGCAGCCGCCGGGACGCCGGACCAGGGGCCCGGTCAGCGGACCGGGCGGATCTCCGTCGTCGTGGTGATCGGCGACCACGCGTCGGGGTGGGGGCGGCCGGCGTCGGCCACCCAGCCGGCCGAGCGCTCACCGGGCCGCGGAGCGGTGCGGGGAGCAGGCCGGGAACTCAGGGCGACGATCAGGGCCAGCAGCAGGAGCAGCCCGGCGAGGACCCCGCCGGTGACCAGGAGCGTCGTGAGCACTGACCGACCGTATGCGGCGGATTGCTCCGTGTCACAGGCAAGGAACGACGGACATCCCGCCCGGCCACCGGCAGGTCCTGCCGGTTGACGAACGACACGTGCAGGGCCCGGGGGCGCGGGTAGGGCAGCGGCGTGCACGACCTCGCGAGACTGGCCGGACGACTGGCCGCGGTGCCGCTCGGTGCGCTGGCGCGCCGGCGCCGCGGCAAGCCCATGCACCCTCGCGGCGCCGTCGTCACGGCCGTGCTCGAGCGGACCGGCCTCCCCGGCTCCTGGGGCGTCCCGTGGCTGGAGGAGCCCGCGCGCGAGGCCGCCGTCGTCCGGCTGTCCCGCGGGGCGGGCCTGCCCGCCCCGCTGCCGGACCTCCTGGGCCTCGCGGTCCGCCTGCCCGACGGCGGCCGGCCCGTGGACCTGCTGCTGTCGAGCACCGGCTCCGGCCGCTGGACGCGGCTCCTGCCGGTGCTCCGCGTCGACGCCGCGACCACCTACTCGTCGATCATGGGCTACCGCTCGGCCGCGGGGACGCTCCGGCTCGCCGCGGTCCCGGACCGGCCGGAGGCCCTGCCGTCGGACCCGGCGCCGGTCGCCGCCGCGGCCCCCGGGACCACGTTCCGCCTGGTGGTCGCCCGCGGGGCGGGCGAGTGGGTGCCCTTCGCCCGGCTGACCCTCGGGGACCCGGTCGACGGCCTCGACCCGGACCTGCGCTTCGACGCCGTCCGCAACCCGCCGCCGGGGCTGCTCGCCGACGGCCCGATCGCCCGGTTCCGGGCCCCGGCGTACGCCGCCGCGCGGGAGGCGCGCAGCAGCGCCGGCTGAGCCCCCATCGGGTGACGCAGGCCACCCGGTGAGGCTCCACACGGTTGTGCGGCACCATCCTGGGTACCGGAACTCCCCGGAGTTCATCGAGGAGCACCGCCCCTGCTGTCGCAGTGCTCGACCGCAGGAGGAGTGCACCACCGAGTGATGCACGCACTACCGACGTCCGCGTCGCCCGCGCGGATCCGCGTCGCGACGGTGCCGCACGCCGACCCCTACGTCGACGCCGTGCTGCCCGCCTCCGCGGTGCGGGTGGGGCCCGCCCACGACCCCAGCCCCTGGCTGGACCCGGCGTACCTCACCGCGCACGCCGGCCTGGTCGACGTCGTGCACCTGCACGCCGGCTACGGGCACCTGCACGAGGACGAGGTGGTCAGCTGGACCGAGGCGCTGCGCCGCACCGGCGTGCCGCTGGTCGTCACCGTGCACCAGTCGCGCGACCCCGCCCAGCCCGCCCGGCACCGGCACGACGCCCACCTGGCCGCGCTGCTGGCCACCGCGGAGGTCGTCTTCACGCTGACCCCCGGCGCCGCCGACGAGATCGCCGAGCGCTTCGGGCGGACGGCGATCGTCGTCGCCCACCCCTCGGTGGCCGCGGCCGACCCGGACGCCGGCGCCGAGCGCGGCCTGGTCGGGCTGGCGCTCGGGATCGCGGGGACGACGGTGACCGACCCGGGCGCGATGGTGCGGGCCGCGCTGTCGGGGGCGGTCTCCGGCGGCGGGCGGCTGCGGGTGTTCCTCGAGCCCGGGCAGGCGCTCGCCCTCGACCCGGACCTGGCCCGCGCCGAGGGGCTGGAGGTGGTCGTCCGGGACCCGGCGCGCTGGGCCGCGCAGTTGCAGGAGCTGCACGTGGCGGTGCTGCCGCAGCGCTGCGGCACGCACTCCCGGGACCTGGAGGTGTGCCGCGACGTCGGCACGCGGGTGGTGGCGCCCCGCTGCGGGTGGTTCGCCGACCAGTGGTCCGACGTCGTCGGCTACGGCAACGACGAGGAGTGCGGGTTCGACCCGGTGTCGCTCGGCGTGGCCGTCGGCGCGGCGCTGACCCGGCCGATGCCCCGCCCGGCCGACCGCGCCTGGCGGGCGGAGCAGCGGGCAGCGGTGCAGGCCGTGCACGAGCAGGTCTACGACCAGGTGGTGGCCGACCGCGCCGTCGGCGTCTGAGGCGGGCTGCGGGGCGGGTGGAGCGGGTCGACCACCCACAGGCCCGGCAGCACCTCGCGCCCGCCCACCTCGGCGAACCCGGCCCGGGCGTAGAGCCGGCGGGCCGGGGTGTTGGCGCGGCCGGTGGACACGGTGACCGGGCGGTCCCCGGCCCGCTCCAGCACGGCGGCGACCAGGGCCAGCCCGGTGCCGCGGCGCGCGTGCGCCGGGTCGACGACGAGCCGGTCGACGTCGACACCGCCAGCGGTGTCCCGCCGGCCGAGGGCGCCGAGGACGGTCCCGCCGTCGCGGGCGACCAGCCAGGACAGGCCGGCGGCCCGCAGGGCGGCCAGATCCTCGTGCAGGGCGGGGATGCGGTCGTCGCCGATGAGCCGCGCCTCGACGGCGTAGGCGGCGTGCTGGACCTCGAGCAGGCGGGCGGCGAGGGCGGCGTCCCGGGCCGGGTCGCGCTCCTCGACGACCACCGGGCTCCGTGGGGGAGAGAGTGTGTGGGCAGGGGCGGGGTCGAACCGCCGACCTCTCGCTTTTCAGGCGAGCGCTCGTACCGACTGAGCTACCTGCCCCTCCCGGTGACGCTGCACCGGGGAAGCGACCCTGACGGGACTCGAACCCGCGACCTCCGCCGTGACAGGGCGGCGCGCTAACCAACTGCGCTACAGGGCCTTGCTGGTATTGCTGGTGGTGCCGTGCCCCCAACGGGGTTCGAACCCGTGCTACCGCCTTGAAAGGGCGGCGTCCTGGACCGCTAGACGATGGGGGCTCGTGTTCGCCGGGGGCAGGGAGAACGATACACGGCCCCCGGAGGGCCCCTGACACCACCCCTCGGCCAGGCGTGGCGGGCCCGCCCGGAACCCGCCGGCTGTCACGATCCGCGGGTGTCCCGCCGTGCGCTCGCCCCCGTCTCCACCCTGCTCACCGCGGCGCTCCTGCTGACCGGCTGCGGCGGGGAGGAGCAGCCGGCGGCCGGCGAGTCCTCGACCGCGGCGCCGTCCTCCACGACGTCCTCGACCGCGGCGTCGTCCTCCACGGCGTCGTCCTCCGCGACGTCGTCGGCCGGCGGGTCCGCCTCGCCGACCCAGAGGGAGACCGACGGGGACGCCGGCACCGCCGCGCCCTCGTTCCCCGCCGACACGCGGCCCGACACCGCCGGCGCCTCCGCCGGCGCGGCCGTGACGGTGCGCGACGTCCGCACCGGCCGCCACGACGGCTTCGACCGCGTGGTGTTCGAGGCCGGCGGCACGGGGACGCCGGGCTGGGACGTCCGCTACGTCGACGTCGCCAGCTCGCAGGGCAGCGGCGAGGAGGTCGACGTGGCCGGCGAGGCGGTCCTGCAGGTGACGATCACCGGCGCCGGCTACCCGTACGACACCGGCGTCGAGGAGTACGCGGGCCCCGACCCCCTGCCGGGCGCGGGCACCGCCACGGTCACCGAGGTGGTCTTCGACGCGACCTTCGAGGGGACGACGGTCGCCTTCGTCGGCACCCGCTCGCAGGCGCCGTTCCGGGTCTACGCGCTCGAGGCCCCGACCCGGGTGGTCGTCGAGGTCGCCGACGCCGGCTAGGTGCGGCCCCGCTGCAGGGGCCCGCCGCGAGCTCGCGAGTGGTGGGGCAGGGGGTCCTCCGTCAGCCGAGGCTGGCGGTGAGCTCGACCGAGTCGCCGGACACGCTGGTGCACTCCAGCGACAGGCTCCCGGCGGACACGGACTCGCCCTCCCCGCAGGACACGCTCGCGCCGGCGACGCTGATCGACGCCCGGCCGTCCTGCACGCTCCCCAGCGTCACCGTCGTCCCCAGGACCTCGACCTCGCTGCCCTCGCCGTTGAGCGTGACCGTGCAGGTCGACCCGGAGCAGGAGAAGCCGTTGGAGGTGAACGAGCAACCGGCCACGGGGACCAGGGCCAGCGCCCCGGCGAGGACACCGGCGGCCAGGCGGGGAGTCGGAGCCATGCCGCGAGCCTAGGGCGGGCGGCTCAGTCGGTCGGGGAGGACGGGGTCCCGTCGCCGGTGCCGTCCTCCGTGCCGTCGGCGGGGACGTCGTCGGCGGTCGGCTCCGGGACGACGGTGCGCACGATCGTCGCCTCGGTCTCGCCCAGGCCGCCGAGGGTGATGTCGTCGTAGGCGACCAGCGCCCCGGTGTCCGGGTCGAGGTAGAGGACCGTGCAGGTCAGCGGTTCGGGGTACTCGCCCTGCAGGCCGCGGAGCCCGGCGCCGCCGGTCGACCCCTGCACCATGAGCAGCGTCCCGCCGTCGAGGGTCTCGACCTCCCGCTCGTGGGTGTGCCCGGCCAGGACCAGCGGGACCACGCCGTCCAGCGGCCCGGCCTGCCCGGGGTCGTGCACCATCGCGATCGCCGGCGTCTCCGGCTGCTCCTCGGCGACCTCGGCGAGGTCCTCGCCGGTCTGCTCCAGCGACTCGCCGTCGCCGGAGGCGTCCTTGTCGGGGGTGAACCGGGGGTCCCGGGCGCCGACCACGGTCAGGCCGGCGACCGTCGTCGCGGAGTCGTCGAGGACGGTGGCGTTGGGCTGGGAGGCGACCAGCGCGGCGGTGGTCGCGGAGTCGTGGTTGCCGCGGACGTACACGTAGGGGACGCCGAGCGCGCCGATGGAGCCGATCAGCCGGTTCTCCGGCTCGCTGCCCCAGTCGGTGATGTCGCCGGTGTCGAGGACGGCGTCGACGTCGAACTGGTCGGCCACCTGCGCCACCAGGTCGAAGCCGGCCGGGTTGAGGTGGACGTCGGAGACGTGCAGCAGGGCCACGGTGTCGGTGGGCCCGCCCGGCGCCGGCAGGGCCGACAGCGTCGAGTACAGCGTGCCGACGTTGGTGACCAGCTCCTCGAGCGACTCCCGGTAGGCGCTGAACCGGGCGACGATGTCCTCGGCGCTGCCGATCAGGCTGGTCGCGTTGACCAGCAGGCCGGTGTAGGTGGGCTGGGACAGCGCCTCGGGCCGCCAGGTCGCCGCACCCAGGCCGGCGGTGCCCGCCAGCAGGACCACGGAGACGCCCGCGGCCACCAGCGGCTCGCGCCAGCGGCGGTACAGGAGCAGGGAGGCGACGGCGGCGCCGCCCACCCCGGCGGCGGCCGTGGTCCAGGCCAGCCGGACGACGGCGTCCTGTAGGTCGGCGCTGACCCGGTCGACCACGCCGTCGAGCCGCGCCGGGTCGTTGACCAGCGCCTGGATGCGCGTCTCGTCCACGCGGCGCAGCTGGACGTCGAGCCCGAGCGGGCCGTCGTAGGCGTCGACCTCCAGCGTCCCGAGCGGCGGCACCTCCACGGTCGCGCCGCCGCCGGTGGGGGTCAGCGCGAGGCCGGCGTCGAAGGGGCCGATGGGCGCCTCGACGCGGCCGAGCAGCAGGATGCCGAGCAGCGCCCCGGCGGCCGCGACGGCGAGGCGGACCGCCCAGCGCCCGGCGACCCGTGCCGGACGCCTCCAGCGCCCGGGCGCCCGCGTGGTCGGCCCGCTCATCCCGTCGAGGCTAGTTCCGGGTCTCCGGCCCTGCTCGGGACGGCGACGGCCGGCCGGGAGCTCCCCCGGCCGGCCGTCGCGGTGCGTCCGTGCAGGTCAGGCGGCCAGCTTCGCGGACACCTCGGCCAGCCGGCGGCCCTGGTAGCGGGCCGCCGCCAGCTCGGCCTCGGAGGCGGTGGCCGACTTGCCGCCCGAGGCGTTCGAGACGCCGTAGGGGTTGCCGCCGGCCTCGAACAGCAGCGGGTCGGTGTAGCCGGGCGGCACGATCACCGCGCCGAAGTGCGAGAAGACGTTGAAGAACGTGAGGATCGTCGACTCGTTGCCCCCGTGGACGTTCTGCGCGCTGGTGAACGCGGTGGCGCCCTTGTTCGCGAGCTTCCCGGTGAACCACAGGCCGCCGAGCTGGTCGATGAACTGCTTCATCTGGGAGGCGGGCGTGCCGAAGCGGGTGGGGCTGCCCAGCGCGTAGCCGTCGGCCCACTCCAGGTCGGCCGGCGTGGCCTCCTGCACCTCGCTCGCGGTGGAGTCGACGTGCGCCCGCCAGAGCGGGTTGCTGTCGATGGCCTCCTCGGGGGCCAGTTCCGGGACCCGGCGCAGGCGCACCTCGGCGCCGGCCTCCTCGGCGCCCTCGGCCAGGGCGCTGGCCAGCTGGTGCACGTTCCCGGTGGACGAGTAGTAGATGACGGCGATCTTCGCCACGGTTCCCTCGGCTCTCGTGTCGCGTACGCGGTCTCGTGGTTGCGCGTTCAACCACTGCTGGCCTGTGTGCTCGCGACACGCGCGCGCCAAACACCCGGCGGTCGACCGGGCCGGGGGGTCAGGCGGGCTGGGGGCGGAAGACCCAGCGCAGCGCCAGGAAGCGCAGCGTCCCGATGGTCGCGGTGACCAGGGCGATGACCGCCAGCTCGGCGACGACGGACGGCTCGCTGACCGCGGCGTTGAACCAGCTCAGCGCCAGGCTGGTGGCCACCATGCCGGCGATCGCCAGCGCGCCGCCCTCCCACTGCGCGGCGAACCAGCCGACCCGCTCACCGGCGCGGAAGGTCAGCCGCCGGTGCATCTCGTTGGCGAGCATCGACGACAGCGCCGAGCCGACCACGTTGGCCTGCACCCCGCCCAGGTCGCGCAGCAGCCAGAACAGCAGCGCGTAGACGGCGCTGGAGAACCCGCCGACCATCACGAACCGGGCGAACTGGCCCAGGGCCCGGTCGGAGCGCACCAGGGTGTTCAGGCCCGCCGCGAGGTCGGTGACCACGTCGACGACCGCGGGGCGGTGCAGCAGCGACGGGCAGGTCACGGCACACCTCCTCGCTGGTCACGGCGTCGTCGGGGATCACTGTCCAGGATCCTCCTGACAATGGCCGGGGGGCGAGCGAGTTACTCCCCGCGGGTCGCTGTGTCGGGTGTGCGTCCGCTCACTCCGGGTCGCCGCAGGCCGCTCCCAGGGGCCTGCCAGGGACGTGCGCCACAGTCGGGCGATGAGGTCGCTGCTGTCCGCCGCCCTCGCCGTGGCGCTGGCCGTCGTCGCCGCGCTCACGCTGCTGCCCACCGGCGACGGGGGCTGGGCCTGGGGCTCGCCCGCCGTCGAGGCGCACTGGTACCTCTCCGGCCTGGACTCGCGCGCGACCGTGCGGCAGCTGCTGGGCAACCTGCTGCTGCTGACCCCGGCGGCCGCGCTGGCCGTCCTCCGCTTCCCGGCCCTGCGCCGGCCGGCCGCCCTCGCGGGTGCGGCCGTCACCGCGGGCGCGGCGATCGAGGTGCTGCAGTGGCTGCTGCCGCTCGGCCGGGTCGTGTCCCCGCTGGACGCGCTGCTGAACGCGGCCGGCGCGCTCGCGGCGGGACTGCTCGTGATCGCGCTGGTCAGCCCCGTGGCCGGTGGCGTCAGGGTGGCCCGGCGGGGGTAGGAGCCCGCGCATGAGCCTGATGGGGATCCTCGACCGACTCGCGGACGTGAGCACCTTCGACCGGGCGATCGAGCCGGCCCGCCGGGCGGTCCAGGCGGTCCTGCGGCCGGGGGCGCTCAAGGACGCGCTCCACGGCACCTGGCTCGGCCACCCGCTGCACCCGGTGCTCGTGCAGGTCCCCGTGGGGAGCTGGACCTCGGCCGGCCTCCTCGACGCCGTCCCGCCGCTGCGGCCGGCGGCCACCGTCCTGATCGCCACCGGGGTGGTGGTCTCGGTGCCCGCGGCGATGTCCGGTGCGGCCGACTGGTCGGAGCAGGAGGTGGGCGTCCGCCGGCTGGGCGCGGTGCACGCGGTCTCCAACGTGGCCGCGCTGGGTCTCTACGTCGGCTCCCTCGTCGCGCGGGCCCGGGGCCGCGGCACGCTGGGCCGGGTGCTCGCCTACGCCGGGCTGGGCATCGCCACCGGGTCCGCGGCGATCGGCGGGCACATGTCCTACGCCCAGTCCTCGGGCGCCTCGCACGCGGCGACGGCGGCCCGCGCCCTGACCTCCGAGTGGATCGACCTCGGCCCGCTCGACGACCTGCCGGAGGGGCGGCCGGCGCTGCGGACCGCGGGCGGCAGCGGGGTCGCCGCGCCGCTGGCCGCCGTCCGCCGGGGCGCGCGGGTCGACGTCTTCGTGGGCGCCTGCTCGCACCTCGCCGGGCCGCTGTACGAGGGCACCGTCGAGGAGGTGCGCGGGCACACCTGCCTGGTCTGCCCGTGGCACGGCTCGGCGTTCGACCTGGAGGACGGGGAGCCGCGGCGCGGGCCGGCGGCGAACCCGCAGGAGAAGCTCGAGGTGCGCATGGAGGCCGGCCGGGTGATGGCGCGGCTGCCCTCCCGCCACCAGTAGCCCGCCGCCCTACGCTCGCCGCATGCGGCGGACGGCGGCGGTGCTGGCCGTGCTGCTGTGCGCCGCGTGCGGCTCCGCCCGGCCGTCGGCCGCCGAGCCGGCCTCACCGGTGCCGCCGTCGTCCACGCCCGCTCCCGGGCCGGCCGTGCCGCCGGTGCCCGGGATCGAGGCCGAGGCGGTGGAGCTGCGCACCGACGCGGCGGTCGGCGGGCAGGTGCAGGTGCGGGTCACCGACACCGGTGCCGAGCCGTTCACCGTCACCGCCGTGGCGATCGACTCGCCCGGCTTCGCGCCGCTGCCGGACCGGGCGCTGACCGCCGCCTACGCCCCCGGCCGCACCATCGACCTGCCCACGTCCTACGGCGAGGTGGTGTGCGACCGGACCGCCGAGCCCGCCGCGGCGCGGCTGACCGTCGTCCGGCCCGACGGGCGCACCGAGACGCTGCGGGTGCCGCTGGCCGCCGAGGTGCTCGGCCGCATCCACGACGAGCGGTGCGCCGTCCGCGCCGTCCTCGCCGTCGCGGGGGTCGCCGTCTCCGGCCTCGCGTCGGTCGGCGACGCCGTCACCGGGACGCTCGTGCTGACCCGGGCCGGCGACGACGACCGCCCGGTGACCGTGACCCGGCTGGAGGGCAACGTCCTCTACGACGTCGCCGCGGACCTGCCGCGGACGCTGGAGGCGGGCGAGCCGACGCTGGAGGTCCCGGTCTGGTTCACGATGGCGCGCTGCGACCCGCACGCACTGGCGGAGGTCAAGCAGCCCTACCTGTTCGTGCTCGGGCTGCAGGTGGGTGACGACGACGAGGTGCCGGCGGACCTGCCGATGGACCAGGCGCAGCGGGACGTCCTCTCCGGGCTGGTCGCCACCGCCTGCTGACGGTCCCGGGAAGGGACCGGCCCGGCGGTCCCGGGGGGAACGGGACGGCCGGGCCGGAGTGGTCGCACGCGGTCAGGACCGGCGCGCTGGGGATGACCGTAGGTAGTGGCCCCCGGTGCCACGATCCCCTGAACGGGTGCCCGTCCCCGACCGGGTGGCGACGGCTCGTGACACCCGGTTGCCGACGGCGCACGGTGGGCACCCCGACCGGGTGTTCCTGTACTTCTCCGGCCGCCTGGGCTGCCTGGGCTCCCTGCTCGTGTCGGCGGTGCTGACCCTGGTCGTGCTGCTGGTCCTCGACGTGCTGTGACCGACGCCGAGGTCCTGGGTGCACTGGCGGCCGCCACGGAGGCGGACCGGGCCGGGGTCCGCGCCGCCGTAGCGGCGGTGGGGGAGGCCGACGGTGCCCTCGTGGAGTGGCGCGGGGGACGGCCGGGTGCCGACGGCGTCGTGCAGGTGACGTACCCGGTGTACGCGCCGGCGGTGCACCAGTTGCTCGGCGCGCTGGCGGGGGCGGGCGCCGTCCCGGTGTTCGCCTGGCCGTCCTGGGACGGTGTGCGGCGGCTGCGGTCGGTGGACGACCTGGCGGCCGCCCCGCTGGCCGACGTCGCACGGTTCCTGACGACGGTGGTGCGCGGGGAACGGTTCTCCGAGGGAACGGTCGCCGCCGCCCTCGAGGACGGCCGGCTGCTGACCGCGGCGCGCCGCGTGGCCGACGGGCGGTGACCGCGACCCCGTGACCGCGCGTGCACCGGGGGACCGCAGCCTGCTGCGCAGCGCCGCGGGCCCCGGCGCGACCGGCGTGTCCGGGACGAGCGGTCCGGGAGGCCGCCACAGGATCGGCGCCCTCGGAACCCCAGGCGTGCACGGACGTGCGCCGACGAGATCGGAGGGCACCGATGCAGGACCCGACTCCCCGACGAGCCCAGCCCGACCAGCGGCGCCGCCCCGGCCTGCGCGAGATCCCCGCCGTCCGGAGAGGTGAGGAGGACGAGCGCAGGGCACCGGCGAGGGCCGCGCGCGCCGACGCCTGAGCCACCGCGGCGCGGCGCGCCGGCCGGACCCGCCGGCCGCGCCGCGTCCCCGGTCAGCCCCCGGGACGAGCGGCCGTGCCCGCCGGCGCCCAGGGCATCCGCGCGCGGCCGGCCCGCGCGAGCGCGGAGGCGCCCGCGCCGAGCGCCGCCGCGACCAGCGCCGCCGAGGCCGTCGGGGGCAGCCGGCGGTCCAGCAGCCGGATGAGCAGCGCCGTCGCGCCGCCGGCCGCCATGGAGCCGAGCACGGCCGAGCCGCCGAGCAGGCGCACGCCCTCCCGCGAGTCGCGGTACGGGCGGGTGATCTCGTCCCGGACCCGCTCGACCTCGCGGTGCACCACCGCGCCGATCTCCTCGGTCAGCGGCTGCAGCAGGTCACGGCCGGGAAGTCCCGGGATCTGCGACGTCATGGCACCCTCCCCGGTCCCGACGGTCGCGGTGCCTGCGATTGTCGCTCCGGTAGAGCCCGCCGCGGGGCTCGCGCGTCCTACCGCTCGCGCTCCTCGTTCCCGCGGCCGGTGATCTTCTCGACGAAGTCCTCGATCTTCTCGGCGGGACCGCTCAGCTTCTTCTTCACGACCATCCTGGCGCCGCCCTCGAGGGTGTCCTCGAAGAGCCCGGGCAGGCCCCGGGGCTCGCTCTCGGGGTAGAGGTCGAGTCGGTTCACCGCCTCCGCGAACCGCAGGTAGGTGTCCACGCTGGCGATGACCACCCGCGCGTCGACGGTCACCAGCTCGATGCCCAGCAGCGCCACGCGTGCGTAGGCGTCGAGCACGATGCCCTTGTCCAGGACCACGTCGAGGACGTCGGCCAGGCCGCTGGGGCGCGGCGCGCGGTTGACGGTCGACACGGTCATGGGCTCCCCCAGGTCTGCGGCTGCCTCCCCACGATGGCCCTCCGCCCGTCGGTACGCAGGGCGAGCCGCCCCGTCGTGTCGGTGCGTCGCCGGAGGGTTCCGGACCGTCACGGGATCGCGGACCGGCTGAACGTGCCGCCGTCGGCCTGCGACGGCGGTCCCGGCCGGCGCGACCATGCGGGTGTCGCACCCCGCCCGCGGCCCCGCGCGGGCGAGCGGGCGGACGGGAGAGGGTGCCGCCATGCCGCAGGGAACCCGTCGCCGGGCCCAGCCACCCCAGCGACGTCTGAACCCGACGCGCCAGGCGCCGCGGAGGGCGTCGAAGCCCCGCGCGACGGGGGGCACGGGCCAGAAGCAGTCGTTCGGCACCCAGCTGTGGAAGGGGTTCCTGGAGGGCCTGCGGAGCCGACGGTGACGTCCGGAGGCCGCCGGCCCGACGTTCGCGGGCTGTGACGGTGGCACCGGAGCAGCGGTCACCGGCCGACCGGTGCGCTTCGTCCTCGGGCGAGTACGCAGGTGTGGCCTTCGCCTGCGGTGGCGGAGAAGGCCAGCTGCAGCGCCCGGGGACCGACGCCGGCGGCGTGGGCGACGTCGGTGACGGAGATCGGCAGCGAGGCGTGGCCGTCGATGAAGGCCACCGCCCGGCGCACCACCACCGGCGCCACCGCACCCCCGCCGGGCAGGTGGTCCGGCGTCATCGTGGTGTTCGGGACCGTCGCCAGCGCGGTCGCCGCATCAGCTCGGCCAGTTGGGCGGCGACCAGCGGGTGGCTCATGCCGGAGGCGGCGTCGGCCATTCGCTGGTGCACGAAGCGCATCAGGCCCGGCCAGGTGCGGCGCATCGGCTCGGACACCGGGCTCGACCCGTCGAACCGCACGTCGGCCTCGGGCACGCCCAGCCGCTCCTCGGCCACCCGCTCGACCACCGCCACCGGCAGCCGCACGACGCTCATGTCCACGTCGTGCCACTCGTTGGCGAACGGCACGCCGGTCGGCACCGGAACAGCACGCCGGGCAGCGTGTCGACCTGCCCCCGGCCCACGCCGGGCCGTGACTGACCCGCTCCGCCGGCAGCACCGGCCCCGCCGACGCTGGACCGCAACCCGCCTGGAGCGAAGGCCCCGCCGAGCGGAGCCCGGGCGGCCCACGGACCCGGCGGTAGCCTCGGACCAGGCAGCGGACAGCCCAGGACGACCCGTGCCTCGTCCCGCGGTCCCCCGCACGCCGGGCCTCTAGCTCAACTGGCAGAGCAGCGGACTTTTAATCCGCGGGTTGTGGGTTCGATCCCCACGGGGCCCACCGGTTCGACTTGCAGTTCTGCTGTCTCGGCGGGAGGTCGGGCACGACGGCTGCCGGTGGCCCCGGCTTCCGGTCGCGACGGCTGCTGTGCGGCGACGACCGCGGCCGGGTCGCTCAGGTGGAGTAGGTGATGCGGCACGAGTACGGCGGCGGCGAGCACCTCGCGTGCGTGCCGGCTCCGCGCGTACGAGTGCCGGCCCGACGTGAGGCGGAGGGCCGCCCTGTCTCCTGGGAGACACCAGGCAGAGGGAGAGTCGGGCTCTTCCCGGCTTCCGAGCCTCTCTGCTCCTCGCTCGCCCGGCCGGACGGGCAGCCGATCGTCCTCCCGAGCGCTCAGGCCCACGTCGAGCACCCTGGCCGGGCGTGCAGGATCCACCGGTCGTGACGCAGGAGTGACGCTCCCGTGACGCTCCGATGCGAGTCTTCGCCCGCGAGAGCATGGGACAGCGAACCGAAGGCGGTGGGGCAAGCACCTGCAGCAGCAGAAGCACGCTTGCATCCCGGTCGGAGCGACGCGCCCGTGTCTCTGCCCACCGGTCCGAGCAGGCCGATTTCCGCTCCATCGCGGGCTGCTCGGGAGCATCCGGGGGGCGGAAGACGTCGTGGTGCCGATCGAGGCGACGTCTGGGTCGAGTCCACGAGAGAGAAGCCGGTCCCGTGATCATCCAGTTGTCGACCATGACCAAGGTCGAAGAGTGGTCTTGTCCCGCTTCGGTCGACTTCCCCGGGAAGACGTTGGTGTTCAGCGACAACGTGTGGTGGCAGAGCGTCGGCACCCACACCGTGCGGACTCCCCAAGGCGATCCGGTCCTCGCCGGCACGCATTCGGGCACGAATCGGATCGTCCGGGTGGCCGGGGCCGGCGATGGCGTCTATCCACAGGATGTGGTGGTGCAGGAACACGAGGCCACGTGGGTCCTCGGAGCCGTGACCGTTCCGGGCACGGCACTGGCCGCGGGGCAGGTGACGGTCCGGGGCGTGCTCTTCCATCGGCACACGCCTCCGTTGCCGTTGGAACTCCAGGAGCAGCGGTTCGCGATCACCGGGGGGACGGGACCGTACGCGCAGGCCCGAGGCACCATCGTCGAGACGGGGGCCAACCGCACGATGGACATCGTGCTGTAGCGCCGGCAGGTCCGGCGGCGAGGCGCGATGCGGTGGCGCCGCGGCTCGGGCGGGTCTCACCTGTCCTGACGCCTGCCGCGTCTGACCACTCGAACCACACGACCCCGTGCCGACTGGTGAGCCCACGTGGACCCTCGACCGTGACCGAGTCGGGTGGGATGCCATCGGCACGACCCTGAGTGCCATCGCGCGGGGCCGGAGGAGCGCCGATGAGTTCGGCGGCCGGCGCCCGTCATGACCACATGAGCGTCGGGACCCCGTCGATCCGCCTGGACATGACCGTCTCCCTCGACGGTCTCGTCGTCGGACCGGAGGACAGCCCGGAGGAGCCGATGGGCATCGGCGGGTTCCGGCTGTTCAACTGGCTGGACCACCGCCTCGACCCGGGACCGAACGGTCGGGTCTTCGCCGAGGCGACCGCGACCCGGGCCGTCATCGCGGGCCGCCGCACCTACGAGCACGCGAACCGCTGGAACGGCGACCACCACGACGGCGTCCCGGTCTTCGTGCTCACCCACCGGGTGCCGGAGGAGCCCCCGCCGGGCAGCGTGCGGTACGTGACCGAGGTCCACGCCTGCGCCGCGCAGGCCCGCACCGCCGCCGGCGACGCCGACGTGCTGGTCCTGGGCGCCGGGGCCGCCCAGGCGTTGCTCCGGGCCGGCGAGCTCGACGAGATGGAGCTGCACGTCGTCCCCGTCCTCCTCGGACGGGGACGGCGGCTGTTCGACCACCTCCCCGCCGAGCGGACCGAGCTCGAGCTCATCCGCGAGCTGGACGCCGCGGACACCGACCCCGAGCACCGGGTCCTGCACCTCCGCTACCGGGTACGGCGGCCGCTGCCCACCGAGGACGCGGGAGGGAACCGATGAGGACGTTGCACGTCGGCCTCCGGGTCGCCGATGCCGAGCGGGCGGTCGCCTTCTACACGGCCGTCGGCTACGAGGTGGTCGGACGGGTGCCGGAGACCCCGATCGGCCAGCTGACGATGCTCAAGCTGCCCGGCGACGACGTGGTCAGCATCGAACTGGTCTGCGACCCCCGCGAGGCCGACCGCGACCGGGGCACCGGCCTCAGCCACCTCGTCGTCCAGGTGGACTCGATGGCCGCCACGGTCACCGACCTCAGGACGAAGGGCATCGAGGTCGCGGAGCCCGGGTCTCCCGACGGTTCCGCGGACTTCCTGACCACCTGGATCACGGATCCCGACGGCAACCGCATCGAGCTGGTCCAGTGGCCCCCCGGCCACGCCGTCGGTCTCACCGCGGCCGACTGGTCCTGACGGCACCGGGGCTGTCGCCCCCGGGACGGAGCGGCGGGAGGGCAGCGGGTGCTGCCGGCCCGTCCCCCGGATTGGGGACCGGAGGACCCCGCAGAATGGCCCGGCGGACGGTCCGGTTCCGTGGTCATCGTGCGCCATGATCGGAGCTGCAGGGCAGTCGCCCGCGCACGTCGTCCGAGCAGTCGACGACCGGGAGATGCCGATGATCGAAGTCCTCGTGGCCGACGACCACGCGTTCTTCCGGGCTGCCGTCGTCGATCTCCTGACCGACGCGGACGACACCGCGGTCGTCGCCGAGTGCAGCAACGGCGCCGAGGTGCTGCCGGCGTTCCGGCGGGTCCGGCCGGACGTCGTCCTCCTCGACCTGGCCATGCCCGGGACCACCGGCCTCGAGGCCGCGCGTGCCGTCCTCGCCGCGGACCCCGGCGCCCGGGTCCTGATGCTCACCGGCGACGCGTCCGCGGAGTCGGTCCGCGAGGCGCGTCGGCTCGGGGTGGCCGGCTACCTGCTCAAGGACGACGACCCGGCGATGCTCCCCGTCCACGTGCGGACGGTCGCGGAGGGCGGCAGCGTGTGGAGCGACGGCGTCCGGTCACTCGTCGACGTGCCGGCCGATCATCCGGAACCGTGAGAGACAGGTCACGTTCCGCGAGGACTCGCGGCGTCTGCCCCGACAGGGTCAGGACTTAGGTCCCGGGGCGTCGTCGCGTCCCTTCCCGGCTGTGAGCCCTGATGGCGTAATGCCGCCGTCCGCGCCCACCGTGGTCGCGGCCGTCACTCACGGGGACCGCCTTGACTCTCGCGCCTGCCGAAACCCTGCCCCACACGCGCACCGTCCTCGTCGTGGACGACCACGTGACCTTCGCCGAACTGCTCGCCGGCGCCCTCGAGTCGTCCGGCATGACCGCGCTCGGCATCGCCTCCTCGGCGGCGCAGGCGGTGGCGATGGCCCGCGAGCTGCAGCCCGACGTCGTGGTGATGGACATCGAGATGCCGCACCAGGACGGGCTGGCGGCCACCCGGCGGATCCGTGAGGTGGCCCCCGGCGCGGTGGTCGCGGTGGTCACCGCGCACCGCGACCCCGACTGGGTGGTCCGCGCGGCGCAGGCCGGGGCGTCGGCGTTCGTCCCGAAGGACGGGTCGCTGGCCGAGATGATCGACGTCCTCAGCCGGGTGCGCGCGGGCCAGATGCTCGTGGCGCCGTCGACCTTCTCCAGCGGGGCGCCGAGGATCCCGGTCCCCCGCGGGCCCGTGCGTCCGCAGCTGACCCGCCGCGAGCAGGAGGTGCTCGACTGCCTGGGCCGCGGGATGCAGGTCAAGAGCATCGCCAGGGTCCTCGGGATCACCCTCGAGACCTGCCGCGGGTACGTGAAGGCCCTGCACGCCAAGCTCGGGGTCCGCTCCCAGCTCGAGGCCGTGGTGAAGGCCCAGGAGCTGGGTCTGCTGAGCCCGAGTGGTCACTGAGGCCCCCGGCCGCCGGCGCCGGGACCGGGCGCGGTCCCAGTTCACCCTCTTCGTCGCCGCGGCCCTGCTCGTGCTGGTGGCGGTGGCCGCCGCCACCGTCCTGATCAGCGACCGGATCGCCCGGTCCAACGCCCTCGCCGAGGCCGAGCGCATCGGCGTCCGGCTGGCCGACCTGATCGTCGCCCCGCTGGTCCGCGAGGCCGTCGCAGGGGAGAGCGGGCGGTGGGAGGAGCTCGACCGCGTCCTCACCCACCGGCTGAGCGACGGCTCGGTGGCGTCGGTGGTCGTGTGGACCGGGCGGGGTGAGGTCCTCTACGCGACGGAGGAGGAGCTCGTCGGCCAGCGGATGGAGCCCTCCGAGGACCTCGTGACCGCCCTGGGCGGGGAGGTCGTCGCGCACGTCGACGAGGAGCCCGAGACCGCCTACGGGGACGCGGTCGAGCCGCTGCTCGAGGTGTACGTGCCCGTCGACGTCGGCACGGAGCGGATGGCCGTGGAGGCCTACTTCGCCACCGAGGCCATCGACGAGCAGGCGGCCCGGTTGCGCGGGGAGATCGTGCCCCTGGCCGTCGGGGCGCTGGTCGTGCTGCAGCTGGTCCAGTTGCCGATCGCCGCCTCGCTCGCCCGCCGGGTCCGCCGGCAGGAGGCCGAGCGCCTCGACCTGGTGACCCGCAGTCTCGCGGCCTCCGACCGCGAGCGGCGGGCCATCGCCGCCGACGTCCACGACGGGCCGGTCCAGGACCTCGCCGGGGTGAGCTACGCGCTGGGCGCCCTGCGCTCGGCCGTCCCCGCCGAGCGGCAGCCCTCCGTCGACCGGCTGGTGTCCACGGTGCGGCACGCCGTGACCTCGTTGCGGCGGCTCATGTTCGACATCTACCCGCCGGACCTCAGCGCCGTCGGCCTGGTCGCGGCCCTGGACGACCTCGCCGAGCGGCTGCGCGCCGACGGCGTCGACGTCGAGGTCCGGACCGACCCGCTGCCCGAGCTGCGTCCCGAGGTCGCGGCCGTCCTCTACCGGACGGTCAAGGAGGCGCTGGCCAACGTGGCCCGGCACGCCGCGGCCGCGCGAGCGGAGGTGTGCCTCACCGTGACCGGGCCCGACGGCGACCCGGCAGCGCTCCTGACCGTCGCCGACGACGGTGTGGGCGTCGAGGAGGGGTACGACGCCGGCGCCGGCCACCTGGGCCTGCGGCTGGTGCACGACCGGGTGCGCGACCTCGGCGGGACGGTCCGCGTCGAGCCGGGCACCGACGGCGGCACCGTGCTGACCGCGCTCCTCCCCCTGCGTGACGGAGCGTGACGACACCCGTGTCAGCCCCCCAGCTCTAGGGGGCGGTCCGGCCCCCTCCTCGCGGCTGGGACACCCCTCCTGACCTCGGCAGATTGGGCGCAGAGCCCCACCGCCCGAGGAGTCACCGTGAGTACATCCACCGTGAGTCGACGAGACCTGCTGAAGGTCGGCGCCCTGGGGGCCGCCGCCCTCGCCGTCCCGTGGCAGGGCGTGCTGTCGGCCAAGGCCGCCTCGCGCATCGCGAGCAGCAAGCTGCCCCGGCCCTACACCGTCCCCTTCGCGGTGCCGCCAGTGCTCCGGGCCCTCCGCAGCGACGCCACCACCGACTACTACCGGATCGTCCAGAAGCCGTTCGTCGGGCAGATCCTGCCGGGCGTGCAGACGCCGCTGTGGGGCTACGACGGCATGGTCCCCGGTCCCACGATCAAGGCCACCCACGGCCGGCGGACGGTCGTGCGCCAGGTCAACGCGCTGCCCCAGACCCACCCGACGCTGGGCTACACCCCCTGGACCTCCACCCACCTGCACGGGATGCCGTCGGAACCGCAGTACGACGGGTACGCCGGCGACAACTCCCTGCCGGGCCAGTGGAAGGACTACGTCTACCCGAACACCTGCGAGGCGCGGACGCTCTGGTACCACGACCACGGGGTCCACCACACGGCGGAGAACGTCTACATGGGCCTGGCCGGGCAGTACCACGTCAGCGACCCCGTCGAGGCCGCGCTGCCCCTCCCGCGCGGTCACTACGACGTCCCGTTGACCATCGGCGACGTCGCCTTCGCGGAGAACGGGGCGCTGCTGTGGGACGACAACAGCCACTCCGGGGTCTACGGCGACGTCATCCTGGTCAACGGCCGGCCCTGGCCCACCATGCGGGTGGAGCAGCGCAAGTACCGCTTCCGCATCCTCAACGCCTCGATCGCCCGGGGCTACCGGCTGCGGCTCAGCAACGGCCAGCCGTTCCAGGTCATCGCCACCGACGGCGGGCTGATGGCCGCCCCGCAGACGGTCACCCAGATCACCGTCGGGATGGCCGAGCGCTACGAGATCGTCGTCGACTTCGCCAGGATCACCGCCGGCCAGAAGATCCAGCTGGTCAACCTCGGCGTCAACAACGCGGTGGACTACGACCACACCGGCAAGGTGATGCAGTTCGAGGTGAGCGGGCCGGCGACCGACACCCGCAACAACACGGTGCCCGGCGTCCTGGCGCCGCCGCACCCGGCCATGGCGCTCACCGCGGGCATGGCGACGGCGACCCGCCGGATGCGGCTGGAGCGCACCGGCGAGCCGGGGCTGTGGACGATCAACGGCAAGACGTGGAAGGACGTGGAGGACGGCGAGTACGAGCCGCTGTTCGCCCGGGTCGACCCGGGTGCGGTGGAGATCTGGGAGGTCGAGAACCGCTCCGGCGGCTGGTTCCACCCCCTGCACATCCACCTCGTGGACTTCCAGGTCCTGTCCCGGAACGGCCGGCCGCCGCGACCCGAGGAACGCGGACCCAAGGACGTCGTCTACGTGGGCGAGAACGAGACGGTCCGGCTGCTCATGCGCTTCTCGTCACCCGAGGGGCCGCACGGGCGGTACATGGTCCACTGCCACAACCTCAGCCACGAGGACCACGACATGATGACCCAGTTCCAGGTCGGGGACCACGACCCGGACTGCGACCCGATCCACGCGGCCCCGCCGAGCTGGGGCCCGGAGCCGGCGCTGTGACCGGCGGGACCGCCGTGGTCAGCCCGGTCGCCACCGAGGCCCGGCGCACCGCCGCCTGGCGGTGGGGGGCGGCGGCGGCGGACGGAGCGGCCGCGGGCCTGCACGTCCTGGCGGCCCTCGACCACCTCCGGACCAGCGACCTCGTCGTCGGCTTCTTCCTGCTCGTCGCCCTCGCGCAGTTCGGCGCCGCCGCCTGGCTGGCCCTGGGGCCCGACGGCGCGCGGGACCCGCGGTTCCTGACCGCCGCGCTCACCGCGACCGCCGGCCTGCTGCTGCTCTACGTCGTCGGCCACGCCACCGACCTGCTCGACCCGCTCCTCGGGCACGACCACTCCACGGCGTCGGGCGGCGCGGCCGACCACGCGGCGCACACCACCGCGACCGGCCCGGTCGCGCTCGGCACCGAACCGCTCGAGACGCCGGAGGCCCCCGTCCTGGGGACGCTCACCGCCGGTGCCGAGTGCCTGGCCCTGGTCGCCCTCGCCGCCCTGCTGCCCGCGACCGCGCGCCGGTGGGCGCTGAACGGGCTGCTGGTGACGGGCGCGGTCGTCTGGTCCCTGTGGCTGACCGGCGTCCTCGCCTGAGCACCCCCGCGGGGCGCCGGACGGCCGCCGGTCCCCGCCGCGCGGTCCGGGCGGCGTCGGCACTGGCGGGGGTCCTGGTGCTGCTCGTCGCCGCCTCGGTCGCGGGCCTGATGCCCCTCCAGCCGATGCGCGTCGACTCCGACAGCATGCGACCGGCCCTGGCCGCCGGGGACCTCGTCCTGGTCGAGCACGACCCGGGCCCGATCGGCCGGATGGACGTCGTCGCCATCCGGTCGCCGGTCACCGGCGGCCTGCTGGTCAAGCGCGTCGTGGGCACGGCGGGCGACCGGGTCGCGCTCGAGGACGGCCGGCTCGTGGTCGACGGCGAGCGTGTCTGCGAGGCGGGCATCGACCACAGCCGGCTCGACGGCGTCTTCTTCGGCCCGGTGACCGTCCCCGCCGGCGAACTGTTCCTGCTCGGCGACGCGCGAGGGGACTCCGTCGACTCCCGCGCGTTCGGCACCGTCGCGGTGACGGAGGTCGTCGGGACGGTGCGCGCCCGGATCTGGCCGGCACCCGGCGCGCTGGCCGCGCACGGCTGCTGAGCGGCCTCCCCGCGGGTGGCCCGGGCCCGAGTGCCCGGGATCAGGGATCCGCCAGCCACGCCAGCGTGCGGCCCTGCGACCAGCACCGGCCGACGGCCTCGGCGTGCAGGGCCGAGCCGTCGAACACGGCCACGCCCAGGACGCTGTGGCCGGAGGCGCGGCGGTCGCCGAACGTCGGGACGGCGGGCGCGACGCCGACCCCCTCGGCGGACACCCACGCCACGGTCCGGCCGGCCGCCGCGTCGCCGAGGCGCTGCAGGAAACGCAGCCGGGCCTCGAGGGGGAGGCGCGCCAGCGCCCACGTCGTCGTGACGACGGGCAGCGCGTCCGCGGGCACCCGGGCCAGCGCGTCGGGCAGCACCTGGACGGCGTCGCCGCGCAGCAGCAGGGGACGAGCCGTCGCCACCAGCGCGATCTCCGCCTCGAGCAGCGCCCTCCGGTCCGGCCGGTCCGGCGGCAGGCAGGCGCGCAGCCACCGGGCGTCGCCTGCGTCGGTCACGTCCAGCGGGTCGCGGTCGACGCCGATCCGGGCGACCACCTCGGGCACCGCCCGCGCCGGCACGGGCCGGTCCCCCACGACCCGGCACGCCGTCCGCACCGGGGACGACGGGTCGCCCAGCGTCCGGCCGTCGCCGTAGGTGACGCCGACCCGGTCGACGGCCAGGTCGAACCCGGCGCCGCAGTCCACGGCGACCAGCCCGACCGCGGCCGCGCCCGCCCGGTGCGCCGCCTCGGCGACCAGCGGGTACAGCACGGCGCCGTGCCCGGTCTCGTCGGCCCGCACCGGCCGGCGCGCGGCGACGGCCGCGACCGCGTCGGTCGTCCGCAGCAGCGTGTCGACCGCCGCGTCCGCGGCGGCGTCGCCGTCCCCGGCGGCGTAGGCGGCGGCGAGCGCCGGGGCGCGTCCGGCGAGGGCGAGGTCGTGCAGCGCGGCCAGGACGACGTCGGGACTCCGCCTGCGCGCGGGCAGCGTCCCGATCGCGCGCAGCGCCTCGTCGGACCCGCCCAGCGCGGCGGCGACGCGCTCGTACAGGGGCGACGTCCCGGCGTGGACCTCCCCGGAGCGCCGGTACGCCCGGGCGAGTGCACCGGTCGCCATGCGAGGACCCCAGGAGGGCCGCTCAGAACGGCGGGCGGCTGCCGGAGACCCCGTACGCCGTCACGTCGACCCCGCGGAACGGGATGCCGGGGTCCGGGGCGGCGGCGTGCGCGCGCCACGCCTCGACGGCCTCCCAGGACTCCCACCGCTCGAACACCTCGACGCGCCGGGGGTCGACCGTGTCGGCGGTGATGGCGAAGTCCAGGCAGCCGGGCGCCCGGCGACCGCGCTCGACGAGCTCCCGGTGCTCGGCGACGTACCGGTCCCGTGCGTCCTCGTCGACCAGGACGTGTCCCGCGATGATCCACATCGGCGCTCCCGAGGTCGTGGTCCTCCGTACCGGGTGGTGACCGGTCGCCGCGCCGGACCTCATCGGCCCGGCGGTCCCCGTCCCGGGCTTGACCCTGGACCCGGGTCACAGGCCTAGCGTCGGCCGCATGACAGCGACAGCCGTCCGCGGGCTCCGCGTCGCCGAGCTGGCGTCCGCGGCAGGGGTCCCGACGGACACCGTCCGCTACTACGAGCGCGTCGGCCTCCTGCCGGAGCCGGAGCGGACCGCGTCGGGTTACCGCAGCTACGACGCCGGCGCCGTCGACCGGCTGCGCTTCATCCGCGGCGCCCAGCGCCTGGGCCTGCGGCTGTCCGACATCCGCGCCCTGCTGGACGTGCGCGACACCGGGACGTGTCCCTGCGAGCCGGCCGAGCAGCTGCTGCGCCGGCGTCTCGCCGAGGTCGACGCCGAGATCGCCCGCCTCGTGGCCCTGCGCACGGAGATGCGGGCGATGGCCGACGCCCTCCCCTCGGCGGAGTGCCCGCCACCCAGCCCCGGCACCTGGTGCCCGCCCGCGAGGGGAGGTGACGGACCGTGAGCGACCCGATCGACGACGAGTGCTGCGACGAGACCTGCGACTGCTGCTGAGCGAGCACGCCTGACGCGAGGGCCGCCGGGCCCGGGACCGGTGTCTCTCCACAGCGGGACGACCTCTCGTTCGTCGACAACTGTCCATCGACAATCGATCGGTAATGCGCGACAGTCGATGCATGTCACGTGTGCATCGGGTGGTGCTGCCCCTGCGGGTCCTGCTCGTCGTCGTGTTCGCCGCGCTGGCCGCCGCCCAGGTCTGGGCCGTGCCGGAGCTGGTGCCGGACGTCGCCGACCCGTCGCTGGAGCAGGCGGCCATGGGCTGGGTGATGTGGACGGTCCTGGTCCTCGCGCTCGTGTGCGTCCAGGTCGTCATCGTCTGCACCTGGCAGCTGCTGACGCTGGTCACGGCCGACCGCATCTTCAGCGCGAGCTCCCAGCCGTGGGTGGACGCGATCGTCGGCGCGATGGCCGCCGGCTGGCTGGTGCTCCTCGGCGCCTTCGTCTGCTCCTACTACTTCGTGATCGACGAGGTCAGCGACGACCCCGTGCTCCCCGCGCTCCTGGTCGTGCTGCTGCTGGTCGGGGCCGTGGTCGGGCTGCTCATGGTCGTCATGCGGGCGCTGCTGCGGCAGGCCACCGTCCTGCGCAGCGACATGGAAGCGGTCATCTGATGCCCATCGTCGTGCGTCTCGACGTCGAGCTGGCCCGGCGGAAGATGAGCGTGGGCGAGTTCGCCGAGCGGGTGGGGCTCACCCCGGCGAACGTCGCGGTGCTCAAGAACGGCCGGGCCAAGGCGGTCCGCTTCAGCACCCTCGAGGCGATGTGCCGGGTGCTCGACTGCCAGCCCGGCGACCTCCTCGAGTGGGTGCCCGACGGGCAGGAGGCGTCGCAGCCGGCGCACGAGGCCTCCCGGTGATCGAGGTCCGCGGCCTGACCAGGCGCTACGGCGACGTCCTCGCCGTCGACGACCTGAGCTTCGACGTCGCGCCCGGGACGGTGACCGGCTTCCTCGGCCCCAACGGGGCGGGCAAGTCGACGACGATGCGGATGGTCCTCGGCCTGGACCGCCCCACCGCGGGGACGGCGCTGGTCGGCGGACGGCGGTTCGCGGAGCTGACCGAGCCGCTGCGCGAGGTCGGCGCGCTGCTCGACCCCGGCGCCGTCCACCCCGGCCGCACCGGGCGCGACCACCTGCGCGTGGCGGCCCGCACCAACGGCATCCCGGCACGCCGCGTCGACGAGGTGCTCGGGCAGGTCGGGCTGGAGCGTGCCGCCCGCCGCCGCATCCGCGCGTACTCGCTCGGCATGCGCCAGCGGCTGGGCATCGCGGCCGCGCTGCTCGGCGACCCCCGCGTGCTGCTGTTCGACGAGCCGGTCAACGGGCTGGACCTCGACGGCGTCCGCTGGATCCGCGGGCTGCTGCGCGGGCTCGCCGACGAGGGCCGCACCGTGCTCGTCTCCAGCCACCTGCTCGGCGAGGTGCAGGCGGTCGCCGACCGGCTGGTCGTCATCGGCCGCGGCCGCCTCGTCGCCGACGTCACCACCGACGAGCTCCTGCGCGGGCTCGGCCGGCCCCGGGTCCGGGTCCGCACCCCGCAGCCCGGGGCGCTGACGGCGCTGCTCCGGCGGCACGGCCTGTCCGTCGAGCCGGCCGGCGCCGCGGAGCTGCAGGTCGAGGGCGGCACCGCCGCGCAGGTGGGCGACCTCTCCGCCGCCGCCGCGATCCCGCTGCACCACCTGTCCGAGACGGCCGCCTCCCTCGAGGAGGCCTACCTCGCCCTCACCGGCGAGGCCGTCGAGCACGCCGGCCGGCCCGTCGCGGCGACCGTGGAGGCAGCGCGGTGACCGCGGTGTCGGCCCCCGGGGTGACCACCGGGCGCCTGCTCGCGCGTACCGCAGCCGCCGAGTGGACCCGGCTGTGGACCGTCCGCGCCACCTGGTGGTGCCTGGCGGCCGCCGCCGCGACGACGGCCGGCATCGACGCCGTCGCCGGCGCGGAGGCGGCCGCGGACCCGCCGTCGGGGAGCGGCGCCTGGGCGGCGGTGGCCGTGCCCGTGCTGCCCGCGCAGTTCGCGCTGCTCACGCTGGTCCTGCTGGCGGTCACGTCCGACCACGCCACCGGCGGGATCGTGCCGACGCTGCAGTGGACGCCGCGCCGCGGGGTCCTGATGGCGGCCCGCACGCTCGTCCCGGTCGCCGTCGCGACCGTCCTCGGGGTGGCGATCGCCCTGGCCGGCGCGCTGGCCGCCTTCGCCGCGCCGCACCCGGAGATCACCCTCTCCTGGGACGACGGCCCGGGCGTGCTCGCCGACGTCGCCCTGGTGCTCGTGGCCGGCACCAGCCTCGCCGCCGGGCTCGGCTTCCTGCTGCGCAGCACGGCCGGCGCCCTCGTGACCGCCTTCCTCCTGCTCCTGGTGCTGCCGCTGCTGCTCCCGGCGGTCGGCGCCGGCTGGTCGGCGGCGGTGGCCGAGGTGCTGCCCGGGTCCGGGGCGGCGTTCCTCCTGCTCGGCGGGGAGGTGCCGGGCATGACGCGGGCGTCGTCGGTCGCCGTGCTCCTCGCCTGGGCCGCCGGTGCGCTGCTGCTCGGCCTCCTGCGCCTCGTCCGCGGCGACGCCGACCGGTGAGCGGCCCCGACACGGCCGACGTGCTCGTCGTCGGCGCCGGGCTGGCCGGCCTCCACACCGCCACGCTGCTCGCGCGCCGCGGCCACGACGTGCTGCTGGCCGACCGGCGGCGACGCCTCGACGGCGCGATCCGCACCACCGGCATCTTCGTCCGCAAGACGCTGGACGACTTCGCGCTGCCGCCGGACTGCCTCGGGCCGCCGATCCGGCGGGTGGTGCTGTACCCGCCGGACCGGCGCCGTCCGGTGGTCCTGGACAGCGACCGCGACGAGTACCGGGTGGGCGACATGGGTGCGCTCTACCGGGCCACCGCCCGCGAGGCGGCCGACGCCGGCGTGCGGCTCGCCCTCGGCACCCGCTACACCGGACGCGCGGACGGGGTCTCCCTCCTGGCCGGCCCGGACGGGGGCACGCGGGTGCGGGCGCGCTTCGTCGTCGGCGCGGACGGCGCCCGGTCCGCCGTCGCCCGCGACCTCGGCCTGGACCGCAACACGCACCTGCTGGTCGGCGCGGAGGAGGTGTTCCCGGTCGCGGACGGCGGAGGCCCGCCGACGTTCCACTGCGTGCTCGACCCCGCCCTGGCACCCGGCTACCTGGCCTGGGTGGTCGACGATGGCCGGCACGCCCACGTCGGCGTCGCCGGGTACGCCGCCCGCTTCCCGGACGGCATGCGCACCGCCTTGCAGCGGTTCGCCGCCGCGGCGCCCGGCCTGCCCACGGGCCGGCCCGGCGAGGTGGAACGGCGCGGCGGCCCGATCCCCGTCGGCGGCCTGCTGCGCCGGATCGGCTGCGCGGACGGGCTGCTCGTGGGGGACGCCGCCGGCGCGGTCTCCCCGCTCACCGCCGGCGGTCTCGACCCGTGCCTGCGGCTGTCCCGGCACGCCGCCGACGTCCTCGACGACGCGCTGTGCTCCGGGCGGGCCGACGCGCTGCGGCACTACGACGGCGCCGCGCTGCGCGCCGCGTTCCGCGGCCGGCTGCTGCTGCGCCGGGGACTCGCCGCGGTGCGCACGCCGGGGATGGCGGCGGCCGCCTTCCCGGTGCTGCGCACGCCACCGGGACGAGCCGCGGCACGCCGTGTGCTCTTCGGGGACCGCTCCTTCCCCGACCCCGGGCGTCGTACCGTCTCCTGAGGCCGGTCGTCCCCGCCGCGGGGAGTCCGGCGGCCGGGGACCGGCCACCGGACGACGAGGGGGAGAGGACCGATGCGCCCGACGGGCGACCTGCTGGGCGGCCGCTACCGGCTGGACTCCGTGCTCGCCAGCGGCGGCATGGGACGGGTCTGGCGGGCACACGACACGCTGCTCGGCCGCCCGGTCGCCATCAAGGTCCTGCGCAGCGAGTACACCGGCGACCCGTCCTTCCTGCAGCGCTTCCGCGCCGAGGCGCGGCACGCCGCGCAGCTGTCCGACCCGCACATCGCCGCGGTGCACGACTACGGCGAGACGGTGAGCGCCGACGGCGAGCCGCTGGCCTACCTGGTGATGGAACTGGTCGTCGGGGAGCCGCTGTCGGCGGTGCTCGCCCGCACCGGCGGACTGGACGCGACGGAGACGCTCCGCATCGTGCGGCAGGCCGCCGCGGGGCTGGCCACGGCGCACGCCGCCGGCGTCGTCCACCGGGACGTCAAGCCCGGCAACGTGCTCGTCACGCCGGACGGCGGGGTGAAGATCACCGACTTCGGGATCGCCTGGTCGGCGTCGAGCGTCCACATGACCCAGACCGGGCAGGTGATGGGCACCGCCCAGTACATCTCCCCGGAGCAGGTGCAGGGCGCGAAGGCCTCGCCGGCCAGCGACGTCTACGGCCTCGGCGTCGTCGCCCACCAGTGCCTCACGGGACGGGTCCCCTTCGACGCCGAGAGCCCGGTGCAGGTGCTCCTCATGCACGTCCAGCAGCAGCCGCCGCCGCTGCCGGCCGGCGTGCCGGCGGACGTCCGGGCGCTGGTCGAGCGGGCGATGGCCAAGGACCCGGCCGCCCGCTTCCCCGACGGCGCCGCCCTGCGCGACGCCGTCGACGCGGTGCTCGCCGGCCGGCCGGCACCGAGCGCGTCGTCGGCCACGCTCGTCCTCCCCGTCCTGCCCGTGCAGCAGACGACCGTCCTCCCGGCCGACGCCACCGCACCCGCCGACGTCCCCGGGGAGGCGCCGCGCCGCCGCCGGCTGCTCGCCGGTGCCCTCGTGCTGCTCGTCCTCGCCCTCGCCGGCGTGGCGGTCGTGCTCGGCACCCGCGGGGACCCGGCCCCGGCCGCGGCGCCGTCCTCGACCCCGCCGCCCTCGTCGTCCGCGGCACCGTCGTCGTCCGCGCCGGCCACCACCGAGCCCGCTCCGCCGCCCACGGTCGACGTCGTGGCCGCCGCCCTCGTCGGGCGCCCCTTCCCCGACGTGCAGGCGGAGCTGACCGCCCTCGGCCTGCAGGTGCAGCCGAGCACGGTCGCGACCGGCGACGTCCCGGAGGGCCGGGTGGTCGCCGTCGACCCGACCGGGCCGGTCGTGGTGGGGCAGGCGGTCACCGTCACCTACGCCACCCCGCTCCCGGTGCAGGACGCGGGCGACCGGGAGGACGAGGGCGGGGACGACGAGGGCAACGGGAACGGCAACGGGAACGGCCGGGGGAACGGTCGGGGGAACGGCAACGGCGGCGACGACTGACCGCCCCCGGCCTCACAGCACGGACAGGCCGTACATCTCCCCGAGCGGGTCGGCGATGAGCTCGATGCGGGCGCCGTCGGGGTCGCGGAAGTAGACCGAGACGCCGCTGTGCACCTCGTGCGGCACCCCGGCGTCGGTGAGCCGCCGCACCAGCTCGTGCCAGCGCTCGGGCTCGACGCTGATGGCCATGTGGTGCAGCCCGCCGAGCACCTCGGCGTAGGGGCCGACGTCCAGGCCGGGGAAGTCGAAGAACGCCAGCAGGTTGCCGTTGCCGATGTCGAAGAAGAAGTGCGAGGAGCCGGGGTAGTCGCGGTTCTCGACCAGCTCGGTCAGCGGGAAGCCGAGGACGTCCTGGTAGAAGCGCACGGTCCGCTCGACGTCGCTGCTGATCAGCGCGGTGTGGTGGAGGCCGCGGGCGGTCGAGGGCGGGCGCTCGCCGGCCGGCTTCAGGTGCGCGGCGCGGATGCGGGCGCGCTCGGCCTCCAGGGCCGTCAGGTCGCGGGTCTCGGTCATCTCGGGTCTCACCTCGGGTCGTCGGGGGTCGGGTGGTCGGCGGCCGGCGCCAGCCCGAACTGTGCCCTGCGGTCGGCGGGGACGAGGTCCACGTAGTCCGGGTGCCGCCGGATGTACGCCCGGATGAACGGGCAGAACGGCAGCACGCGCGCGCCTGCCTCCCGGGCGGCGTCGAGGGCGCCGCGCGCGAGCACGGAGCCGAGCCCGCGGCCCTCGAAGGCCGGGTCGACGACGGTGTGGGTGAACGACAGCGCCGACGCCGTCCGCCGGTACTCGGCGAACCCGGCGACCGCGCCGTCCACCAGCACCTCGAAGCGGCTGGCCGCCGTGTCGTCGACGACCACCGGTGCGCTGCCGGTCGCGGGTCCGTCGGTCGTGGATCTGTCGGTCACGGGCCTCCTCCGTTCCTCCGCGCGCATCGTCGCGCGGATCGTGCCGTCCGTGGGCCGTGACCGCCGCGGCGGGTGCCCGGTCCTCCAGCGCGGCGCCGCCGGAGGACCTCACGCAGGGTGCCCGCGCCCGCGCCGGGGCGGTGTCCGCCGGGTCCCGGCCGGGGCCGGCCGGCGGGGTGCCGGACGCGCCGGGGGTTGAGCCGAAACCGCGTCGTCGTGCGGTTTCGGCAGATCCACACCCCCGCGCGAGCGTGGAACGGTCGACATGTGGGCGGTTGGAGGAGCCGGTCACCGTCCGTGTCGGAGGCCTTCGCAACGATCCGACTACGCCGTGTCACGCGAGCGTCCCCCGGGGGGCCGGAACGGGTCCCGCGCCCCTACGTTTCTGCCACCCGCTCCGCCCTCACCCGGCGGGCGCGGGCGCCGTCGCGCTTCCCCAGCGGCGGCCCCATGGACGGGATGAACGGTGGAACGAGTGGCACTCCGCAGCAGTGAGATCAGGGTCGACGGCCAGGCGCGCCTGGGCTGGTGGCTCGTCGTCGACGACGGGCAGGGACGCGACCGCCTCGTCGACGGTCCCTTCCCCGACCGGTCGGAGGCGGCCTGGGCCGCCGCGGTGCACGCCGGCGACGCCCGGCCGGTGTACGGCGTCCGCCGGCCCGACGGCGGCCTGCACCGCCGGCCCTCCCCGCAGGAGCTGGCCTGGCTCGGCCACCTCGGCGACCAGCTCGACCGGCTGCCCGCGGACTGGGACGCCGAGCTGACCGAGGAGGACCCGCTGGCCACCCTGGTCGTCGAGGTCACCGCCGCGCTGACCGAGGCCGGCCTGCCCCTCTGGGACGCCGCCGGTGCCGGCGCCGCGCTCGGCGGGGCCTGCGTCAGCGCCGAGCCCGCCCTCGACGGCGTCGTCGTGGGCTGGCGGCAGCACGACCGGATGAGCGTCGAGCAGGTGCACGGGCTGGTCGCCGACATCTCGGTGCAGGCCGTCATGAACCGCGCGCTCGCCGACGTGCTGTGGCTGCGCGGCCTCGACGTCACGCCGCTCGGCGAGGAGGCCGGCGGAAGCGTCGTCCGCTACGCCGCCGAGTAGCCCGCAGCACCCCGCACCCCGCACCCTGCAACCCCACCGGGACGCCGTCGACACCGACGGCGTCCCGGTGTCGTTCCCGGGTCCCGCCGTCCGTCGGACCCCCGTGGCAGGCTCCGTGCGACCCGGCACCCCGAGGACGGAGGCGGCCGTGCCCCAGGCCGGGTCCACCGAGGGACTGCACGAGGAGCGGCACCGCGACGGGTCCCTGCGCGCCCGCGGGCAGGTCACCGGCGGGCAACCGGACGGCTACTGGGAGTGGTTCCGCCTCGACGGGACCGGGCTGCGCTCCGGGTGGTTCGACCGCGGCCCCGCGACCGGCGAGTGGACCACCTACGACAGCAGCGGCGCGCCGTACGGGACCACCACCCGCGGCTGACCGCGCCGACACGCCGCCGTCCGGGGTCACCGACCGACCGCGGGCGCCGTCCACGCGGGGGGACGCACCGCGTGTCGACATGGCGTCGTCGGTTGCACACGGTCACCACCCACTCGCGGGGGCGTCCACAACGATCACGTGACGCCGCCGCGGGTGCCGTGTCCACCAGGGGGCCCGCGGGGCGCGCGGGCGCGAAGCTCTGCGTGTCCCCGGCACTTCCCCGGCCGGGACGACGTCCTGGAGGAACACCGTGAGCGCGCCCACCCTGCCGGCACCACGCCGGACCTCCTCGTCCCCGGTCCCGCCCGGGGACGGGCTCGGCATCGCCGACCTGCTCGACCTGCTCGGCCTCGGGTCCGACGCCGGCCTGCCCGCCGACGCCCCCCATGCATCGGCCCTCGACGCCCCGGCTCTCGACGCCCCGGCCCTCGACGCCCGCGCCGACCGCGTGCCGGTGGACCCGGTGGCGGTCGTGCGCGGCTGGGTCCGGCGCGCG
Organism: Geodermatophilus sp. SYSU D01045; assembly: GCF_054050295.1. Taxonomy (NCBI): domain Bacteria; kingdom Bacillati; phylum Actinomycetota; class Actinomycetes; order Geodermatophilales; family Geodermatophilaceae; genus Geodermatophilus; species Geodermatophilus sp. SYSU D01045. Next base: position 54,319 of record NZ_JBJGZB010000012.1, read on the forward strand.
GCCGCCTGGGGCGCCGGCCCGCAGCGGTCCTGGTGCGCCTGGTGACGAGCGCCGTCCTGCTCTGGCCGGCGGTCACCGTCCTGGGGTTCCTCGCGGTGGCCGGCCTGGTCGTCGCGCTCGGCCGCAGCTCGACGGCCCGCTACGAGTTCGAGCGCAACGCCGCGGGCCGGCGGCAGCCGCCGGCCGGCCCGCCCGTGCCGGTCGCGGCGGGCGCCGACGACACCGTCCCCCGCCTGCTCGAGGTCCCGGTGCCGGCCGTCCCGACCGGCGGCGGCCGCGCGGCCGCGGCCGGTGCCGTCGCGACGGTCACCCCGGCCCGCACCGCCGTGGGGCTGGCGACCCACCCCGCCGGGCGGCGCAGCGGCTCGGCCGGCGCGCCGACGGCGTGGTGGCTGGTCGACGGGACCGGGGACCGCCCCGCCGCGCTCGCCGGGCCGTTCGAGGACCGGGTCGAGGCCGACTGGGCGGCCGTGGCCGGCGGGCTCGACGGCGCGGTCCGCACCGTCCACGGCGTGCTCCGCGAGGACGGCAGCGTCGCCCGGCGGCCCTCGCCGCAGGACCGGGCGTGGCTGACCGAGCTCGGCACCCAGCTCGACCGGCTGCCCGAGGACTGGGACGAGCTGCTCACCGACGAGGACGCGCTGACCACGCTGGTCGTGGAGGTCGCCGCCGCGCTGGTCGAGGCGGGCCTGTCGCTGCACGACTGCTCCGCCACCGACCCGGGGACCGCCGCGACCGGCGGGGTGTGCCTGACGCCGGAGACCACCCACGGCGGGGTCCTGGTGAGCTGGCGCCAGCACGACCGGATGAGCCTGCAGCAGGTCCGCGGTGCCGCGCTGGACACGGCCGTGCAGCGGACCATGAACGCGCTGCTCGCCGACGTGCTCGCGCAGTTCGGGTTCGTCGTCGACCCGTTCGGGCCGGACGGCTGCTCCCTGGTCACCGCGATCCGCACCCATCCCCTCGGGGGGTGACCGGCGGGTGGCGGGCCGGCCCGGCGTCCGCCTCCGGCCCCCGTCGTCGCCGCGGGCGCGCCCGCCCCGCGCAGCGACGGCGCGCCGCCGGCGGTGCCGGCGCCCCGGCCCGGCGCGCGGTCCCGTTGACCGGCGGGCGGCCGCCGGGGAGCCTCGCTGCCACGATGCCCGCAGCCGCCCGCCCCCGCCGCCCGGCCGCCGGCGTGCTGCTGGTGGCGGGGCTGCTGGCGGGCGGCTGCACCTCCGTCGTCCCCGGCACGGCCTCGCCGACGGGGACGGCGGCCACCGACGCCACCGACGTCGAGGTGCGGGTGCACCTGGCCGAGGAGGGCGACCCGACCGACCGGCTCGCCCGCAACGCGCTGGCCGACGTGCTGGCCTTCTGGGAGCGGACCTACCCCGAGGTGTTCGGCGGCCGGTTCGGGCGGATCGAGGGCGGCTTCTGGTCGGTCGACCCGGCCACGACCGACCCCGCCGACCTGCCCGACGGCGCCTGCTTCCCCGACGACGTCGGCGACCTGGCGGGCAACGCCTCCTACTGCGGCGACGACGACGTCGTCGTGTACGACCGGACGTGGATGGCCGGCCTGGTCGGGGACTACGGGCCGTTCATCGTCGCCGAGATCATGGCGCACGAGGTCAGCCACGCCGTCCAGGCGCAGGCCGGCCTCGACGACCCCTCGATCGTCGCCGAGACCCAGGCCGAGTGCTTCGCGGGCGCGTGGACGAAGTGGGTGGTCACCGGCCGCGCCGAGCACGTCGCGCTGCGGCAGAAGGAGCTCGACCCCTACCTGCTCGGCTACGCGTACTTCGGCGACGCCGTCGGCACCCCGCCCGACGCCCGGGACGCGCACGGCTCGCTGTTCGACCAGCTGTCGGCCTTCCAGGAGGGGTACGCCGACGGCGCGCGCGCCTGCGCCGCCTTCGACGAGTCGCGCCTCTACACCCAGCAGGAGCCCCGGCCCGGTTCGGGCACGGCCGCCCGGTCCTACCGCACGGTCGTGGACGGCGCCGACGACGTGCTGGCCGGTTTCTGGCAGCAGGCGCTGACCCGGGGCTTCCCCGGCACCGGCCCGCTCGGCGGGTTCCTCACCGTGCCCGAGGTCCGGGCGGCCGACGGCGCGGGCGCGGTGTGCACCGGCGAGGGCGCCGAGCTGGACCTGCAGTTCTGCGCCGGGGACGGCTCGGTCCGCTACGACGCGGCCGGCCTGCTCGAGCCGGTCTACGACGACGTCGGCGACTTCGCCGTGACGACGTTGCTCGGCCTGCCCTACGCGCTGGCCGTCCGGGAGCAGCGCGGGCTGTCGGTGGACGACCGGGAGGCGCTCACCAGCGCGGTGTGCGCCACCGGCTGGCTGGCCCGCGAGGCGTATCTCGGCGAGCTCGACGGGGTGCAGCCCGGCCTCTCGCCCGGTGACGTCGACGAGGCCGCGGTGGTGCTGCTGCAGTACGCCACCGAGCCCACCGTCGTCGCGGAGCCGGAGCTGTCCGGCTTCGAGCTCGTCGACTCCTTCCGGCGGGGCTTCGTCGACGGCGGCGACGCCTGCGGGCTCTAGGGCGCGTCTCCCAGGGCGCGTCTCCCAGGGCGCGTCTCCTAGGGCGCGTCGAGGAAGCGCTCGACCACCGGCGCGAGCTCGGCGGCCTCGGTGACCAGCGCGAGGTGGCCGCCGCGGTGCACGTGCAGCCGGGCGTCGGGGATCAGCCGGGCCATGATGCGGGCGTTGACCAGCGGGACGATCGGGTCGTCGTCGCCGGCCACCAGCAGCGTCGGCTGCCGGACCAGGGAGAGGAACGGCAGGCTGGTCCAGGCCGAGCTCGCGGCCAGCTGGTAGTAGTAGCCGCGCCGCGGGCCGGTGCGCTCGTGCGCGTGCAGCGCCCGCGCCGCCCCCTCGGGGTGGGTGCCCACCCCCCCGCCGTAGACCGTCGGCGCGATCCGCCGGGCGTACTCGGCGTCGCGGTGCCGCCGCGGCGTGAGCATGTGCGAGAGCACCCGCGGGGACGCGGGCACCATCAGCGCGCCGGTGCCGGTGGCCGCGAGCACCAGCCGGCGGCAGCGGCGCCGGTGCTGGACGGCGAAGTGCTGCGCCAGGCCGCCGCCCCAGGACAGCCCCAGCACGTCGACCGGCCCGTCGTGGCCCAACCGGCGCAGGACCCCGGCGACCACCGGCGTCAGCGTCCCCAGCACGTAGGGGACGACCGGCCGGGGGGACCCACCCACGCCCGGGACGTCGAACCGGATCACGGTGCGCCGCGGGTCGAGCGCGTCGACGAAGGGCTGCAGCACCTCGAGGCTCGCGCCGATGCCGTTCATGAGCAGCAGCGGCGGCGTCCTGCCGTCGCCGGGCCGCTCGGCCACCCGGAGGGTGCGGCCGAGGACGGTCAGCGTGCGGACGGACTCACTTCTCGAGGACATAGGTCCCAGGAGCCTCCCCCAGGACCGGCAGCTCCGCACTCCCGAGCGACTCCGGCGCGGGCACCTCGTCCCCCGACCGCTCGCCGAGCCAGGACATGAAGTCCGGCCACCAGGAGCCCTTCTCCTTCGTCGCCCGGGACAGCCACTCCTCGGGGTCGGCCGGGGTGTCCGGCGCCACCTGGAACGTCGACTTCGGGTTGCCCGGCGGGTTGACCAGCGAGGCGATGTGGCCGTTGGTGGAGAGCACGAACCGGGTGTCCCCGCCGAGCAGCTGGGTGGTGCGGTAGCACGCCTGCCAGGGGCAGAGGTGGTCGGCGATCCCGGCGGTGACGTAGGCGTCGACGTCGACGGCGGACAGGTCCACCGGCGTGCCGAGCATCGTCGCCCTGCCCGGTTCGGTGAGGGAGTTGCCGACCGCGACCTCGATGAAGTCCCGGTGCAGCGCCGCGCTCATGCGGGTGGTGTCGGCGTTCCAGAAGAGGATGTCGAAGGCGGCCGGCGGCCTGCCCTGCAGGTAGTTGTTGACCCAGTAGTTCCACACCAGGTCGTTGGGGCGCAGCCAGGCGAAGACCTCGGCGAGCATCGCGCCGTCGAGGTACCCCTTCCTCCGCGACTTCTCTGTCGCGTCCCGGACCGCCTCGGGGTCCATGAGCGCCGACACCGTGCCGGCCCGCGCCCAGTCGAGGACGGTGACGGCGAAGCTGGCGGCGGCCACCCGGTCCAGCCGTCCGGTGGCGGCCAGGTGGGCCAGCACCATCGCGGTGACGATCCCGCCGGAACAGAACGCCTGGAGGGCCACCCGCTCGCTGCCGGTGATGCGCTGCGCGGCGTCCATCGCGTCCAGCACGGCCTGGCCGTAGGCGTCCAGGCCCCAGTCGGCGTGCCGCTCGTCGGGGTTGCGCCAGCTGATCATGAAGACCTGCTGGCCGGCGGCCACGTAGTGCTCCACGATGCTGCGGCCGGGCGCGAGGTCGGTGATGTAGTACTTGTTGATCGTCGGCGGGACCATCAGCAGCGGGACGGCGCGGACGGTCTCCGTCGTCGGGCGGTACTGGATCAGCTCGAACACGTCGGTCCGCAGGACGACGGCGCCCGGGGTGACCGCGAGGTCCTCGCCCACGGTGAAGGCGTCGGGCTCGACCATCGAGGGCACCCGCGGCGGGGACACCAGGTCCGAGACCATCCGGCGGAGCCCGCTGACCGCGTTGCGGCCGCCGGTGTCGATGACCGCCTTGAGCGCCAGCGGGTTGAGGAACGGGACGTTGGACGGCGCCAGCGCGTCGACCACGTTGGTCAGCGTGAACCGGATCCGCTCGTCGTCCTGCCAGTCGAGGTCGGCGTCCTCGACCAGGCGCGCGGCGGCCTGCGCGGCGGCGATGTGCGCCTGCATGGTCCGCCGGAGGAAGGGGTTGCCGGTCCAGGCGGGGTCGGCGAAGCGGCGGTCCTTCGGCGAGGGGGCGACCTCCGAGCGGCCCACCGCGATCCGCCCCAGCTCGCGCACCAGGTCCCCGCCGGTGCGGACGACGGTCTCGGGCCGGCGCGCCAGGGAGGCGCCGAGCCGGGCGACGGTGCGGGCCGGCGGGACCATCCGCCGCAGCGGGCCGCGGGCGCCGTCGACCAGCACCATGTCCAGGCCCATGACCGCCTCGGACGCCTCCGGGGAGGGGGACCGGCCGCCGTCGGGAGCCCCGTCGGTGACCGGCGCGGGGCGCGGGCGGGGCGGGGCGGACGGGCGCGGGGCGGTGGTGGTCATCCCGGGCTCCTCGGGTCTTCGGGCCTCCTGTGACCTCAGTCACTCAACCACAGGCGGCGCCCGGCGGCAGACCTCACCGCGGCCGGCCGACCACCAGCAGCGCCACCGACCCGACGAGCAGCCCCAGCCCGATCCCGCCGACGACGTCCAGCGGCAGGTGCGCGGCGGTCCACACCCGCGCCAGGCAGACCAGCGCCACGAGCACCACGGCCACGATCCGCGCGCGGCGGCCCAGCCACGGCCAGGCCACGGTCAGGACGGCGGTCACGACGGCCGCGTGCCCGGACAGGAAGCCGCGGCCGCGCGCCGCCGCACCGCGGATCACGACGTCGTCGAGCAGCCCGTCGGGCCGGCCGCGCACGACGACGTCCTTGATCCCCTTCGCCGCGAGGTAGGTGCCGACGCCGGCGAGCAGCAGCCCCAGCGCGAGCCGCCAGCGCCGCATCGCGGCCGCGACCACGGCGGCCGCCGGGACGACGAGGAAGTTGCCCAGCTGCATGACCGGCCAGACGAGCAGGAACGGCACGACGTCGACACCGTTCACCGCCCGGAACACCGCCGCCTCGGCCGCGGGCACCGACGTCCGCTCCACCGGCAGCGCGGCGAGCACGAGCACCAGCGCGCCGACGGCGGCCAGGACCACCTCGCGACCGCCGCGGGTGACCGGCGGCCGCGGGCGGGTGGCCGCCCGCCCGGTCACGCCGTCTCCGGCACCAGGTCCGTGCGCGGTGCGGAGTTGGGCTCCCGCCGCCACGAGCGGTTGTGCCGCCAGAACAGGTAGGTGCCGATCCCGAGGGGGATGGGCAGCAGGTAGGTGAGGCCGCGGAAGACCAGCACCGCCGCGGCCACCAGCGACCGGTCCCCGCCGTACGCCGACATGCCGGTGATCAGCGCCAGCTCGATGACCCCCAGCCCGCCCGGGGTGAACGGGACGGCCGTGAGCAGCCGGGCGAAGGCGAAGACCGTGAGCGCCTCCACCACGCTGACCTGCTCGGCGGACACGCCCACCGCGCGCAGCGCGACGATCAGCACGAGGAACAGGGACAGGTGGCTGACCAGCGTCGTGAGGGTGAGCCAGTGCCAGCGGGCGCGCAGCAGCAGCGCGGTCCGGTCGCGGAACTTCGTCGTCGCCTGGTCCCAGCCCTGCACGGGCGGCCGGCCGAACGGCTTGATCAGCGCGGAGGCGACCCGCCCGCTGCCCCGGCCGATCCGGGCGGCGCCCTCCCGGCTGTGCAGCAGCAGGCCGAGCACGACCACGGCCGCGACCAGCCCGGCGACGCCGGCGATGCCCGCGGCCACCCGGCCGGGACCGGGGGCGGAGGAGGTGAAGGCCATCAGCACGAGGGCGACCACCGGCAGGGCGAGCTTGGCGAAGTTGTTCCACAGCCCCGACAGCAGCACCGACACCGACGTGCGGGACCGCGAGAAGCCCCACGAGGAGTTCATGGCGTAGGTCAGCCCGAGCGCGATCGCCGCCCCGCCGATGACGGTGTTCGACACCGCGGTGGTGGTGAGGGTGGAGACCGTCGCCTCGCGCAGCCGCAGGCCGGGCATGGTCACGACCATCACGAACTGGTAGGTGGCCAGGTTCCACGCGGCCGCGACCAGGAGCAGCAGCAGCGCCCCCCACGACAGGTCGACCACCGCGTCCCACACCTGCGCCATGTCGGTGAAGCGCGGCAGGAACCACAGGAAGACGGCGGCGACGAGCGCGAGGGAGAACAGCGGGGCGAGCACCCGGCGCCACAGGGGCCTGCGCCGGGACGGCCGGACGGGTGGCGCCTGCGGGGTCACGGCGGTCATGGCGGGTCCCCCTCGTCCTCGGGGCCGGCGGCGTCGGCGGGCGGCGGGTCGAGCTGCAGCCGGCCGCCGCTCTCCTCGTGGACCTCGGCGGAGAGCACCTCGCGGCTCACCACGCCCAGGCTCTGGGTGGCGAGTGCCAGGGGCTCCCCGCGGTTGTCGCCGGAGAGCGTGAACACGACGGTCAGGCAGCCGCCGGGGAACACGTAGTAGCGGCGGCCCAGGTACTCCGGGGTCACCCGGACGACCCGCTCGAAGCGCTGCAGCCCGTCCCGCTCGCTGGGGATCTCGGTGGCACCCGTGGTGTCGCAGCCGGCGGTCAGCCGCACCTCGATGGCGTGGTAGCCGTCGCGGTCGGAGTTCAGCCAGAACCGCGCCGAGCCCGAGTGGGCGTCGAGGCCGGCGAAGGTCCAGCCCACCGGGACGCTCTCCACGCACGGCACCCAGGTCGCCGTCGGCACCGCCTGGGCCATGAGCACGACGCCGTGGGCGGCCCGGTCGTCGTCGCCGGTGCGGCAGCCGGGCAGCTCGCCGCTGACGGTCGGGGTGCCCGGCGCGCAGCCCGCCGTCAGCAGGGCGGCCGCCAGCACCGCCGCCGCGGCCGGGCGCCGGGCGCCGCTCACAGCGGCGACCCGAGCAGGTTGACCGCGATGGTCACGGCGAGGACCAGGGCGAGCGCGGTCACCAGGCACAGGCCGGCCCGGCGCCAGGTCCACCGCTGGATGCGCACCGGCGGAAGCCGGTAGGGCAGCAGCTCGAGGAAGTCCCGGTGCAGGTCGCGGCCCTGCGCCCGCAGCATCCGGCGCAGCTGCGAGGGCATGGTGAGCCCACGGGTGGCGGCGAAGGCCTCGGCCAGCTCCTCGTCGGAGAAGTAGCGCCGCGCCCGCTCGTACACGCGGGCGGCGTCCGTGCGCAGCGCGAGGACCAGGAGCATGTTCGCCAGGTCCACGGCCTGCCGCCACGGGCTGGGGCGCACCTCGGCGAACGCGGAGTCGATGAGGAACAGCGTGCCGTCGCGGACCATCAGGTTGGCCGGCTTGATGTCGCGGTGGGCCATGCCGATCTCCCACAGCCGCCGGACGACGGCCAGCCCCTGGTCGATCACCGCGTCGTCGACGACGACCTCGGGGTCGCCGATCTCCCGCGCGCCCTGGAGGAACTCGGTGACCAGCAGGTACTCGCGCTCCGGGGTGATCTCCACGATGCCCAGCGGGTGCGGCACGGGCAGGCCGGCGTCGGACAGCAGCCGCAGGACGTAGTCCTCGTACTGCACCAGCCGCCGCACGCTGTGGTAGGGCTTCTCGTCCTCCAGCCGGCCGTAGAGCAGCGTGCGCCCCAGCTTGAACCAGCGGTCGGACCGCACGTGCGTGGCGGCGTAGAGCTTGCCGAAGACGCAGCTCTCCTCCTGCTCGGCGGCGTCGGCGGCCTTGACGGTGATCTTCAGCGGCGTGGAGCCGCCCGACCCCGCCAGACCGAAGGGCTTCACCGAGGTGACCAGCAACCCGAGCTGGTCCTGCAGCGCGCGGACGATCGCCTCGCCGCGCGCCCCGGTGACGTCCAGGTGGGCGGGGCTGCCGCGCCGGTAGACGACGGGGTAGACCTCGTTGGGCGTCAGCAGCCGGAAGGCGGCCAGCGGCGCGGCCACGCCGAGGACGACGCCGGCGAGGACGTCGGTGGGGTGGTCCTGCGCGAGGTAGAGCCGCGAGGCGGCGGTGACCAGCAGCAGGCCCCACACCACCCACTTGCCGATGTCCCGGGGCCGGCCCGCGGGCACCAGCGAGTAGAGCGTGCTGACGAGGAAGGTGGCGAGCACGGTCATCGGCACCGACGGCATCGAGAACCCCGACCAGCTGCCGAGGATCTCCACCTCGTAGGGCCGTGGGCGCTGCAGCGTGGCGGCCAGGGTCGCGGCGGTGTTCACCACCAGCAGGCCGACCCCGATCCACACGAACAGGTGCCGCCAGCGGCGGAAGACCGCCAGCACCACGAGGTTGGCCAGCCACAGCAGGTGGATGGCCCGGCCGGTGCCGAGGACGCCGGCCACCTCGGCGACGTCGGTGAGGCCGGGGGAGCGGATGGCGGCGATCGCCTGCAGCACCCGGGTGTCGACGAGGTCGAAGAACGCCGAGCTCCCGGTGACGAGGACGGCGCCCCAGGTCACGACGACGACGCCGCTGAGCGCCAGCCACCACTTGCCCGACGCGTTGAGGTGCCGCGGCAGCGGCGGCGGCTCGCCCGAGGGGCGGCGTCGCCGGGGCTCGCGGTGGATGGGCGGGAGGTCCGGCCGCCGGACCTGCCCTCCCGCAGGTGCCTGCGCCGCGGGTGCCGTCACCGGTCCCCGCGGTGCCGGAGCCGGGACCGGCGTCTGGGGCGCCGGGGGCCGCGCCGTGGCCGCCATGCCGCCCGATGCTGCACCGGTTGCGCTCCCGGGACCATCGACCTTGGTCCCGAGCAGGGCTAGCGTGGCCGTCCCCGCGCCAGTCCGCCCGCGGGGCGTCGCCTCCTGTCCCGGGAGGGTCCGCGATGCGTCGTCGACCGCTCGCCGCCCTGCTCCTCGCCGCCCTGCTCCTCGCCGCCGCCGTGCTCGGCGCCTGCGGCTCCCCGGCCGCGGAGGCGGACCCGCCCGCCGACGGCGTCGTCCGGGTGGCGTCCTACGACTTCCCGGAGAACCAGACGCTCGCCGAGGTGTACGCGGAGGCGATCCGGCGGGCCGGGTTCGAGGTGGCGGTGCAGCACGGCATCGGCACCCGCGAGGTGGTCTTCCCGGCGCTCGAGCAGGGCGTCGTCGACCTCGTCGTCGACTACCTGGGCACCGCGTCGGAGTTCCTGGAGGCCGGCGCGGGGACGGCGTCCCACGACCCCACCGTCCTGCGGGAAGGGCTGGCGGCCGCCCTCGCGCCGCGCGGGCTGACCGTCCTGGCCCCGGCCGAGGCCGAGGACCAGAACGGGTTCGTCGTGCTCACCGACCTCGCCGCCCGGCACGGCGTGACGACGCTCAGCGGGCTCGCCGCGATCGCGCCGCAACTGGTGTTCGGCGGCCCGCCCGAGTGCAGCGATCGGCGGTTCTGCCTGCCCGGGCTGCGCGAGGTCTACGGCATCGAGTTCGCCGAGGTCCGCAGCATGCCGTCGCGGGCGGCCACCGCGGAGGCGCTGCTCACCGGGCAGGTCGACGTCGGGATGCTGGAGACGACCGATGCCCGGCTGACCGACGCCTCGCTGCAGCTGCTGCGCGACGACCGGGCGCTGCAGCCGCGGGAGAACGTGGTGCCGCTCGTGCGGACCGAGGTGGCCGCCGAGGGCGGCGAGCCGCTGCGCGCCGCGCTGGACGCGGTCAGCGCCCAGCTGACGACGATCGACCTGGTCCGGCTCAACCGGTCGGTCGCCGTCGACGGGCTCACCCCCGCCGAGGCCGCGGCCCGCTGGTGGGACGGCCGTTGAACGAGGCCGCCCGTGATCATGGCGCCGTGACCGGTGTCCCGGGCCCTCCGGTGGTCACGGCGCCGTGATCGCGAGGAGCGCGCGTCAGGTGATGGCGCTGGTGCCGGTGATCGCGCGGCCGACGATGAGGCTGTTGACCTCGCGGGTGCCCTCGTAGGAGTAGATCGCCTCGGCGTCGGCCACGAACCGGCCGACGTGGTTCTCCAGCAGGATCCCGTTGCCGCCCATGAGCTCCCGCGCCCAGCCGACGGTCTCCCGCATCCGCATGGTGCTGTAGCCCTTGGCCATGGACGCGTGCTCGTCGCGCAGCATCCCGCAGTCCTGCAGCTGGGAGGCGCGCGCGCACAACGCCGCCGACGCGGTGATGTTGCCGAGCATCCGGAACAGCAGGTCCTGCACCAGCTGGAACGAGGTGATCGGCCGGCCGAACTGCTCGCGGCCCAGCGCGTAGCGCAGCGCGTGCTCGTACGCGCCCCGCGAGCAGCCGACCGCCGACCACGCCACGCTCACCCGGGTGGCCCGCAGGACGTTCGCGGTGTCGCGGAAGGAGTTCGCGTTCTGCAGCCGGTTCTCCTCCGGCACGCGGACGCCGTCGAGGGTGATGTGCGCGTTCTGCACCGCGCGCAGCGCGATCTTGTCCTCGAGGTCGACGGCGCTGAAGCCCGGCGTCGGCGTCTCGACGACGAAGCCGAGCACCCGGTCGGTGTCGACGTCACGTGCCCAGACGATCACCAGGTCGGCGAAGCTGCCGTTGCCGATCCACTTCTTCTGCCCGTCGAGGACCCACTCGTCACCGTCCCGGCGGGCCGTCGTCTGGATTCCCCGGGCGACGTCGGAGCCGTGCTCGGGCTCGGTGAGGCCGAAGGCGCCGATGAGCTCCATCCGCGCCATCGCCGGCAGCCAGCGCTCCTTCTGCTCCTCGGAGGCGCACAGGTGCATCGTCCCCATCGCCAGCCCCCCGTGGACGCCGATGAAGGTGGCCACCGACGGGTCGCCCCGGCCCAGCTCCATCGACACCATGCCGTCGAACAGCGACGAGCGGCCGGGCGAGCCGTGACCGGAGTACTGCGCCCCCGCGATGCCCAGCTCGGCCAGGCCCGGGATCAGCTCCCGGGGGAACTGCGCCCGGGTCCAGTACTGGTTGATGACCGGCTCGACCTGCTCGTCCATGAACGCCCGGACGCGCATCAGTGTCGCCCGGTCCTCCTCCTCGAGGAGGGCCTCGAGCTCGTAGAAGTCCGACGTGACGGTGGGCCGGTCGGCCATGGCACTGGCTCCTTCCGCTGCCGGGACCCCGCTGTCCCGTGGGTCCGGCCTACCCCCGCCCCTGCGCGGCAACCGGCCCCGGCGGCGCGGGTCGGTGCCGCGGGGCGCCGACCGGTCGTCGACGTCGTCCCGCGCTCCCGACCGGCCTTCCCCCGCCTCCGGGGCGGCGACCGGCAAGGCGGCATGGCGGCGCGCCGATCGGGGCAGGGACCGGCGGATCCGACCGCCCCGTCCCGAGGAGGGCCCCGTGCCCCGATCCATCGCCGACCAGACCGACGACGAGCTGGGAGGCCCCGGCAGCGTCCTGGTGCGCCAGCGGGAGGACCACGTCGAGCTCGACCGGCTGCTGCACGAGCTCGACGGCGCCGCCGGCCGCGCGCAGGAGGAGGTGCTGACGCGCATCGACCGGCTGGTCTTCAGTCACGCGTTCGCCGAGGAGACCGTGCTCTGGCCGGTGATCCGCCGGGTGCTGCCCGACGGCGACGCGCTGACCCGGCAGATCGAGACCGAGCACCAGGAGGTCAACGAGCTGGTCGCCGCACTGGAGGAGGGCGGTCCCGACTCCCCGGAGCGGCCCGCCCGGCTGGCCCGGCTGGTCGAGGTGCTGCGCGAGGACGTGCGAGACGAGGAGGACGTGCTGTTCCCGCGGCTGCAGGAGCGGCTCGACCCCGCCGAGCTGCGCCGACTGGGCCGCCGGTGGGAGCTCGTGCGCCGGATCTCGCCCACCCGCGCGCACCCGACGGTGTCCCGCCGCCCGCCGGGCAACGCGCTCTCGGGCCTGCCGCTGTCGCTGCTGGACCGCAGCCGCGACGTCGTCGACGCGCTCGTCCGCCGGGCGCCCGCCCCGCTGACCCCGGTCGGGGAGGCGGTCAGCCGGGGGCTGGCCGCGGTGGCCGCCGTGGTCGAGCGCACCCCGCCGGCCCGCCGCGGGGACGGCCCGCCCACCGCCCGCTGAGCACACGACAGCGGCCCCCTCCCCCGCCGGGGAGGGGGCCGCTGTCGTGTGCTCAGTGCGTGTTGCGGGGCTTGGGCTCGGCGCGGGCGTCGAGCTGGATCTCCTTGTCCGCCCCCGGGACGCCCTCCTTGAGCTCGGTCGTCCGCTCCTTCTCGGCGTCGAACTCGATGCCGAACAGCAGGGCCAGGTTGATCAGCCAGAACCAGATCAGGAAGACGATGACGCCGGCCAGGGCGCCGTAGGTCTTGTTGTAGCTGCCGAAGTTGGCCACGTAGAAGGCGAAGGCGGCCGAGGCCAGGACCGCGACCAGGATGGCCACGCCGGCACCGGGGCTGATGAACCGGAAGCCGCGCAGCTTGACGTTCGGCGTGGAGTAGTAGAGGACGGCGATCATCAGGGCCAGGACCACCAGGATCACGGGCCACTTGACGACGTTCCACACGGTGAGCGCGGTGTCGCCCAGGCCGATGGCCGAGCCGACGGCCTCGACGACCGGGCCGCTGAGGACCAGCATCGCCACGATGACGGCGGCGAACAGGATGCCGATCAGGGTGATCAGCAGCTGCAGCGGCTTGAGCTTCCAGATCTTGCGGCCCTCGGGCGTCTCGTAGACGACGTTGGACGCGCGGGTGAAGGCGCCCACGTAGCCCGACGCCGACCAGATCGCGAGGGCGAGACCGATGACGAGCCCGACGCCGGCGGTGCTCTGGTTGCCGGCGACCTGCTCGATGACCGGGCCCATCGTGCTCGCGGCGCTGGCGGGGACGACGGTGGTCAGCGCGTCGGTGAGCTGCTGAGGGGTCGTCAGCAGGCCGACGATCGACGTCAGCGCGATCAGCGCCGGGAAGAGCGCGAGGACGCCGTAGTAGGTCAGCGACGCCGCCCAGTCGGTGAGGTTGTCCTCCTGGAACTCCTTGACGGTCCGCTTGACCGTGCCGAAGAAGGTCGGCGTGGTGTCCGCGCCGCGCGGCGCGTTGTCGAAGCGGGTGGAGTTGACCTTGTCGTCGTGCGGCGCGGGGTCACCGGCGGTGTTGCCGGAGAAGCGCGTCGGCTTCGCCGTGTCGGTGCTCGCGGCGCGGGAGCCGTGCGGGCGGGCCATGGTCGTCCTCCGGGTCTGGGGCGAGTCGATCGGACCGTGGTTTCCCCGGACGGGGCGCTTCCATGCGCGCGGTGATCATCCCGGCGCGTCGCGGGGCGTCAGCGGATGCCGGAGACCGGGGACCACTCGCCGGCGCCGGCGGTGGCCCGCTCGACGTCGTGGAGGTCGTCGGGGCCGGCCGGCCCGCTGCGCCGGGCCTGCACCATCCCGGCCAGGCTGACCAGCCCCACCGCGGCCGCCGCCCCGGCGCCGAGCAGGGCGACGGCGGTGAACCCGGCGGCCGTCGGCAGGCCGGTGGCGGGGTCGAGGGTGGCGCCGAGCAGCGCCACGGTGAGCGTGCTGCCCACCGCCTGGCCGAGCGAGCGGGCGATCGAGTTGACCGCGTTGGCGACGCCGGTCTCGCTGCGTCGCACCGCCTGGACCACCAGCGTGGGCAGCGCCGCGTAGGCCACGGTCACCCACGCCTGCGACAGCAGCCCCGCGACCACGACCAGCGCCGGCTCGGACCGGCCCAGCGCGAACACCACGAACCCGGCGACGCCGGCGACCGCGCCGGTGAGCAGGGTGGGCAGAGCGCCGATGCGGTCGACGACCTTGCCGGCCAGCGGCGCCAGCAGGATGCCGACCACGCCGCCGGGCAGCAGGTAGACGACGGCGGCCTCGAGCACCGGCGCGCCGAACCCGTAGCCGGCCACCCCGGGCGGCGTCTGGACGTACTGCATGACGGCGAGGAAGGACACGAACAGCCCGATGCCGGTGGTGAAGCCGGCGATGTTGGGCACGAGCATCCGCGGGTCGGTGAGCAGCGCCGGGCGCACCAGCGGCTGGGCGCTGTGGCGCTGCAGCAGCACCCAGCCGGTGAGGACGACCAGGGCCCCGGCCGCGCAGCCGAGCGTCAGCGGGGAGGTCCACCCCCAGGTGTTGCCCTGCGACACCGGCAGGAGCAGCAGCACCAGGCCGACGCCGAGGACGACGGCGCCGAGCCAGTCGACCCGCCCGCTCGCCGTGGCGGCGCGGCGGGGCAGCAGGACGGCGGCGAGGACCAGGGACAGCAGCGTGACACCCAGCCCGATCCAGAACGGCCGGTGGTAGTCCCCGCCGTCGCCGGTGAGCAGGCCCGCGGCGACCAGGCCGACGACGCCGCCGACGCCGAGGGTGCTGCTGACGACCGACATCGCCACGCTCAGCCGCTCCGGCGGGAGCTCGCGGCGCAGCACGCTGATCGACAGCGGGAACAGCCCGTAGGAGGAGCCCTGCAGGACCCGCGCGACCAGCAGCAGCGGCAGCGAGCGGGTGACGATCGCCAGCAGCGTGCCGACCGCGACCGCGGCCAGGATGCCGAGGATCACCGGCCGCTCGCCGCGGGTGTCGCCGAGCCGGCCGAGCACCGGGGTGAGCACCGCGGCGGCCAGCAGGTTGGCGGTGAGCACCCAGCCGGCCGCGGCCGGGGAGACGCCGAGCTGCTCGCCGATCGGCCCGAGCACCGGGACCACGAGGCTCTGCAGCAACGACAGCGTCGTGACACCCAGTGAGAGGGTCAGGACGAGCAGCGCGGGCCGCGGGCGGGCGGGGGCGGTGCCGGTGCCGGCGGTGGAGACCTCGGCACCTGCGGACACGTCCCGATGACACCACGTGCCGGACCGGGCGGCGCACCGGGCTCCGAGGGCCCCGTCGGGTGAAGTCGCTCACAGCCTGTCAGGTGAACAGTGCGTAGCGACGATTGAGAGGGCGGTTCGCTGGGGAAACAGTCTCCAGAGACGAGCCGCCGGGCCCGCAGCCCGGCCGGCGTCACGAGACGAGCAAGGGGACGTTCGAGATGTTTCTGTGGCCTGCAGTCACCCTGGTCGGGTTCCTGGTCCTGACCGCCCTGGTGATCGCGATGGGCACCTCGACCACGGCACGGTACGAGCGCGAGCAGCGGGCGGCCGCCCGCCGCGAGACCGCGCCGGCCGGTGCCGCCGTCGAGGCCGTGGGGATGGCCCGGGCGGCCTGACCCGCCCGCGCCCCGGACGACCCGCGCCCCGCCGCTCCTCCCGGAGCCGCGGGGCGCGAGTGCGTTCAGAGGTGGGCGTCGGGGGTGTCGAGCACCGTCCGGTCCAGGGACTCCAGCAGGTCCAGCCAGGTGTGCACCTTGGGCAGCTCCCAGTGCTGGAAGTACCGCGCCGCGGCGCGCTTGCCCTCGTGGAAGTCGCTGGTCTCGTCGCGCGTCGCCAGCGCCTGCTCCAGCCACAGCCAGCCGACGACGGTGTGCCCGGCCGCGTCGAGGTAGGCGCTGGCGTTGGCCAGGGCCAGCGCCGGGTCGCCGGTGCCCCACAGCGTGCCGGTCACCGCCACCAGCCGGGTGACGGCGGCGTCGACGTCCGCGGCCAGGTCGGCGAACGGCGTCCCGGCCGCCCGTGCCGTCGTCGCCGCGATCGTCTCGGCCAGCAGCCGCAGGCCGGCGCCGCCCTGCACGGTCACCTTGCGGCCGAGCAGGTCCAGCGCCTGGATCCCGTTGGTGCCCTCGTGGATCGGGTTGAGCCGGTTGTCCCGGTAGAACTGCTCGACCGGGTAGTCGCGGGTGTAGCCGTAGCCGCCGTGCACCTGGATGGCCAGGTCGTCGGCGACCGGCCCCCACTGCGAGGGCCACGCCTTGGCGATCGGCGTCAGGGTGTCGAGCAGCAGGTGGGCGCGGCTGCGGTCGTCCTCGGTCTCGCCGGTCTTCTCCTCGTCGACCAGGCGGGCGCAGTACAGGCCCAGCGCCAGGCCGCCCTGCGCGTAGCTCTTGGCGGCCAGCAGCATCCGGCGGACGTCGGGGTGGTCGACCAGCCGCACCATCGGCGACGACGGGTCCTTGCTGCTCGCCGAGCGGCCCTGGGTCCGGGTGCGCGCGTACTCCAGCGCGTGCAGGTAGCCGGTGTAGCCGAGGACGGTGGCGCCCATCCCGACGCCGATCCGCGCCTCGTTCATCATGTGGAACATGTAGGAGAGCCCCTTGTGCGGCTCGCCCACGAGGTACCCGACGGCGCCGGCCCGCCCGCCGGGGGTGTGCACGCCCTCGCCGAAGTTGAGCAGCGTGTTCGTCGTCCCGCGGTAGCCCATCTTGTGGTTGAGGCCGGCCAGGACGACGTCGTTGCGCTCGCCCAGGGACCCGTCGTCGTCCACCAGCACCTTCGGGACGATGAACAGCGAGATGCCCTTCACGCCGGGCGGCCCGCCGGGGATCTTGGCCAGCACCAGGTGGACGATGTTCTCGGTCAGCTCGTGGTCGCCGGCCGAGATCCACATCTTGTTGCCGGTGAGCCGGTAGGTGCCGTCGTCCTGGGGCTCGGCGCGCGTGGTGATGTCGGCGAGCGACGACCCGGCCTGGGGCTCGGACAGCGCCATCGTGCCGAACCAGCGGCCCTCGAGCATCGGCCGGACGAAGCGGTCCTTCTGCTCCTGCGAGCCGTGCGCGAGCAGCAGGCGGGCGTTGCCCATGGTGAGGAACGGGTAGCTCGAGGTCCCGACGTTGGCCGCCTTGAACCAGGCGAACGCCGCCTGCCCGACGGTCTGCGGCAGCTGCAGGCCGCCGTACTCCTCGTCGAAGGTCCCGGCCATGATCCCGGACTCGCGGAACACCGCGAGCGCCTTCGCGACCTCGGGGATCATCTCCACCCTGCCGTCGACGAACCGCGGCTCGTTCTCGTCGGCCTTCCGGTTGTGCGGCGCGAAGTGCTCCGTGGCGATCTGCTGGGCCAGCTCCATCACCGCGTCGAACGTCTCGCGGGAGTGCTCGGCGAAGCGGGGCCGCTTGGTGAGGGTCTCGACCTCGAGCCACTCGTGGAGCAGGAAGTCCAGGTCGCGCGGCGACAGGACGAGGTTGGGGGACACGGGGCCTCCACGGACGACGGCGGCGGGAGAGCCGGGCGCGCGGCCCGACCGGCCCACGATAGGCCGGGTCCGCGCCCGGGTAGCAGCTCCCTCGTGGACCTGCAGCAGCTGATGGGCCGTGCGACCGGCCTGGCCTCCGGAGCAGGTGCGGCACTGCTGCACCGGCTGCAGCACGTCCGCATGCCCGGCGCCGGCCAGGACGTGTCGATCATCGGCTGTGTGCACGCGACACGGCACGACACGCCGCCGCACCGTGCACGCGTCCGGTGATCGACGGCCGACCCGGCCCGGGACGACGAGAGGCCCCTCCCCGCACGGTGCGGGGAGGGGCCTCTCGGCCGGTGCGTCAGGAGCGGTGCCGGCCGGCGGGCTCGGCGTCGCCGGGGCGCCCGGTCGGGGGAGCCGTCGACGTCGGCGCCGCGGCACCGGCGGCCTGGGCCACCTGGGCGCCGGCGTCGTCCCCGGTGGGCTCGCCGGCGGTCTGGCGGGCGGCCTGCTGGGCCTGGATGCCGGACTGGTTGCTCAGCGCCAGCTGCGGCAGGAACAGGAACACGAAGAACCCGATCGCCACGACGCAGGCGGCGATGAGGAACACCAGGTCGATCGAGTTCGAGAACCCGGTCTTGAACGGCGCCGCGAGGAACGACGGCAGCGTCTGGATGAACGAGGTGTCCGACAGGTCGCCGCCGCCCTGGAGCTGGCCGCTCTGCAGCGCCTGCTGCACCCGCGGGTCGGTCGACGACGTCAGCGCCGACCCGATGTCCACCGGCAGCCGGCTGAACAGCACGGACAGGAAGACCGCGGTGCCGATCGTGCCGCCCATCTGCCGGAAGAACGTGACCGACGAGGTGGCCACGCCCATCTCCCGCGGGGACACGGCGTTCTGCACGGCGAGGATCGTGGGCTGGAAGTTGAAGCCCAGACCCAGGCCCAGCAGGACCATGAACGGCACGAGCGTCCACACCGAGGTGTCGGCGTCGACGACGAACGACATCGACAGCAGCGCGACGGTCATGAACACGATGCCGACCAGCGGGAAGACCTTGTACTTCCCGGTCTTCGAGATCGCGATGCCCGAGCCCATCGCGCCGGTCATGATGCCGGCGACCAGCGGGATCATCTGCAGGCCGGCGACCGTGGCGCTCGAGCCGTGGACGATCTGCAGGTACTGCGGGAGCAGCAGCAGGCCGCCGAACATGCCCGCACCCATCACCACGCTGCCGACGCCGACGACGCTGAAGCTGCGGTTGCGGAACAGCCGCAGGGGCAGCAGCGCCTCGTCGCGGTAGGCCCGCTCGGCGAGGAGGAACAGCACGAAGCCGACGGCGCCGATGCCGTAGCAGACCAGCGAGCGGGTCGAGCCCCAGCCCCAGATGCGGCCCTGCTCGGCGACGATCAGCAGCGGCACGAGGAAGGCGATCAGCGCCAGCGCGCCGGGCCAGTCGATGCGGTGCTCGCGCCGCTCGTGCGGCAGGTGCAGCACCCGGAAGACGGCGGCGAAGGCGACCAGGCCCAGCGGGACGTTGACGTAGAAGATCCAGCGCCAGCCGTCGACGCCGAGCAGCGCGTCCTGGCCGGCGAAGAACCCGCCGATGACCGGGCCCAGGACGCTCGAGGTGCCGAAGACGGCCATGAAGTAGCCCTGGTACCGCGAGCGCTCCCGCGGCGGCACGATGTCGCCGATGATCGCCAGCGCCAGCGACATCAGGCCACCGGCGCCGATGCCCTGGACCGCGCGGAACGCGGCGAGCTCGTACATGGAGTCCGCCAGGCCGCAGAGCATCGAGCCGACGACGAACACGGCGATGGCGAACAGGTAGAACGGCCGCCGGCCGTAGATGTCGGAGAGCTTGCCGTACAGCGGCGTGGCGATCGTCGAGGTGATGAGGAACGCCGTCGTCGCCCAGGCCTGCAGGTCGTAGCCCTGCAGGTCGTCGGCGATGGTGCGGATCGCGGTCGCGACGACGGTCTGGTCGAGGGCCGCGAGGAACATCGCGACCATCAGGCCGACGATGATCGTGAGGATCTGGCGGTGCGTGAAGGCGCCGGAGGAGTCCGGTGCGGCCGCCGCGGCGCGGGCGCCGCTGCGCCCACCCGTGGGGCGGGCGGTGGTCTGGCTCATGGCTTCTCTCTCGGGACGGGGAGTGCAGAGGGGGAGCGGGGGTCGGACGGCAGCGCTGCCGTCAGGTCGTCGAGCAGGCGCCCGAAGAGCTCGGTGAGCGTGGCGAGGTCGGCGTCGGACCAGCCGGTGAGCATCCCGGCGAGCTGGGCGGTGCGCTCCTCGGCCAGCCGCTCGACGGCGGCCCGGCCGGCGTCGGTGACGACGAGGCGCGTGGCGCGGCCGTCGGTCTCGTCGGCCACGCGCTGCACCAGGTCGCGCTCGACCAGCCAGGCCACGTGCCGGCTGACCGTCGACGGGTCGGCGTGCACGAGCTCGGCCAGCGCGCTCTGCCGCAGCGGGCCCAGCCGGGTCAGCGGGAAGAGCAGCACCAGGGCCGCGCGCTCCCGGCCGTCGGCGCCCGACGGGAGGCTCTTGAACGCGTGGGCCAGCCGCATGAAGCGCGGCATCTGCTCGGAGAGCCGGCGGACCTCCGCGGCGCGCTGCGGCGACGGTGCGGCCGGGGGGCCGGCGTCACGGGACGCAGACGGCGACATGGGGACTCCGGGGAACGGGTGGCGAAGATGAGTGCACGGTACAACTTCATGTGCGGTGCACACAACCAGTTGCAGCGTGCACGCATCGTGATCTGGGCGACAGCGCGGCCCCACTCCGGTACCCGCGGGTGCCGGTCGGTGCACGTCTCGCGGGAAGGGTCCGCGGCCCCGGCGCGTTGCACCGCTCGGTCCAGCGGCCCCGGGCGTCCGGCGGCACGGGCCGGACCTGCGATCCTGGGGGCGGTGGCCCCGGTCGCCACCCGTCCCCTCACCCGGAAAGGGAGTCGAGCGCGCCCGTGACCGCGACCCTCGCGGACCTCCGGTCCCGGCTGGCCGCGCTGACCCTCGACGACGAGCACCGGCTCGGCCGCCGGCTCGAGGGCCTGCGCCGCACCCGCGACGAGGGCGCGCGCGCACGGGCCCTCGACAAGGTCGCCGCCGACGTCGTCGCCGCCGAGGAGCGCATCGCCCGCCGGCGGGCCGCCGTCCCGGCGGTCAGCTATCCCGAGCAGCTGCCGGTCAGCGCCCGGCGCGACGACATCGCCGCCGCGCTGCGCGAGCACCAGGTCGTCGTCGTCGCCGGGGAGACCGGCTCGGGCAAGACCACCCAGCTGCCCAAGATCGCCCTCGAGCTCGGCCGCGGCGTGCGCGGGCGGATCGGGCACACCCAGCCGCGGCGGATCGCCGCGCGCACGGTGGCCGAGCGGATCGCCGAGGAGCTCGGCACGCCGCTGGGTGGTGCGGTCGGGTGGAAGGTGCGGTTCACCGACCAGGTCGGCGACGGCACGCTGGTCAAGCTCATGACCGACGGCGTGCTGCTGGCCGAGATCGCCCACGACCGGCTGCTGCGCCAGTACGACACGATCATCGTCGACGAGGCGCACGAGCGGAGCCTCAACATCGACTTCCTGCTGGGCTACCTCGCCCAGCTGCTGCCGCGCCGGCCCGACCTCAAGGTCGTCATCACCTCGGCCACCATCGACGTCGACCGGATCGCCAAGCACTTCTCCGTCGACGGCGCCGAGGTGCCCGTCGTCGAGGTCAGCGGCCGCACCTACCCGGTCGAGGTCCGCTACCGGCCCGTCGTCGACCCCGACGACCCGGACGCCGACCCCGACCGCGACCAGGTCAGCGCCATCGGCGACGCCGTCGGGGAGCTGGTCGCGGAGGGTCCGGGCGACGTCCTGGTCTTCCTCGCCGGTGAGCGCGAGATCCGCGACACCGCCGACGCGCTGGCCGAGCGCTTCCCCGGCGTCGAGGTGCTGCCGCTCTACTCCCGGCTGTCGGCCGCCGACCAGCACCGGGTGTTCCAGCCGCACACGGGCCGCCGGGTCGTGCTGGCCACCAACGTCGCCGAGACGTCGCTGACCGTGCCCGGCATCCGCTACGTCGTCGACCCCGGCACCGCGCGCATCTCCCGCTACAGCGCACGGACGAAGGTGCAGCGGCTGCCGATCGAGCCGATCAGCCAGGCCTCGGCGCGGCAGCGCTCGGGCCGCTGCGGCCGCGTCGCCGAGGGCATCGCGATCCGGCTGTACACCGAGGACGACTTCGACGGCCGGCCGGAGTACACCGACCCGGAGATCCTCCGGACCAGCCTCGCCTCGGTGCTGCTGCAGATGGCCGCGCTCGACCTCGGCGCCGTCGAGGACTTCCCGTTCGTGGACCCGCCGGACCGGCGCGCGGTCGCCGACGGCCGCGCCCTGCTCGAGGAGCTCGGCGCCCTCGACGCCGAGGGCCGGCTCACCCTCACCGGGCGGGCGCTCGCGCAGCTCCCGCTGGACCCGCGGCTGGGCCGGATGGTCGTCGAGGCCGACCGGCGCGGCGTGCTGGAGGAGGTGCTCGTCATCGCTGCGGGCCTGACCATCCAGGACCCCCGCGAGCGGCCCGCCGAGCACCAGCAGGCCGCCGACCAGGTGCACGCCCGGTTCGCCGACGAGCACTCCGACTTCCTCACGCTGCTCAACCTCTGGCGGTACCTGACCGAGCAGCAGGAGGCGCTGTCGGGCAGCGCGTTCCGCCGCACGGTCAAGCGCGAGTTCCTCCACTACCTGCGCATCCGCGAGTGGCAGGACCTGCACGGCCAGCTCCGCAGCACCGCCCGCCGCCTCGGCATGACCCCCGGCTCGCTCGCCGCCGAGCCCGACGAGCGCGGCATCACCACCGCCCTGCTGTCCGGACTGCTGTCGCAGATCGGCCTGCAGGTGGAGGAGAGCCATGCGCGCGCGAGAGGCGGAAGGGGGCGGGGGCGCGAGTACCTGGGCGCCCGCGGCGCCCGGTTCGTCATCGCCCCCGGCACCCCGCTGGCGAAGAAGCCGCCGCGCTGGGTCGTGGCCGCCGAGCTGGTGGAGACCAGCCGGCTGTTCGCCCGCACCGTGGCCCGCGTCGACCCCGACGACGTCGAGCGGCTGGCCGGCCACCTGGTCCGGCGCGAGTACTCCGAGCCCCGGTGGGACGCCAAGCGCGGCTCCGTCGTGGCCACCGAGCGGGTCACCCTCTACGGCATCCCGCTCGTGGTCGGCCGGCGGGTGCAGTACGGCTCGATCGACCCGGTGGTCTCCCGCGAGCTGTTCATCCGGCACGCCCTCGTCCAGGGCGAGTGGACGACGCACCACCGCTTCTGGGCCGACAACCAGCGGGCGCTCGAGCGGGTCGCCGAGCTGGAGGAGCGGGCCCGCCGCCGGGACATCCGGGTCGACGACGAGACGCTGTTCGAGCTCTACGACGCCCGCATCCCCGCCGAGGTCGTCTCCACCCGGCACTTCGACCGCTGGTGGAAGCAGGCCCGCCGCGAGACGCCGGACCTGCTCACCCTCACGCCGGAGGTGCTCACCGACGCGGCCGCGGCCGGGCAGGTGGATCCCGCGGACTTCCCCGACGAGGTGCCGCTGAGGCAGGGCCTGACCCTGCCGCTGTCCTACGCCTTCGCCCCCGGCGCGCCGGAGGACGGCGTCACCGTCGACGTCCCGCTGGCGGTGCTCGACACCGTCGCCGAGCGGACCTCGGGGGAGTCGCTGGCCTTCACCGTCCCCGGCCTGCGCGAGGAGCTGGTGACGGCGCTGCTGCGGACGCTGCCCAAGCAGCTGCGCCGGGCGCTGGTGCCGATCCCCGACCGGGTCCGCGAGGTGCTGCCGCGCATCAGCCCGGCCGAGCCGCTGCTGCCGGCGCTGGAGCGCGAGCTGCGCCGGTCCGCGGCCGTCGTCGTCCCGCCGGACGCCTGGCGCCCGGCCGAGGTGCCCGCGCACCTGCGCGCCACCTTCCGCGTGCTCGACGACGAGCAGAGGCCGCTGGCCACCGGCAAGGACCTGCAGGCGCTGCGCCGCGAGGTGGCCCCGGCCGGCCGGGCGAGCCTGGCCCGCGCCGCCTCCGACCTGGAGCGCACCGGGCTGACCGCCTGGACGATCGGCGAGCTGCCGCGCACCGTCGAGGTGCGCCGCGGCGGGCACGTGGTCACCGCGTACCCGGCGCTGGTCGACGAGGGGGCGACGGTCGGCGTCCGGGTGGTGGCCACCGAGGCCGAGGCCGGACGGCTGACCTGGCGCGGCGCCCGGCGGCTGCTCGTGCTGGTGGCCGGCTCGCCCACCCGGCAGGTGGTCAAGGGGCTCTCCCCGACGAGCCGGCTCGCCCTGCAGTTCAACCCCGACGGCGAGATCCCCGCGCTGGTCGACGACTGCGTCGACGCCGCGGCCGACGAGCTGGTCGCCGGCGCCGGCGGGCCGCCCCGCGACGAGGCCGCCTTCACCGCCCTGGTGGCGACGGCGCGGCAGCAGCTGCTGCCGCTCACCCAGGACGCCGTCCGCCGGGTCGAGGCGGTGCTCACCCAGGCGCGCGAGGTCGCCGTCGCGATCGGCGCGGCGCCCGGGCGCCGGGTGCCCGAGGCCGCCGTCGCCGACCTGCGCCGCCAGATGACCGGGCTGCTGCACCGCGGGTTCGTGGCCGACGCCGGCCGGCGGCGGCTGCCCGACCTGGTGCGCTACCTCAGGGGGATGGCGCTGCGGCTGGAGAAGCTCCCGGCCAACGCGGTGCGCGACGCCCTGTGGACGGAGCAGGTCGCCGCGGTGACCGCCGAGTACGAGCAGCTGCGCCGCGAGGTGCCGCCCACCGGCGGCCCCGACGACCCGGTCGCCCGCATCCGGTGGATGGTCGAGGAGCTGCGCGTGGGCCTGTTCGCCCAGCAGCTCGGCACGCCCCGGCCGATCTCCGAGCAGCGCGTCTACAAGGCCATCGACGCCCTGACCGCCTAGGCCGGAGGGGTCTCGCGGCCGTCGTCCCGGGCGGGCTGCTCGCGGAGCAGGGCCGAGATGCGCTGGCGGGTGACGCCGAACATCGCGGCGATCCGGTTGATGCTCACCTGCTCGGCCTGCAGGGCGCGGGCCTGCGCGCGGCGCCAGACCGACCCGGCGCCGGCCAGGGCTCCGAGGACGGTGGTGATCCGCTCGACGACCAGCGGGCGGGACTCCTCGGTGACGATGGCGAGCCAGCTGTCCCCCGCGCGGCGCTGGGTGAGCAGCTGCTGGGCGCGGGTCCGGGCGTCCTGCAGCTCGGCCGCGCACCGGTCGATCTCCCGGACCAGCTCCTCCAGGGCCGCGACCGCGTCGTCCCCTGGTGCCGACGTGGCGGTCCCCGACGGTCCTGTGGTCACCGGGAGCCTCCTGACGTGCCGGCGGGCCCCTGCCCGCGATCGGTTGGGCGCGATCCTACTGAACGGCCGTTGCGTGCAACGGGTGTGACGCGCAACGGCCCTTGCACGCAACGGCGGTTGCCAGGGGAGACCGGTCCTGGGACGGTGGGCCGCGACCCGATGACGCACAACCGGCCCGCCCCGGACGGCCGGTCACCAGGGGGCGAGATGTCGGCACCCACCGCACGGGTGGACCTGCCACCGGAGCCGCGCAGCGTCCCCACTGCCCGGCACGTGGCCCGCGAGACGCTGCGCACCTGGCGGGCGCCCCAGGACGCCGACGACGTCGCCCTCCTCGTGACCGAGCTGGTGGCCGACGTCGTCGACCACGTGGGCGGGGAGCGTGCTGTCCCTGGAGCTCGAGTACTCCGACGGCTGGTTGCGCATCGCGGTGTCCGACGGCTCGGGCACCCGTCCCGTCGTCGGCGAGCTGCGCGGCGACCGGCCCCGCGGCCGCGGCATGCAGATCGTCGACGCCATCGCCGACTCCTGGGGCGTGGAGGACGTCGACGGCGGCGAGCGCGTCCGGTTCGTGCTCGGGAGGTGACCGGGGCCGGAGTTTGACCGCGGGGCCCGCCGGGGAGGGCTGGAGGGACCGAAGCCGTTCGACGGAGGAGATGGGATGAGCGAGCCCACCAGCCACACCGAGGCCGCGGGCGAGGGCCTGTCCGACGAGGAGATGGCGCAGACCGTCGCCGACCAGACCGACAGCGCCTCGGGGCACGCGTACAAGGCCGGCAAGGACTGGGACGGCGACGCCAGCCAGGCGCCCGCGCCCCCGGACACCGACGCCTGAGCTGACAGACTCCTCCCGCCCGGTGTGCGCCGGGCGGGAGGTGCTGTGACGACGACGTCCCGGCGGCCGGCCCGGCCCGCTCCCGGCTCCCCGGCCGCACCCGCCCCGGCGCGCCTGCTGCGCCCGGCCCGCACGGCCACCCGCTACGCGCTGGGCCACGGCCTGCCGGCCCTCTACCTCGCGCGCGCCGCCCGCCGGGGTGACCCGGTCGCCCGGCTGCTGCGCGACCCGGCGTCCCGCGAGGACCCCTACGGCCTCTACGACCGGCTGCGCGCCCGCGGCCCGCTGTCCGGCAGCGCACTGGGCCCGGTCACCGCCTCGCACCCCGTCGCTGCCGCGGTGCTGCGCTCGGACGCGGCCGGCGTGGGCTGGGACCGGTCGCAGGCGCCGGCCCCCGTCCGGTGGGCGCTGCGGTTCGCCGACGAGCTCGACGCCACCGGCGTGGCCGAGCCGCCGTCCATGCTGGTCACCGACCCGCCCGACCACACCCGCTTCCGCCGGCTGGTCAGCCGCGCCTTCACCCCGCGCGCCACGCTGGCCTCCGGGCCGATGGTGCGGCGCACCGCCGAGGCGCTGCTGGACCGGCTCGCCGGCCGCGACGACGTCGTCGACCTGGTCGGCGCCTACGCCGCGCAGCTGCCGGTGCTGGTCATCGCCGACCTGCTCGCCGTCCCCGCCGACCGCCGCGGGGACTTCCTGCGCTGGGGCGCCGCCGCGGCCGCCACCCTCGACCCCGGCCTGCCGCTGCGCCGCTACCTGGCCGCCGAGCGCGCGCTGCGCGCCATGCACGCCTTCCTCCGCGGGCATGTCGCGCGGCTGCGCGCCGATCCCGGGGAGGACCTGGTCAGCCGGCTGGTCACCCTCCCCGACGACGAGGCGCTCACCGAGCGCGAGCTGCACGCCACGGTGATGCTGCTGCTCGGCGCCGGGTTCGAGACCACGGTCAACCTGCTCGGCAACGCCGTCGTGCTGCTCGACGCCCACCGCGACCAGTGGGACGCCCTGCGGGAGGACCCGGCGGGCTGGGACGGCGCGGTGGAGGAGGTGCTCCGCCACGACAGCCCGGTCCAGCTCACCGGCCGCGTTGTCACGCGGGACACCGAGGTCGCGGGCACGCCCCTGCCGGCCGGCACGCGGGTGA
The DNA here is from genome assembly GCF_054050295.1 of Geodermatophilus sp. SYSU D01045. Classification (NCBI taxonomy): domain Bacteria; kingdom Bacillati; phylum Actinomycetota; class Actinomycetes; order Geodermatophilales; family Geodermatophilaceae; genus Geodermatophilus; species Geodermatophilus sp. SYSU D01045. The sequence goes on from NZ_JBJGZB010000012.1 coordinate 81,142, forward strand.
CCCTGCTGCTCGGCGCGGCCAACCGGGACCCGGCGGTGTTCGCCGATCCCGCCCGCTTCGACGTCACCCGGGCCAACGCCCGCGAGCACCTGGCCTTCTCCGGCGGGATCCACTACTGCCTGGGCGCGGGCCTGGCCCGGCTGGAGGGCGTCGTCGGCCTGCGGACGCTCACCGAGCGGTTCCCGCGGCTGCGGGTGGCCGGCCGCCCCGTCCGCCGCGACCTGCAGACGCTGCGCGGCTTCGAGACGCTCCCCGTCAGACTGCGGTGAGGGCCTCTCCGTCCGGGCCGGTGGCCCCCTCGCAGGGGCCGGCAGCGAGCCTGCGGGGGGGCTTCAGCGGTGCGGCGGGAGCATCCCGGCGCCGACGGTGGCGTTGGTGGCCTCGTCGACGAGGATGAACCGGCCGGTGACCCGGTTGCTGTTGTAGTCGTCGACGAACAGCGGCTGCGTGGTGCGCAGCTTGACCCGGCCGATGTCGTTGAGGCCGAGCTCGGTGGCCTCGAGGTCGCGGTGCAGCGTGTTGACGTCGAGCCGGTAGGTCAGCTCCTTGACCATCGCGCGCACCGTGCGGGTGGTGTGCTTGACCGCCAGCCGCTGCCGCGGCCGCAGCGGCTCCTCGGCCATCCAGCACACCAGCGCGTCGAGGTCCTGGGTCACCTGCGGCACGTTGCCCGGCCGGCAGACCAGGTCGCCGCGGGAGACGTCGACGTCGTCGGCCAGGCGCACGGTCACCGACATGGGCGGGAACGCCTCGGCGACCGGGCCGCGCGGGCCGTCGATGCCCGCGATCGTGGTGGTCAGGCCGCTGGGCAGCACCTGCACCTCGTCGCCGGGGCGGAGCACGCCGCTGGCCACGGTGCCGGCGTAGCCGCGGTAGTCGTGGTGGGCGTCGGACTGCGGCCGGATCACGTACTGGACCGGGAAGCGGGTGTCGACGAGGTTGCGGTCGCCGGCCACGTGCACGTGCTCGAGGTGGTGCAGCAGCGACGGCCCGCCGTACCAGGGCGTGTTCTCCGACCGGGTCACCACGTTGTCGCCGTGCAGCGCCGAGATCGGGACGACGGTCAGGTCGTGGATCGACAGCTTCGTCGCGAACGCGGTGAACTCGTCGCGGATGCGCTCGTAGACGTCCTCGGACCAGTCGACGAGGTCCATCTTGTTGACCGCGACGACCAGGTGCGGCACCCGCAGCAGCGAGGCGAGGAAGGCGTGCCGGCGGCTCTGCTCGACCAGGCCCTTGCGGGCGTCGACCAGCACGATCGCCAGGTCCGCCGTCGAGGCGCCGGTGACCATGTTCCGCGTGTACTGCACGTGGCCGGGGGTGTCGGCCAGGATGAACGTCCGCCGGGGGGTGCTGAAGTACCGGTAGGCGACGTCGATGGTGATGCCCTGCTCGCGCTCGGCGCGCAGGCCGTCGGTGAGCAGCGCGAGGTCGACGTAGTCGCCCTTGCTGGCCCGCTCGATCGCCGCGTACTGGTCCTCGAACACGGCCTTGCTGTCGTAGAGCAGCCGGCCGATCAGCGTGCTCTTGCCGTCGTCGACCGAGCCGGCGGTGGCGATGCGGAGGATGTCCTTGCGCGCCGTCGCGATCTCGGCCGCCTGCTCGGCGGCGGGGGAGTGGACGTCGACCGGGGACTGCTCGGGCATGGCCCCCATCGTCCCAGCCACGGCACGGGGGCCCGCGATCGGGGACGCTGGTGTGAGCGGGACCACCCGGGCCCGCGGGGAGGGGCGGCCGTGGGCGGCTTCGTGTTCCTCGTCCCGGTGCTGCTGGTCGTCGTCGCGGGGTACGCGCTCGGCTACGTCGTCGCGGAGGCGCTCGGCGTCGCGCAGCCGGAGGCGGTGGGGTGGCCGGCGGGCCTGCTGCTGCTCGCCGTCACGGTCGTCGTCCTGCTCCGCCACCGCCGCCGGCGCCGGGCTAGAAGTAGCCCTCCTTCTTCCGGTCCTCCATCGCCGCGTCGCTGACCTTGTCGTCGCCGCGGGTGGCGCCGCGCTCGGTCATCCGGGTCACCGCGACCTCGGCGATGACCTCCTCCACCGTGCGCGCCTCCGAGCGCACCGCCGCGGTCAGGTTGGCGTCGCCGACGGTCCGGTAGCGCACCGTCTCGCGGAACACCCGCTCGCCCTCGCGCGGGCGGACGAACTCGTTGACCGCGTAGAGCATCCCCTGCCGCTCGACGACCTCCCGCTCCTGCGCCAGGTACAGCGGCGGGATCTCGATGTCCTCCCGGGCGACGTACTGCCAGATGTCGAGCTCGGTCCAGTTCGACAGCGGGAACACCCGGATCGACTCGCCCAGGTGGATGCGGCCGTTGAAGAGGTCCCACAGCTCCGGCCGCTGGTTCTTCGGGTCCCACTGGCCGAACTCGTCGCGGAAGGAGAACACCCGCTCCTTGGCCCGCGCCTTGTCCTCGTCGCGCCGGGCACCGCCGAACAGCGCGGTGAAGCCGTGCTCCTCCACCGCCTCGAGCAGCACCGGCGTCTGGATCCGGTTGCGCGAGCCGTTGGGCTCCTCGCGGACCAGGCCGCGGGCCATCGCGTCGGGCACCGAGGCCACGACGAGTTCCACGCCCAGCTCGGCCACCCGCTTGTCCCGGAACTCGAGGACGTCGGGGAAGTTCAGGCCGGTGTCCACGTGCATCACGGGGAACGGGATCCGCGCCGGCGCGAACGCCTTGCGGGCCAGCTCCAGCATGACGATGGAGTCCTTGCCGCCGGAGAACAGCAGCACCGGCCGCTCGAGCTCCGCGGCGACCTCGCGGATCACGTGGACGGACTCCGCCTCGAGCGTCTCCAGCTGGGTCAGGCGGTAGTCGGGTGTGGTCACGTGCGCGGACTCCGGGATCGACGACGACGGCCTCGGACCAGCACCAACCGCACCGGCCCAGGGGGGATTCCCGTACCCAGTGTCCGCCATCGGGTCGGCGGGCCCGCGCTCACCCCGGGCGGACGGCGGCGAGCAGGTCCGCGGCCAGCTCGGGGCGGCACACCAGCAGGTCGGGCAGCGAGGGGTCGGGCTCGTTGTAGCGCAGCGGCGACCCGTCCAGCCGGACCGCGGTCAGCCCCGCGGCCAGCGCGACGGCGACCGGCGCCGCCGAGTCCCACTGGTACATCCCGCCGGCGTGCACGTAGGCGTCGACCTCGCCGCGGACCACCGCGGTCACCTTGAACCCGGCCGACCCCAGCGGCACGAGCTCGCCGCCGACCGCCACCGCGGCCGCGTCGGCCTGCGCCGGCGGCCGGGTCCGGCTCACCGCGATCCGCGGCGCGCGGGCCACCGGCGGCGGCAGCGCCGGCGCCGGGTCGGTCACCAGCACCTCCCCGACGGCGGGCAGCGCGACGGCGCCGGCGGCCAGCGTCCCGCGGACCCACAGCGCCACGTGGACGGCGAAGTCGGACCGTTCCGTCTCGCCGTACTCCCGGGTGCCGTCGAGCGGGTCGACGATCCACACCCGGCCGGCCTCCAGCCGGCTGCGGTCGTCGGCCGCCTCCTCGCTGAAGACGACGTCGTCGGGGCGCTCGGCGGCGAGGACGGCGGTGATCGCCTCCTGGGCCGCGGCGTCGCCGGCGTCGCCGAGGGCACGCCCGGTCAGCCCCCCGACGCGCAGCCCGGTCAGCACGTCCGCGGCCGCCCGCGCGGCGGCCGCGGCGACCTCGACGTCCCTCACTCCGCGCGTCCCGGGGCGGTGGCGTCGGTGGGGCGCGAGGGCGGGGCGTGCCGGCCGGAGGCGTCGGTGACCCGCGCGAAGTACTCGGCCCGCAGGTCCTCCCGCGGCAGCACGAACACCGCCCGCGCCTCGACCAGCGGCCGGTCCGGCGCCCCGGCGAGCGCGATCGTGCCGGTGACGACCGACTTGCGGCCGCCGGCCTCGGTCACCCGGCCGCGGCAGACGACCGGGGTGTCCAGCGGCACCGGCCGCCGGTAGTCCAGCTCGAGCCGGGCGGTCATGCCCCACAGCCCGGCGCGGATCGTCGCCGCGCCCAGCACCTGGTCCATCACCAGGCTGCTCATCCCGCCGTGCAGGAAGCCGGGCGGCCCCTCGTAGGCCAGGCCGAAGGACACCTCCCCGACGACGCCGCCGGGCTCCTCGCGCAGCCGCAGCGGCGGGGCGAAGGCGCTGCCGACCCCGGCCACCGGGTTGTAGACGCGCCGGAACCGCACCGGGTCGTCCAGCGCCGGCAGCTGCCCCGGCGGGCGGACCGCGGCGGTGAGCCGGCCGGTGGCGGTCCGCACCACCGCGGCGACCTCCTGCAGGTCCGCGGCGGGGACGGCGGTGCGCACCGAGGCGTCGACCAGGCCGCGCAGGGCGTCGCCCAGGTCGGCGACCGCGGCCATCAGCGCGGCGTCGTGGGGGGCTCCTCCGCTGTCAGTGCTCACCGGCGGACGGTAGCCCCGCGGGCTCGGCGGGCTGCCCGGGGGGACCATCGGGCGCGGGCCCGGGCGCCGCGCCGGGAGCGCCGCCCGGGACGCCGGGCAGCTCGGGGCCGGAGCGGGGGAGCCGGACGGTGAAGGCCGCGCCCCGGCCGGGCGCGGTGTCCAGGGAGACGTCCCCGCCGTGCGCGGCGACCAGCGCTGCCACGATCGACAGGCCCAGCCCGGTGCCGCCGGCCACGCGGCTGCGCGAGGCGTCCGCCCGGTAGAAGCGCTCGAACACCCGGGCGGCGTCCTGGGGCGCCATGCCGGGGCCCTCGTCGGCCACCCGCAGCACCACCCGGTCCCCGCCGTCGCTGGTGTCCTCGCCGATCGAGACGGTCACCTGCGCGGTCTCCGGCGTGTGCACCAGCGCGTTGGTCACCAGGTTGCCCACCACCTGGCGCAGCCGCGCCTCGTCGCCGAGGACCACCGGCACCTCGGTGAGGGAGTCGTCCAGGTGCAGGCTGATCGGGCGGTCCGGCTGCAGGACCCGCGCGTCCTGGACGGCGTCGCCGGCGACCTCGGCCAGGTCGACCGGCGCGATGGACAGCGGCCGCTGCTGGTCCAGCCGGGCCAGCTGCAGCAGGTCCTCGACCAGCACGCCCATCCGGCCGCCCTCGCTCTCGATGCGCTGCATCAGCCGGGCGGTCTCCTCCGGGCTGGTGACGGCGCCCTGCCGGTAGAGCTCGGCGAACCCGCGGATGGAGGTCAGCGGCGTCCGCAGCTCGTGGCTGGCGTCGGCGACGAACCGGCGCATCCGCTCCTCGGACGCGCGGGCCTGCTCCTCGGAGGCCTTCTGTGCGCGGAACGCGCTCTCGATGCGGGCGAGCATGCCGTTGAGCGCCTGGGACAGCCGGCCGACCTCGGTGCGGCTGTCGCCCGGCGCCACCCGCTGCGACAGGTCGCCGGCGGCGATGGCCTGCGCGGTGCGCTCCACCTCGGCCAGGGGGCGCAGGCTGCTGCGCACCAGCCAGTACCCGGTCACGCCGAGGGCGACCAGCACCACCAGCCCGACGACGATCTCGATGGACACCAGCCGCGCGATCACCCGGTCGTCGCGGTCGAGGTCCCCGCCGACGACGAGCACCAGCCCGCCGCGCAGCTCCGCGGCCGTGACCCGCCAGGCCGTGTCGCCGTCGCCGGAGACCACCGTCTGCGCGAGCGGCCGGCCGGGGCCCGCCTCCGGGGGCGGGCCGCCGGGAGCCGCGGCGCGGGCCGCGATCGCGGCGGCGTCCTCGGCGTCGAGGGCGGGCAGGTCGTCCTCGTCGTCCGGGCCGGAGAGCACCACCGGCTCCTCGTCCCCGGGGATCACGCAGGCCACGTAGTTGTCGGGGGCCAGGTAGCGCTGGCGGCTGCCGAACAGGCAGTCGGTGAGGTAGTCCTGGGAGCCGGCCGTGTCGCGCAGCGTGCTCACCAGCTGCTGGTCCAGCTGGGCCACCAGGTAGCGCTTGAGCAGCGACGTCGCGGCCACCCCGGTGGCGACCAGCGCGAGGGTCACCAGGACCAGCAGCACCGCGACGAGCGTGATCCGCAGCGGCACCCGCGGGAGGCGGGGGCCGCTGCGGAGCGCCGCTCCGGGAGCAGGACCGGGGGGAGTGCTCACGCGCCGCGGGGCAGGCGCAGGGTGTAGCCCACCCCGCGGATGGTGTGCAGCAGGCGCGGCTCGGTGGTGTCCACCTTGCGCCGCAGGTAGGAGATGTAGGACTCGACGACGTTGGCCTCGCCGTTGAAGTCGTAGTTCCACACGTGGTCCAGGATCTGCGCCTTCGACAGCACCCGCCCGGCGTTGGCCATGAGGTAGCGCAGCAGCTTGAACTCGGTGGGGGACAGGCTCACCACCTGGCCGGCCTTGACCACCTCGTGCGACTCCTCGTCGAGCTCGATGTCGGCGAAGGTGAGCCGGCTGGTCGCGGCGGCCCGCTGCTGGCCGGCGCTGCGGCGCAGCACCGCCCGGATGCGCGCGAGCACCTCGTCGAGGCTGAACGGCTTGGTCACGTAGTCGTCGCCGCCGAGGGTCAGCCCGGAGACCTTGTCCTCGGCGGCGTCCCGCGCGGTGAGGAACAGCACCGGCGTGTGCCGGCCGCTCTCCCGCAGCCGGCGGACGACGCCGAAGCCGTCCAGGCCGGGCATCATCACGTCGAGCACCAGCAGGTCGGGGCGGAAGGTGGAGGCCACGGCCAGCGCCTGCTGGCCGTCGGACGCCGTCGCCACCTCGAACCCGGCGTAGCGCAGGCTGGCCGAGAGCAGCTCGCGGATGTTCGGCTCGTCGTCGACCACCAGGAGGCGGGCCTCCGGGGCGGCGGGTCGAGCGGTGCGGGCTCCCGTCACGACAACTCCCGTCGGACGCCTGGCTGCTGTCGTCATGCCCCGAGGCTCTGCCGCGGAACTGCAGTACCCCTGGACGCTACCTGTGAGTTCCCTGGGGGCGGCCCCGCTAGCCCGCGGGCGCCATCGCGCGGCCGCGCCGCCAGTAGCCGATCGCGTGGTGCTGGGCGCGGGTGAGTCCCCAGCGGCCGCGCAGGTCGGCGCGCACCGCCCGGACGGCGGCCGACTCGGCGGCCACCCACGCGAAGACGTCGTCACCGGCCGGGCGCTCGGTCGCGGCCACGGCGTCGGCGAGCAGGGTGCTCTCGCCCGGCGGCGTGCCGCCGCGGTGCAGCCAGCGCACCTCCACGCCGGCCGGCGCGGCCAGCGGCTGCTCCTCCTCCGACCCGGCGACCTCCAGCAGCGCCGTCCCGACGGTGTCCGGGCCGGCCGCGGCCAGGATGCGGCTGATCGCCGGCAGCGCCGTCTCGTCGCCGGCCAGCAGCAGCGTGCCGGCCGGGCGGTCGCCCAGCGGGCCGCTGCCGGCCACGCCCAGCAGGGCGCCGGGAGCCGCCGCGCCCGCCCAGGCGGCGGCCGGACCGTCGCCGTGCAGCACGAAGTCGACGTCCACCTCGCCACGGCCGGGGTCCTGGCGGCGGGCGGTGTAGCTGCGCAGGCTGACGCCGTGTGCCCCGGTCGGCCACACGATCCGGCCGTCCCGGGCGACCGCCGGCCACCGCGGCTCCCGGTCGCCCACGCGGGGCACCAGCAGGTTGACCGTGGGGCCGGCCGCGGCGACCGCGTCGGGCGTCCCCGAGAGCACGACCCGGCGCACCGACGGGGTCACGTCGGTGACGGAAGTGACGGTGAGGACGTCGACGGGGCGGGGGCTGCCCGGCAGGTGGTCCCCGTCAGCGGGAGCGGGCGGGCCGGCGGGATCGGTCACGCCGGCGAGCGTAGGGACCGGGCGGGGAACGGGGCCGACCCGGCCGACCCCGGGGGAATGGGGTCGACCGGGCCGGCGATCGAGGACGGCTCACCTCACCGAGCGTGACCGCTGCTCGACTCTCAGCAGGAGGTTCGCTCGACCGGTCTCCGTCACCGGACACGCTACGTGAGCGCGGTGGTCCTGCCACCGCACGAGCGGGTGACGCCGGCGCTCCGGAGGGTGATGTGCGTCGCTCCCGGTGCCGATGTGTGTGCGCTCCGGACGCCGGGCACGGGGGAAGGACGACCCGACGACACGGAGGTCCGAGATGGCCGACGACTTCACGAAGGGTGACCACGTCACCTGGAACAGCCACGGCAGCAAGGCCGAGGGGACCGTCACCCGGAAGATCACCGAGGAGACGGAGGCCGGCGGCCGGAAGGTGAAGGCCAGCTCGGACGACCCCCAGTACGAGGTCGAGAGCGACAAGAGCGGCAAGACGGCGGTGCACAAGCCCTCCGCGCTCGAGGAGAAGTAGCCACAGGAAGGAAGCGGTCGTGAGCGATATGGACGACGGGTTCGCTGGTGTGTCGTCGCGCAGCAACAAGCACAACCCGCGGGTCGACGAGGAGCTCGAGCACGAGATCCAGGGGATGCTGAAGGCCGAGCGGGCCACCCGGGCCGAGGAGTTCCGGGAGGTCGAGCCGGTCGCCGAGGGCGAGCCGGACATCGCCGCTGACCCCGCGGGCACCCTCGTCGGCGGCGTCCCCGTCGGGATGACCGAGGACGCCGTGGTCGCCCGTGCGGAGCTGGCGCGCTGGCTGGTGCGGGCCGACTTCCCCAATGACGGTCCCGGGCTGGTGGAGGCCGCACTGGACCACCGGGCGACCGACGCCGTCGTCGACGAGCTTCGCCGGCTGCCCGAGGGTCAGACCTACGAGCGCATCGGCGACGTCGCCCGCGCCCTGGGGTACCCGACCGAGACCTGACCGGCGGGACGTGCGGGACGAGGGGGCTCAGGAGCCGGTGCGCTCCTGGGCCCCCTCGCCGTTCTCGTCCTCGGCGATCTCGTCGCGGCCGCGCCGGCGGAACAGCTTGGAGCCGGGGAAGCCCTTCACCACCTCACGGATGTCCTGCATCGTGTCGACCAGGTCGTGGACGTCGCTGCCGACGTCGCCCAGCGACTCCAGCACCGGCAGCATCGTCTCGTCGAGGTGCGTGACGAGTTCCGGCAGCCGGTCGACCAGCCGGACCAGCGCCTCCACCTCGTGCGGGTCCAGCGTCTCGGCCAGCCGCCGCACCGACGGCGCCAGCCGCGTCAGCGGCTCCTCGTAGCCGGCCAGGAGCGGGTCGATCCGCCCGACCAGCCCCTCGGCGGCCACGACGGCGCCGTCCGCCCGCCCGAGCGTGCCCTCGGCGCGGTCGACCGCGCCCTCGGCCCGCCCGACGGCGCCCTGCGCCCGCTCGATGGTGGTGCCCACGGCCGCGATGGCGTCGTCGGCCCGCTGCTGGGTGCCGCCGACCGCCTCGATCGCGCGGTCGGCGCGGGCCTGCGTGCCCTCGACGGCGCCGATCGCGGCGTCGGCGCGGGACTGGGTCTGCTCGACGGCGCCGATCACGGCGTCCGCGCGGCGCTGGGTGCCCTCGACGGCGCCGATCGCGGCGTCGGCCTTCCGCTGCGTGCCGCCGACCGCGGTGATCGCGGCGTCGGCCTTCCGCTGCGTGCCGCCGACCGCGGTGATCGCGGCGTCGGCCGCCTGCAGCGTCGACCCCGCGCCGGCGACCAGCTCGTCGGCGCGCTGCCGGGTGGAGTCCAGGGCGGTCACCGCGCCGTCGGCCCGGCCGACCAGGCCCTCCGCGCGGTCCACGACGGCGTCGACGCGGTCCAGCAGCCCCTCGAGCCGCCCGACCGCCGCGGCCACCCGGGGCACGAGGGCGAGCGCCTCGGCGACGCCGTCACGCAGGCTCTCGACGGCGGAGAAGACGTCGGAGGGACCGGGGATCGAGGGCAGCCACACGCGCCGACGCTACGTCCGCGCGCCGGGCGCCGCCCGTCCGCCGACCGCCGCTCCCTCGTTCGTGGCCTGCGCAAACGCGACCCGCCCGGCGGGTCACGCCGCGTGCAACCGGTCGACGGCCGCTTCCGCCCGTATCGTTGAGTACTGGCGCGCGTGCGGTGTGCGACGGCACGGGCCACGACGATGGGATCGACAGCGGTGCGGGACGAGCGGGGGGACGACCGGGCCGCGGGCGGTGACGCGCCGGGGCCGGTGACCGTCGAGCAGTTGCTCGCCCGCCAGGGCGGGGCCACCGGCCGCCGCGCCGCGCGCCGCACCGGCGAGGTGCCCATCCCGCTCGAGCCCGGTGAGTCGCTGCCCCCGCACCGCGGGCCGAAGCCGCCCGTACCCGGAGCGGCCGCCGCGTCCTCAGCGGCCGCGCCCGAGGAGCCCCGTCGCGGGCTGCCCCCGGTCCCCGCCGCGCCGGCCGGCGTCCAGCACTCCCGTCCGGTCCCGCCGCTGCCCGGCACCCCGCCGAGGGGCGTCCAGCGCCCCGCCTCGGTGACGCCGCCGGCCGGCGTGCAGCACTCCCGCCCGGTCCCGCCGCTGCCGGGGACGCCGCCCGTGGGCGTCCACCACTCGGCGCCCGTCCCGCCGCTGCCCGGCACGCCGCCGGCCGGCGTCCAGTACTCCCGCCCGGTGCCGCCGCTGCCCGGCCGCCCCGCGCACCCGCCGATCCCCGGCCTCGACGGCCCGGCGGTGTCCGGTGCCGGGAGCACCCGCCGGCCCGCGGCCCCGCGCCCGCCGCGCAGCCCCGGCCGCCGCCGGCTGGTCCGCGCCGCCGTGGTCCTCGGCGTGCTGATCGGTCTCGTGGTCGGCTACCACGCCGGCCTCTACGCCTACGTCGACCGCAGCATCGCCCGCGTCGCCGCCCTCGCCCCCGAGGGGCCGGAGGTGATCGCCCCGCAGCTGCAGGACGGGTCGACCACCTACCTCGTGGTCGGCACCGACCTCCCCGGTACCGCCGGGCCGGCCTCGGTCACCACGCTGCTCGTGCACGTCGCCGCGGACGAGCAGCGCGCCGTCCTGGTCAGCGTCCCGCCGACGGCGTGGGTCGACACCCCCGCCTGCCGGACCGACGACGGCGCCGCCCGCGAGCCCGTCTCCGAGGCGTTCGCCGCGTCGCTGCTGGCCGGCGGGCCCGCGTGCATGGTCCGCGCGGTGCAGCAGCTGTCCGGGCTGCGCGTCGACCACTACCTCGCCGTCGACCTCGGCCGCCTCCCGGCGATGGTCGACGCCGTCGGCGGGGTCAGCGTCTGCCTGCCCACCGCCGGTCCCGCCGGCGCCGCCTCCGCCGCGCCGCTGCCGGCCGGCACGTCGGAGCTGACCGGGGCGCAGGTCGGCCGCTACCTGGCGCCCGGTGACGCCGGCTCCGACGTCACCGGGGTCGCCGCGGCCGAGCGCACGCAGCTGCTGCTGTCGGCCACGCTGCGCTCGGCGATGACCGTCGGGACGCTGACCGACACCTACGACCTCACCCGGTTCCTCACGCGGTCCGCCGACGCGCTCACCGTCGACGAGCAGACGACGCTCGGCGACCTCCGCACGCTGGCCTCGGCGCTGGGCGACCTCGAGGGCGACGCCGTCCAGCGGGCGAGCCTGCCGGTGGCGCAGGTCGGCTACGTGCCCACCGGCAGCGACCAGGCCTACGTGCTGCTCGACGGCGCGGCCACCCGCGCGCTGTTCGACGACGTCATCGAGGACAGCACCGTGCCCGCCGAGCTGGCCGCCCCGGTCGCCGCGGCGGCGACCGCTCCCGCGGACCCGGCCGCGGCGGCCGCCGGCACCCCGGCGGCCGACCCCGCCGCGGGGGCCACCGGTGCCGAGCAGCCCGCCGCGAGCCCGGCCGCCCAGCCGCTGACCGTGGCGCCGGCCGCCGTGACCGTCGACGTCCTCAACGGCACCGCCACCACCGGGCTGGCCTCGACCGTGGCGGACCTGCTGCGCCGGCAGGGCTTCGCCGTGGGCCAGGTCGGCAACGAGCGCGGCACGGTCAACCAGACCGTCGTCCGGCACGGCCCCGGGGTGGTCGAGCAGGCGCGCACCGTGGCCGCCGCCGTCCCCGGCGCGGTCCTGCAGCCCAGCGACGCCATCGGCGACACCGTGCAGCTGGTCCTCGGCCCCGGCTACACCGGCGTCGTCCCGGTGCAGGTGGCCCCCGCCCCGGCGCCCGCCGCGGTCGCCGCGCCGGCCCCGGAGACGTCCGCGGCGCCCGCCACGACGGCTGCCCCCGCCACGCCCGTCAGCTGCTGACCGGGGCGCCCCGCCGGGCGGGACCCCGGGCAGTCGCTCGTGCTCTGCCCCGTCCCACGGGGCAGAGCACGAGCGAGGGCCGAAGGAGTGGCCGTGGGCGGACTCGTGCTCTGTCCGCATCGGGGGCAGAGCAGGAGCGGGCGCAGGGCCGGATCCGGCTGCCGAACGGCCGCGGGCCCGGTCAGCAGCTGACCGGGCCCGTGGACGGAGCAGGGAGCGTCACCCGAAGCGGCCGGAGATGTAGTCCTCGGTCGCCTTCTGGTCGGGGTTGCTGAAGATCTTCTCGGTCGGGTTGAACTCGATCAGCCGGCCGGGCTGACCCACGCCGTTGAGGTTGAAGAAGCCGGTGGACTGGCTCACCCGCGCCGCCTGCTGCATGTTGTGCGTGACGATCACGATGGTGAACCGCTCCTTGAGCTCGGTCATCAGGTCCTCGATGGCCAGCGTGGAGATCGGGTCCAGGGCGGAGCAGGGCTCGTCCATGAGCAGCACGTCGGGCTCGACGGCGATCGCCCGGGCGATGCACAGCCGCTGCTGCTGACCGCCCGACAGGCCCGATCCGGGACGGCCCAGCCGGTCCTTGACCTCGTCCCACAGGTTGGCGCCGCGCAGCGAGCGCTCGACCAGCTCGTCGGTCTCGGACTTCTTCATCCGCTTGTTGTTGAGCCGGTTGCCGGCGATGACGTTGTCGTAGATCGACATCGTCGGGAACGGGTTGGGCCGCTGGAAGACCATGCCGATCTGCCGGCGGACGTCGACCGGGTCGGTGTCGGCGCCGTAGAGGTCCTGGCCGTCCATGACGACCTTGCCCTCGACGCGGGCGCCGGGGATGACCTCGTGCATGCGGTTGAGCGAGCGCAGGAAGGTCGACTTCCCGCAGCCCGACGGCCCGATCAGCGCGGTGATGCTGCGCGGCTCGATGGAGACGTTCACGCCCTCCACGGCGAGGAAGTTGCCGTAGTAGATGTTGAGGTCGGAGACCTCGATGCGCTTGGCCACGGGGGGATCCTCCGGGTCGGGGGGTCGGTCAGCGACCGGTCTTGGGGGCGAAGAAACGGCTGATCAGGCGGGCCACGACGTTGAGGACCATCACCAGGATGATGAGGACGAGTGCCGCCGTCCAGGCCCGGTCGAGGAACGCCTGGGTGTCGGTACCCGGCTGCGTGAGCTGGTAGTAGGCGAACACCGGGAGCGTCGCCATCCGCCCGTCGAACGGGTTCAGGTTGGTGCCGGTGATCAGGCCGACGGTGATGAGCAGCGGCGCGGTCTCGCCCACGACGCGGGCCACGGCGAGGGTGATGCCGGTGCCGAGGCCGGCGACGGCGGTCGGCAGGACGACCTTCATGATCGTCCGCCACTTGGGCACGCCCAGGGCGTAGCTGGCCTCGCGCAGCTCGTTGGGGACGAGCTTGAGGACCTCCTCGCAGGAGCGGACGACGACCGGGATCATGAGCACCGAGAGGGCCGCGGACCCCATGAGGCCGAGCCGGACGTCGTTGCCGAACAGCAGCGTGAACAGGGCGAAGGCGAACAGGCCGGCGACGATCGACGGGATGCCGGTCATGACGTCGACGAAGAAGGTGATCGCCCGCTTCAACCGGCCGGTGCCGTACTCGACGAGGTAGATGGCGGTCAGCAGGCCGATCGGCACCGAGATCACCGCGGTGATGGCGGTGATGATCAGCGTGCCGAGGATGGCGTGGTAGGCGCCGCCGCCCTCACCCACGACCCGGTACATCGAGTTGGTGAAGAACATGGCGTCGAAGCGGGCCAGGCCCTTCTCGAGCACCGTGTAGACCAGCGACACCAGCGGGATCATCGCGATCGCGAAGGCCGTGGTCACCAGCGAGGTGACCAGCCGGTCGCTGGCCTTGCGCCGTCCCTCGACCACCCGGGACCCGACGTACACCGCCAGCGTGCCCAGGACCGCACCGTAGATCACCGTCAAGGCGATGCTGAACCCGGTGAGCGCCGACAGGAGCGCCCCGACGGCGATGCCGGCCGCGTAGAGCCCGAGCGGGGCGAACCGGGGGAGGCGGGAGCGGCGCGGGACCGGGCCGGACGGGTCCGGGGCGACCTGCAGCGTCGACTGCGTGGAGGTGCTCATCAGTTGGCTCCGGAGAAGTCGGCGCGCCGGTTGACGATCCAGCGGGCGAGCATGTTGACCGCGAGGGTGATGACGAACAGCACCAGGCCGCTGGCGATCAGGGTGTTGATCCCCAGGCCGGTGGCCTCGGGGAAGCTCAGGGCGATGTTGGACGCGATCGTCGAGGGGTTCGAGCTGCTGATCAGGTTGAGCGTGGCGCCGGCGCCGCCCGACAGCACGATGGCGACTGCCATGGTCTCGCCGAGCGCGCGGCCCAGCCCCAGCATCGCCCCGGCGATGACGCCGGACTTGCCGTAGGGCAGCACCGCCATCTTGATCATCTCCCAGCGCGTCGCGCCGAGGGCGAGCGCGGCCTCGCGGTGCAGGGCCGGGGCCTGGCTGAAGACCTCGCGGGAGATGGCCGAGATGATCGGCAGGATCATGACCGCGAGCACCAGGCCGACGGTGAACATCGTGCGGCCGCTGGCGGAGGCCGGGCCGGCGAAGATCGGGAGCCAGCCCAGGTCGTCGGCGGCCCACTGGTGGAACGGGACCAGGGCCGGCGCGAGGACCGCGAGCCCCCAGAAGCCGTAGACGACGCTGGGGATGGCCGCGAGCAGGTCGATCACGTAGCCGAGGCCGGCCGCGATCCGGCGGGGCGCGTAGTAGGTGACGAAGAGCGCGATGCCCACGGCGAGCGGCGTGGCCACGACCAGCGCGAGGACGGCGCCGAGCAGGGTCCCGACGATGAGCGGGGCGATGTAGGAGCCGAGGCCCTCGCCACCGGGGATGTCCGCCGCCGGCGCGGTGAGGGCGGGGATCGCCTCGCTGATGAGGAAGACGGCCACGCCGGCGAGCACCAGCAGGATGAAGATGCCGGAGCTCTTGGCGCTGCCGGCGAAGATGCGGTCCCCCGCCCGGCGCACGACGCGCTGCTGCGACGGGGGTGGGGTCGGGGCCTTCGTGGCGGTCACCGTTGCTCCGAGGTCGATCGGTGGTGCGGGGAGCCCGTCTCCGGGCGGGGCGGTGGCCCGGGGCGTCAGCGACGCCCCGGGCCACCGTTGATGGTGCTCCGGTCAGCCGGCGGTGATCGCGTCCACCGCGGTCTGGGCCTGCTCGCGCAGGGTGTCGGAGATCGGCGCGTTGCCGGCGTTGTCGGCCGCGGCCTGCTGGCCGTCCTCGCTGATCACGTAGGACATGAAGGCCTTGACGTTGTCGGCGGTCGCCTGGTCGTCGTACTGGACGCAGCCCACGTGGTAGCTGACCAGGACGACCGGGTACTCGCCGGTGCCCTCGGTCTGCCGGTTGAGCTCGATGGCGAAGTCGTACTGGCCGCGGCCCTCCACGGCCGGGGAGTTCTCGACGACGGCCGCGGCGGCCTCGGCCGACGGGGCGACGAACTCCTCGCCGACGGCGACGCTGGCGACACCCAGGTCACCGGCGCGGCTGGCGTCGGCGTAGGTGACGGCGCCGGCCGTGCTCTCGACGACGCCGATGACGCCGGAGGTGCCGCTGGCGGCCTCGCCACCGGGCAGCGGCCACACGCCGTCGGGCTCCGAGGTCCACACGTCACCGGCGGTCTGGAACAGGTAGTCGGTGAAGTTGTCCGTGGTGCCCGAGTCGTCGGCGCGGTGCACGGGGGTGATCGCCGTGTCGGGCAGCTGGGCGTCCGGGTTGGCCTCGGCGATCGCCGGGTCGTTCCAGGTGGTGATCTGGCCGGTGAAGATGCGGGCGATCACGTCGGGCGTGAGGTCGAGCGAGTCGACGCCCTCGAGGTTAAAGACGACCGCGATCGGCGAGATGTAGTTCGGCAGCTCGAAGACCTCGCCGCCGCCGCAGCGCTCCTGCGCGGCGGCCAGCTCCTCGTCGTCCAGCGCGGCGTCGGAGCCGGCGAAGTCGGCCCGGCCCTCGATGAACTGCTCGCGGCCCGCGCCGGAGCCGGCCGGGTCGTAGCTGAACTGGACGTCGGGGTACTCGCCCTCGAAGCCGGCCTGCCAGGCCTCCATGGCCGCCTGCTGGCTGCTGGCGCCGGCGCCGACGAGGTCGCCGCTGAGCTCGGCGGCGCTCGCGCCGCTGCCGCTGTCGCTGCCGCCCGAGGAGCTGTCCGACTCGTTGGCGGCCCCGCACGCGGCGAGCGTGAGGGTGCTGGCCAGCGCCGTGCTGAGGACGACGGCGCGCGACCGGGTGCTGAGCTTCAAGCCAGTGCCTTTCCGGAGGTGCCCGGACCTCGTTGCCGGGCAGGGGAGGACCAACGGAACGGGACGGTAGGCAGCGCAGGTGGCCGGTCCCGGGTCGCTCGATGAACGCCCGGTGAACGCCGGTGGAGCCTTTCCCGACCGGGTGAGGACGACGTCACGTCCGGCAGGTGAACCAGGGCGATTCGGGTGGCGGCGGACACGTCCGGTGCGGCACAAAGGGACGTTTGCGCCTCGTATCCCGGACTCAGGGGAGGCGCCGCCAGGAGACGTCGACGGCGTACCGCGTGAAGCCGGTGCGCCCGTAGAGCGTGACCGCCGCGGTGTTGTCCTCCTCGGTGTAGAGGAGCACCTCGTCCAGGCCGCGGGCGCGCAGGTGCGCCAGGCCGCGCCCGGTCAGCGCCCGGCCCAGCCCGAGCCCCTGGGCGTCGGGGTCGATGCCCAGCACGTACACCTCGCCGACGGCGTCCGGGCCGGCGTCACCGGGCGGGTGCACCTTCGTCCAGTGCGCGCCGAGCAGCGTGCCGCCGGCGTCGGGGTCGCCGCGCCAGGCGAGCAGGAAGCCGGCCGGGTCGAACCAGGGCTCGGCCTCGCGCAGCCGCAGGTCCTCCGGCGTCCAGGCGCCCTGCTCGGGGTGGGCGGCGAAGGCCCGCGCGTTGAGCCGCAGCCAGGCCGCCTCGTCCCGGCCGGGGCGGAAGGCGGCCACCGACACGTCCGGCGGCAGCGGGGCGGGCGCGTCCAGGTCGGCGTCGGTGAGCGGGCGGCGCATCTGCAGCAGCACCCGGGCCCGGGTGTAGCCGCGGGCGGCGGCCAGCGCGGTGGCGGCCGGCAGGTCGCCGTGCGCCCAGACCCGCAGCGGCCGGCCGGCGGCGAGCTCCTCGAGCCGGGTCAGCAGCGCGCCGCCCACCCCGCGCTCCCGGGCCGCGGGCGCGACGACGAGCTCGCCCTCGGCGTCCCCGCTGCCGTCGCCGAGCTCGAGCCGGGCGTAGCCGGTGAGCGCGCCGCCGTCGTCGGTGGCGACGACGTCCCGGCCGCCGGGCGGGCCGCCGTGCTGCAGCCGCAGCTCGGCCTCCTCCGACAGCGGCCGCACGCCGTCGGCCACCGCGGCCGCCCGCAGCAGCGCGAGGACGGCAGCGGTCCGCGCGGGGTCGAGCCCGGCGGAGTCGGAGACGGCGGCGGCGCTCAGAGCAGCGGGGCGGTGGTGGGGGAGGCGTCGGCCACCGTGTTCGCCGACCGCTCGGCCTCGGCGCGGGCGGCCGCGGCGGTCGCGTCGGCCACCTGCTGGTCGAGCTTGTAGCCGACGTTGCGGACGGTGCCGATCAGCGCCTCGTGCTCGGTGCCGAGCTTGGCGCGCAGCCGCCGCACGTGGACGTCGACGGTGCGGGTGCCGCCGAAGTAGTCGTAGCCCCAGATCTCCTGCAGCAGCTGCGCGCGGGAGAACACCCGGCCGGGGTGCTGGGCGAGGTACTTGAGGAGCTCGAACTCCTTGTAGGTGAGGTCGAGCGGGCGGCCGCGCAGCTTCGCCGAGTAGCTGTGCTCGTCGATGACCAGCTCGCCGGCCTGGGTGACGCCGCCGTCGGCGCCGTCGGCCGGGGTGGTCGCGGCGAGCCGGCGGGCGGTGGCCCACTTCAGCCGCGCGTCGACCTCGGCCGGGCCGGCGGTGTCGAGCAGGACGTCGTCGACGCCCCAGTCGGCCGAGAGCGCGACCAGCCCGCCCTCGGAGAGGACCGCGACCAGGGCGGAGGCCACCCCGGTCGAGGACAGCAGGCTGCACAGCGTGCGGGCCTGGATGAGGTCGTGGCGGGCGTCGACGAGCACGACGTCGCCGGAGTCGCCGTCGAGCAGGCTCGACAGCTCGGGGGCCACGACGCGGACCTGGTGGCCGAGCAGCCCCAGCGCGGGCAGCACCTCGGTCGTGGCCTGACGCGCCGCGGTCATGAGCACGAGTCGCATGTCGTCTCCTCGGGGAGGGCGTCGACGGCGCTGTCGAACCGAGACCGCAGGATAGCCGACGTGCGTCCCGTCCCCTCCGAGGTCGGCCGAGCGCGTCCGGTGACGGTCCCCACCGAGGACGGCGTGCGGCTCGAGGGTCTCGTCGTCCCGGCCTCCGGGCCGGTGACCGACCTGGCCTTCGTCGTGGCGCACGGGTTCACCAACTCCACCGCGTACCCGCCGTTCCGGCGGATGGCCGGCTGGCTGTCCCGGTTCGGCGAGGTGCGCGCCCTGGACTTCCGCGGGCACGGCCGCTCCGGCGGCGGCACGGGGGCCGGGGGCGACGACGAGCTGCGCGACGTCGACGCGGCGGTGGCCGCCGCGCGGGACGACGGCGCGGACGCGGTGGTCACCCTCGGGCTGTCGATGGGCGGGGGCGCGGTGCTGCGGCAGGCGGCGCTCGGCCGGCACCGGCCCGACGCGGTGGTCGCCGTCAGCGCGGTCAGCCGCTGGTACGTCCGCGACACCCCGCCCATGCGCCGCGTGCACTGGCTGCTGGAGACGACGCTCGGCCGGCGGGCCGGCGCGCGCCTGCTCGGCGTCCGCCTGGCGCCGCCGTGGGAGACCGTGCCCTCGTCGCCGCTGGAGGCGGTCTCCCGGATCGCCCCGACGCCGCTGCTGCTCGTGCACGGCGACCGCGACGCCTACTTCCCGCTCGAGCACGCCCGCGCGCTGGCGCGGGCGGCCGGCCCGACGGCGACCGCGTGGGTGGTCCCCGGCTTCGGACACGCCGAGAGCGCCCTCACCGCTCCGCTCGTCGAGCGCGTCGGGCGCTGGGCGTCTGCGACGATCGGGGGCGAGCGGGAGGTGCCGGCGCCGACGGGGTCGCCGGGCGGTCCCGGGCAGGAGGGGACGTGACCACGGCGCTGGACTCCCCGCCGGCCACCCGCGCGCGGCACGCCGCCGCGGCCGTCGTCACCGGCGCGGCCGTGGCCGCGGTGCTGCTCGCGCCGGACCTGCTCGGGGAGCGGGGGCGGCTGGTCGCCGTCCTCGTGCTGCAGGCCCTCCTGGTCGCGGGCTGGGTGCGCGCCACGGCGCCGGCCGGGGCCGCGGGCGTCGCGGTGGTCGGGGCCGGCGCCGCCGTCGGCGCCGACCTGGCCGTGGACCTGCTCGCCGGCGACGGGGACCGGCCCGGCCCGGGCCTGCTGCTCGCGGTCGCGGGGCCCGCGCTGATCGTCGCGGTGCTGCACCAGATGCTGCGCCGGCCGCCGCGCACCGACGTCGTCGGCTCGCTGGGCAGCGAGGCGGTGCTGGTGTCCGCCGTCTGCGCGCTGGCGCTCCTGCTGCTGCCCGACGTCGCCGGCGACGACGGCGACCGCGCCGCCTCGCCGCTGCTGGCCGCCGGCGCCGCCCTGGTCGTCGCGCACCTCGTCGACGCCGTGCTGCCCCGTCCCGCGGTGGCCGCCGGCGCCGACCGCGGCGTGCCGGCGCTGCTGCTCGCCGTGGTGACCGGGGTCGTCGTCACGCTGCTCGGGCGCGGCACCGGCGCGACCGCCGACGTCGTCGGCGCCGTCGCCGTCGGCCTGGTGCTCGGCCTGGTCGCCGGGCTGGCGGGGACCGCCGCCTCGTTCGCGGTGGGCGGCGGCGGGGAGCGGCGCCGCGGCGCCGCCGTCGCCGGGGTCGTGGTCGAGGCGGTGCTGCCGCTGGCCGTGTGCGCGCCGGTGCTGCTCGCCCTCGCCGCGGTCTGAGGCCGGTCGCACCCGTGCGCGCCCTGCTCGTCGTCCCCGCCCTGCTCGTCGTGCTCGCGCTGGTGGCCGACCCGGTCGCCGAGGGCGTCGCCGAGGACCGGGTCGCCGAGGCGCTGCGCGACGCCGGCGGGCTCGCCGGGACGCCCGACGTCGACGTCCGGGGCTGGCCGTTCCTCACCCAGGCGGTGTCGGGCACCTACGACGACGTCCGCATCTCGCTGACCGCCGCCGAGCTGGGGCAGCCGGAGGGGACCACCGCCGACGTCCGGCTGCGCGGGGCGCACGTGCCGCTGCCCGACGCGGTGTCGGGGTCGGTGCGCGAGGTGCCGGTGGACCGGGTCGACGGCACGGCGACGCTGTCCTACGCGCTGCTCGCCCAGCAGCTCGGCGGCGACACCACCGTGGCCCGCGAGGGCGACGGGCTGCGCGTCACCCGGACCGTGGAGGTGCTCGGGTACACCGTCCCGCTCACCGCCGCGGGCACGGTGTCGCTGGACGGCGAGGACCTCGTGGTCGACGTCGAGGAGGCCGACGCGGCCGGCGTCGACGTGCCCGGGTTCGTCGTCGACCGGGCGAGCGACCTGCTCGACCTCCGCTACCCGGTCGAGCTGCCGTTCGGGCTGCGGCTGACCGGCCTGCGCCCGGCCGACGCCGGCGTGGAGGTGACCGCCGAGGCCACCGACACGGTGCTGCGCGCGCCCTGAGCCGCCCCGGGAATGCGCACCGGACCGGTCGGGTTGGTGCGGGGGATGAGCGGGACCGGCCTCGTGGTGCTCGCCGTGGCGCTCGTGCTGACCGCCGCGGCGGCCTGGTGGCTGCGCACCCACGACGGCCGGCTCAGGACGGAGGAGGAGCCCGTGGACGGACCGACCGCGGTCCTCGAGGGGCTCGGCGTGCGGCCGGGCGAGGCGGACCTGACCGTCGTCCAGTTCTCCACCGCGTTCTGCGGGCCGTGCCGCACCACCCGCGCGCGGCTGCAGCACCTGCAGGCCACCCGGCCGGGCCTGGCCTACGTGCACGTCGACGCCGAGAGCTCCCTCGAGGCGGTCCGCGCGCTCGACGTCCGGCGCACCCCGACGCTGTTCTACCTGGACCGGGCCGGCCGGCTGCTGGGCCGCAGCAGCGGCGCGCCGCGCCCGGAGGAGCTCACCGCCCTGGTGGAGGCGCACACGGGGGCCCGGTCGTGATCGGCTACCCTGCCCGCGTGGGCACCCTGCTGACCTCGCGCCGCACAGTGGACCTGTGCCGCGTCGGCAGCTGCCTGTGTCGCGCCTCCTGAGGGCGGTCCCGCTCCGCCCAGACGTGCCCTGACCGCCGTCCGGAGAGCCTCGTCGATGTCCCTGAGTCCTGCCCGCACGGTCGACGTGCGCGGCCCGCGCTCCGCCGCGTGGGTCACCAGCGCCGTCCTGGCCGTCGTCCTGCTGACCGCGAGCGGGGAGCTGGCCGCCGTCCAGGCGGTCGTCTTCGCCGTGGGCGCCGCCGCCGGCCTGCGGTACGCGCCGTACGCGGTGCTGTTCCGCACCCTGGTCGCCCCCCGGCTGGGGCCGGCGCGGGAGCGCGAGCCCGAGGCGCCGGTGCGCTTCGCCCAGTTCGTCGGGTTCGTGTTCGCCGGCGTCGGCGCGGCGGGGTACCTGCTCGGTGCGCCGGTGCTCGGCGCCGTCGCCACCGGGTTCGCCCTCGTCGCGGCCCTGCTCAACGCGGCCACCGGCTTCTGCCTCGGCTGCGAGCTGTACCTGACCGTCCGGCGGGCCCGTCCCGCCCGCACCGCCTGACCGTCCGCACACCCACCACTGGGAGGAGATCCCCCATGAGCCGCAACGACGTGCTCGTCACCGCCGACTGGGCGCAGGAGAACATCGGCGCCCCCGGCATCGTCTTCGTCGAGGTCGACGAGGACACCAGCGCCTACGACAAGGGCCACATCGAGGGCGCGGTCAAGCTGGACTGGAAGAAGGACCTGCAGGACCCCCTGCGCCGCGACTTCGTCAGCAAGGACCAGTTCGAGGAGCTGCTGTCCGCCAAGGGCATCGGCAACGACGACACCGTCGTCCTCTACGGCGGCAACAACAACTGGTTCGCCGCCTACGCCTACTGGTACTTCAAGCTCTACGGCCACGACCAGGTCAAGCTCCTCGACGGCGGCCGCAAGAAGTGGGAGCTCGACAGCCGCCCGCTGTCCTCCGACGCCGTCGAGCGCCCGGCCACCCAGTACCGGGCCCAGGAGCCCGACACCTCCATCCGCGCCTTCCGCGACGAGGTCGTGGCCGCGATCGGCCAGCAGAACCTGGTCGACGTCCGGTCGCCCGACGAGTTCGCCGGCAAGCTGGTCGCCCCCGCCCACCTGCCGCAGGAGGGTGCGCAGCGTCCCGGCCACATCCCGACCGCGGTGAACGTGCCGTGGAGCAAGGCGGCCAACGAGGACGGCACCTTCAAGAGCGACGACGAGCTGCGCAAGCTCTACGCCGACGCCGGCCTGGACGAGTCCAAGGACACCATCGCCTACTGCCGGATCGGCGAGCGCTCGAGCCACACCTGGTTCGTGCTGCGCGAGCTGCTCGGCCAGCAGAACGTCAAGAACTACGACGGCTCGTGGACCGAGTACGGCTCGCTGGTCGGTGTCCCGATCGAGAAGGGGGCCTGAGCATGTGCGGCGCCCCGAAGCAGGGCGGTGCCCTCGCCGGTATCGACCTCGACACCCAGACGGTGATCCAGGGCCAGGTGTGGCACGACGGCGCGCCGGTGGCCGGGGCCTACGTCCGGCTGCTCGACGCCACCGACGAGTTCACCGCCGAGGTGGTGACCAGCCCGGAGGGCGAGTTCCGCTTCTTCGCCGCCCCGGGCACGTGGAAGCTGCGCTCGCTGGCCCCCGCCGGCCGCGGTGAGCGCGTCGTGGAGGCCGAGGTCGGCCTGACGGAGACCACCGTCGTCCTCGACTGAGGGAAGGACCCCGGCCCCCCGCCACTCGCAGGCTCGCGGCGGGACCCTGCAGGGGACCGGTTCAGCGCCCCTCTCGGCCTCGGCCGAGAGGGGCGCTGTCGCGTCCGCGGACGGTGCAGGCCAGGGCGAGCAGGACGGCGGCGCCGAGCGCCGCGCCGCCGCCGGTGAAGGCCGCGGCGCCCCCGGCCGACCGGACGTCGGGTGCTCCCGCGGCCACGACCGCCCCCGCGACCCCCGCCGCACCCGCGAGCACGGCCCACGGCAGCCACCACCGCGGGTGCGCCGCCGCCGGCCCGGCGGGCGTGCGCCGCCACCACCACACCAGCCAGACCAGCAGGACCAGCGCGCCGGCCGGGACAGCAGGCCGTGCCACAGCGCCTACAGCAGCCTGCCCAGCACGACGTCGGTGCTCACGACGGCGAGGGCGGTGTGGGTGCGCACGCCGGTGTCGACCGGCAGGTGGAAGAGCAGGTCGGGGGCGAGGCTCCCCGCGACGAGCGCGGAGGCGGGCAGGCCGGTCCGCAGCAGGGGCAGCACCGCGGCGGGGTGGCTTCCCGTGAACGGCACGTCCCATCCTCCCCGCGGCGGCGGGTCCCGCGGCGCAGCGCCGGGCGGCTGCCTACCGTGGCGTCGTGGTCGCCGCCTGGGTCCTCGTCGCGCTCGCCGTGCTCCTGGCGCTCGCCTGCGGCCTCGCCGCGCGGCGGCTGGCCCGGCGGCCGGCCGAGCGGTCCCGCCGCGTGCCGCCGTCGTCCCCGGGCCGCCCCGGCCGCGGGCGCTGACCGGCGCAGGAGGGCAGGCCGCCGCCGGACTACGGTGGCGGGCATGCCTCCCCGGGACGCCGGCCGGTGACCGGCCCGACCGAACTGCCCGTCGCCGACACCGTCGACGTCCGTGAGGGCCCCGAGGTGGCGCACGCCCTGCTCTCGGTGCTGCCGCTGCTGGGGGAGTGGCACGGCGAGGGTGTCCTCGCCGGCGGGGACGCCGGTGACCGGCGCTTCGGCCAGTGGATCCGCTTCGCCCACGACGGGCGCGACTTCCTCGCCTACGAGTCGCGCACCTGGCTGATCGGCGACGACGGCCGGGTGGAGGGCCCCGCGTCCCGCGAGTCCGGCTTCTGGCGGCCGCGCGGCGAGGACGACGTCGAGCTGCTGGTGACCAGCGCCGAGGGCGTGCTCGAGCTGTACGTCGGCCGCGCCCGCACGACGACGAGCTGGGAGCTCACCACCGACGTCGTCGCGCGGACCCAGGGCGCACCGGACACCACCCGCGCCGTGCGGCTGTACGGCATCGTCGACGGGACGCTCATGTACGCCGTCGACCGCGCCGGGGCGGACACCCCGCTGCGGCCCACGATGTCGGCACGGCTGGAGCGCCTGCGGTGACCGCCCCGGGAGGCACTCCCCGCGAGGTCGCCGACCGCTACGTCGACGCCGTCTGCGACCTCGACCCGATCGTCGCGACGTCGCTGGGCACCCGGCCCGGCGACGACCGGCTGCCCGACCCCAGCCCGGCCGGCCTGGAGGCCGAGGCCGAGCTCAGCCGCGCCACGCTGGCCGAGCTCGACGCCGTCCTCGCCGCCGACCCCGCGCTGGGCGAGGACCCGATCGAGCGCCGCTGCGCCCGCCTGCTGCGCGAGCGGCTCGGCGCCGAGCTGGCCGCGCACGAGACCGGCGAGGGCTTCCGCGCGCTGTCGAACCTGTTCAGCCCGGTCCACTCGATCCGCCAGGTCTTCCTGCTCATGCCGACGGCGACCGACGACGACTGGGGCGTGGTCGCCCGCCGGATGGCCCGGGTGCCCAGGGCCTACCGCGGCTACCTCGACACCCTGCGCGAGGGCGCCCGCCGCGGGCTGTTCGTGGCCCCGCGGCAGGTGTCCACCGTCGTCGGCCAGCTCGGCGAGTGGCTGTCCGGGCCGTTCTTCGGCGGGCTGGCCGCCTCCGGCCCCGACGCCGTGCGCGGCGACCTCGACGCCGCCGCCCGCGCGGCCGACGCCGCGGTGGCCGAGGTGCGCGACTTCCTGCGCGACGAGTACCTCCCGCGCGCCGAGGGCACGCCGGACGCCGTCGGCCGGGACCGCTACGCCGTCGCCGCCCGCCGGTGGAACGGCTCGGACCTCGGCGCGGGGCAGGGCCTGGAGGAGGCGTACGCGTGGGGCTGGGCCGAGCACCGGCGGCTGCTGGCCGAGCAGCGGGCCGAGGCGCGGGCGCTGCGGCCGGGGTCCTCGCCGAAGGAGGCGATGGCCTGGCTCGACGAGCACGGCCCCGCCGTCGACGGCGTCGAGGCGATCCGGCAGCGGCTGCAGGCGATGATGGACGAGGCGATCGCCGCCCTCGACGGCACGCACTTCGACCTCGCCGAGCCGGTCCGCCGGGTCGAGGCGATGATCGCGCCGCCCGGCAGCGCGGCGGCGCCCTACTACACCCGCCCGGCGCAGGACTTCTCCCGGCCGGGCCGCACCTGGCTGCCGACCCTCGGCCGCGAGCGCTTCCCGCTCTGGGACCTGGTCTCGATCTGGTACCACGAGGGCGTCCCCGGCCACCACCTGCAGCTGGCGCAGTGGGCCTACGTCTCCGGCGACCTGTCGACCTACCAGACGTCGCTGGGCTCGGTCAGCGGCAACGTGGAGGGCTGGGCGCTCTACGCCGAGCGGCTCATGGACGAGCTCGGGTACCTCACCGAGCCCGGCGCCCGGATGGGCTACCTCGACGCCCAGCAGCTGCGCGCGATCCGGGTGGTCATCGACATCGGCATGCACCTGCGGCTGCCGGTCCCCGACGACGCCGAGGGCGTGCTGGCCGGCCACCGCGGGCAGCCGTGGACGCCGGAGCTCGCGCGGGCGTTCGCCGGCGAGCACCTGGGCAGCGACCCGGCGTTCCTCGACAGCGAGCTGATCCGCTACCTGGGCCTGCCCGGGCAGGCGATCAGCTACAAGCTGGGCGAGCGCGCCTGGCTGGCCGGCCGGGCGGCGGCCCAGCGGGCGCGCGGTGCCGACTTCGACCTGAGGGCCTGGCACATGGCGGCGCTGTCGCAGGGCTCGCTGGGGCTCGACGACCTCGAGGCCGAGCTGGCGGTCCTGTAGCTAGTCGGCGGTCAGCCCGATCAGCGCGCCCAGCTCGGCCACCGCGCGCTCGAAGTACCGGTCGGCGTCCTCGACCGACCCGACGAGGTGGCCGAACAGCTCGAAGCTGACCGTGCCGAACAGCGCGCTCCACGCCAGCAGGGCGCGCACCCGGACGGCGTCGTCGATGCCCGGGGCGTCCCGGCCCAGGATCTCGACGGCCGCGTCGCCGAGCAGGCCGGGCACGCGGCCGCCGTCGCCGTGCAGCCGGCCCGCCCGGGCGGCGTCGCCGAGGACGCGGCCGAGCACGACGCCGACCCGCGACGCCGCCGGCACGGTGTCGCGCGGCGCGGTGTAGCCGGGCACGGGGGAGCCGTAGAGCAGCGCGTACTCGTGCGGGTGCGCGCGGGCCCAGCCGCGCACCGCCGCGCACACCGCCGCCCAGCGCCGCTCCGGCGCCGAGTCCGGGTCGTCGGCGGCCTCGGCCGCCTCCCCGAGGGCGTCGTAGCCGTCGACGATCAGCCGGGTCAACAGGTCGTCGCGGCTCGGGAAGTAGCGGTACACCGCGGACGACGCCATGCCCAGCTCCCGGGCCACCGCGCGCAGGGACAGCCCGGCCGCCCCGACCTCGGCCAGCTGGCGCCGGGCGGCCTCGGCGATCTCGGCGGTCAGCTCGGCGCGGACGCGCTCGCGGGCGGTGGGCACCCCGCCATGCTCCCTGACGAGAGCGCCGCACACAACAGAGAGCACTGCTCTTGACATCGTGCCGATCGGTGCGAGAGCGTCGTCCTCGATCGAGAGCACCGCTCTCGCCAAGGTGACGAGGAGTTCGGCATGGCACTGCACGTGATCGTCGGCAAGGGCCCGGTGGGCACGACGACGGCGGAGCTGCTCGCCGCCCGCGGCCACCGGGTGCGGGTGCTGTCGCGCAGCGGCGGCACCTCCACCGGTGCGGTCGAGCACCGCCGGGTGGACGCCGCCGACGCCGCGGCCCTGACCGCCGCCACCGAGGGCGCCGACGCCCTCTACAACGCGGTCAACCCCGCCTACCACCGTTGGACCACCGACTGGCCCCCGGTCGCCGCGGCCCTGCTCACCGCGGCCGAGCGGACCGGGGCGGTGCTGGTGACGATGGCCAACCTCTACGTCTACGGCCGGCCCACCGCACCGATGACGCCGGAGAGCCCGCTCGCCGCCACCGACACCAAGGGCCGCGTGCGGGTGGCCATGTGGCGCGAGGCGCTGGCCGCGCACGAGGCAGGCCGGATCCGGATGACCGAGGCCCGCGCCGGGGACTTCGTCGGCCCCCAGGTCCCGCCCGCGCAGTCGCACCTCGTGCGGCAGCTGCCCGCGCTGCGCCGCGGCCGCCGCGCCTGGGTGGTCGGCGACCCCGACGTCCCGCGCAGCTGGACCTACCTGCCCGACGTCGCCGCCACGCTGGCGACCCTCGGCACCGACGAGCGGGCCCTGGGCCGGGCCTGGCACGTGCCGAGCAACCCGCCGCGCGCCCAGCGCCAGGCGCTGGGTGACCTCGCCCGCGCGATGGGCCGGGAGCCGGTGCCGGTGAGCGGCATCCCGTGGCCGGTGCTCCGCGCCGCCGGCGTGTTCTCACCGGTGATGCGCGAGGTCGTCGACGTGCGGCACCAGTTCGACCAGGAGTACGTCCTCGACGCGACGGCGACCACCGAGGCCTTCGGCCTGACCGCCACGCCGTGGGACGAGGTGGTCGCCGCGACCGCCGGCGCGCCCGAGCCCGCGCGCGCCTGAGCTCAGGCCCGCGGCGGGACCGCGTTGACCGGGTCGCTGTCGGGCGTGACCGGGTCGCCGGGGCCCGCGGGGGCCACCTCCAGCCGGGTGGCCAGGAGCGCGTCGACGGCGGCCACGCCGGCGCCGACGTAGGTGCTGGTGAGCGCCGGGTCGGTGACGACGCACCAGGCGCGGTCGGCCGGCCACCACAGCGCGGCGCTCTGCTCGTGCGGCTCGCGGGCGAAGTTGGTGGCGGCCCGCTCCACCGGCCCGCGGGTCAGCAGCAGGTCGGCGCGGGGGAGGCGCAACCGGGGCAGGTCGGCGGCGCCGCCGTCGTCCCAGCCGAACCAGCACTCGCCCGGCGTCGTGGTCTGGTCCCCCAGGACCGTGGCCAGCTCCCGGGCGACGTGCGCGACCAGGTGGCCCTCGGCGGGGGCGTCGTTCCACAGCCCGGGCTGGTCGGCCTCGCCGAGGTACTCCCAGGAGCCGGTGACGCCGGGCCACTGCATGAGGCGGTGCGCCTGCCTGCCGTTGGCGGCGGCCACCTCGTCCCAGCGGACGTGCACGTCGACGTCGCCGTCGTAGCGGACGGCGGGGTGGAAGACGCGGGCGTAGGCGGGGAAGCGGGCCGGCAGGAGCGCGGCCACGGTGTCGGGGGGAGCGGCGCGGACGGCGTCGGTGACCCAGCGGCCGGCCGGCGCGGAACGCCCAGCGGTCTGCACGGCCGCCGTTCCTCCCCCTCAGCGCGCTGGGCCGGTCCGTGCCCAGGGACGGACAACCCCCGGGCCGCTCCGTGGCGCCACCTCGGGAGGCGGCAGCGCACGGGCCGACTGGACAAGTGTCGGCAGCCCGGGGGTCGGGTGACTGTCCGGTTCTCGCTCGCCGCCGTACGACGGACGGGCGATCATGCCGTCGTTCGGATTCCACTCCGAACGGGCGGCCCATCTGGACGGCGGCTAGCGGACAGCCACCTCACGAGTCCGATAAGCATGCAATTGTTCGGACCACCTCCCTCCTCGTGTACCCCGACGGTACGTCGCGGTTCCGGGGTCGGCAACGACGTTGTTCAGCCGTCGGCGGAAGGCCTGGGCAGCCCGGGGGAGCCGGGCGTGTCGGGGTCGCGCTGGTAGACGTCGGGGATCCCGTCGTGGTCGGCGTCGACCGCCTCGAGCGCCTCGATGCGCCGGTAGCGGCGGTTGCGCAGCCGCAGCACCACGGTGGCCAGCAGGGCCGACAGCAGCGTGCCGACCAGCACGCCGACCTTCACGTGGTCGTCGCGCTCGCTGCCCACCCCGAAGGCCAGCTCGCCGATGAGCAGCGACACGGTGAACCCGATGCCGCCGAGCAGTGCCATGCCGACCAGGTCCGGCCAGCCCAGCTCGTCGGCGAACTCCGCGCGGGTGAACCGGGTGACCAGCCAGGTGGCCCCGACGATGCCGGCGACCTTGCCCGCCACCAGGCCGACGACGATGCCGAGCGCGACCCGGTCGCCCAGCGACTCGACCAGCCCGGACAGCCCGCCCACGGTCACCCCGGCGGCGAAGAACGCGAAGACCGGCACGGCGACGCCGGCCGAGATCGGGCGGAACCGGTGCTCGAGGTGCTCGGCCAGGCCCGGCCCGGCGCCCGGTCCGCCGGCCGCCTCGCTGCGCACCACCGGGACCGTGAACGCCAGCAGCACGCCGGCCACCGTGGCGTGCACGCCCGACTCGTGGACGAACACCCAGGTGAGCAGCGCCAGCGGCAGCAGCAGCCACCATGAGCGGACCCGCTTCTGCACCAGGAACCCGAACACCGCGAGCGGCACCAGCGCCAGCGCGAGCCACCCGACGGCGAGGGACGACGTGTAGAAGAGCGCGATGATCGTGATGGCCAGCAGGTCGTCGACGACGGCGAGGGTGAGCAGGAACGTCCGCAGCGCGCTCGGCAGGTGGGTGCTGATCACCGCCAGGACGGCGAGGGCGAACGCGATGTCGGTGGCCGTCGGGATCGCCCAGCCGCGCAGGCCGCCGTCGCCGCCGAGGTTGACCAGCGTGTAGAGCGCCGCGGGCAGCACCATCCCGCCGACCGCCGCGGCCACCGGCAGGGCCGCCCGGCGCGGGTCGCGGAGGTCACCGGCGACGAACTCGCGCTTGAGCTCCAGCCCGGCGACGAAGAAGAAGACCGCCAGCAGGCCGTCGGCCGCCCAGGTGCCCAGCGTGAGGTCCAGGTGCAGCGACGCCGGCCCCACCCGGGTGTCGCGCAGCGCCTCGTAGGAGTCCGCCCACGGCGAGTTGGCCCACACCAGGGCGATGACGGTGCCGATCAGCAGCAGGACGCCGCCGACGGTCTCCTTGCGCAGGACGGCGGCGATCCGGCTGGCCTCGGTCCACGAGCCGCGGCTGAACACGCGGGTGGATCCGTGCGGGGTGGTCATCGGGCGGCTCCTGGGGGAGGGGTCGGGTGCGATCCCGCCGACCAGACTTCCCGGCACACCTGCCGGCCACCCTAGCGGGCACCCCGTCGTCGCCGTCCGTGCACGGGGCCGGTCCGTAGAGTGGGCGCCGTGGACCCCCGCCCGGCACCGCCCCCGCGGGAGCGGTCCCTCCGGCTGGCGGAGCTGGCCGGCCGGCGCGTCGGGGTCTGGGGGCACGGCCGCGAGGGGCGCGCCGCGGTCGCCGCCGCCCGCGCCGCCGGCGCCGCGTCGGTCCTGGTCGCCGACAGCCGCCCCGTCGACCCCGCGTCGCTGCCCGACGGCGTGACCGCCACCGCCGACGTCGCCGACCTCGTCGGCTGCGACGTCGTCGTCCGCTCGCCGGGCATCAGCCCCTACCGCGAGGACGCCCGGGCGCTGGCCGACCGCACGCTCGTGACCACCGGTACCGGCATCGCGCTCGCCGAGGCCGCCGCCCGGGGGATCCCGGTCCTCTGCGTCACCGGCACCAAGGGCAAGAGCACGACCAGCGCGCTGGCCGCCGCGGTCCTCACCGCCGCCGGCCGCCCGGCCGTGCACGCCGGCAACATCGGCACCCCGCTGCTCGACGTCCTGGACGGGGTCGGCGACCGCACGCTCGTCGTCGAGGTCTCCAGCTACCAGGCCGCCGCCGTCCCGGACTTCGCGGGCCACGGCGCGCTCACCTCGCTCGCGCCCGAGCACCTGGACTGGCACGGGTCGGTCGAGACCTACTACCGCGACAAGCTGCGGGTCTTCTCCTCCTGCCCGGAGCGCTCGGTGGTCGTCAGCGCCCAGGCGCGGCCGCTGGCCGCCGGGTACCTCGACGCCGCGCAGCTGGTGGACCCCGCCGACGTGCTGCCCCCCGGACTGGCCGGGGCCCTGCAGCCGGTGCACCTGCCCGGCGCGCACAACCGCAGCAACGTCGAGGTCGCGCTGGCCGCCTGCGCCCTGCTCGGCCTGGACCTCGCCGCCACCGCCGACGCCGTGACCGGCGCCGTCGCCGCCTTCCGCGCGCTGCCGCACCGGCTCGCGCCGGTGGCCACGCTCGGCGGCGTCACCTTCGTCGACGACACCCTGAGCACCACCCCCGTCTCGGTGCTGGCCGCACTGGACGCGCTGGCCGGCCGCCCGGTCACGCTCATCGCCGGCGGCCAGGACCGCGGCCTGGACTACACGGGCCTGGCCGCGACGTTGGTGGCCCGTCGGGAGGAGGTCGCCCTGGTGACCGTCCCCGACACCGGGGCCCGGCTGGCCGACGACGTCCGCCGGGCGGCCGCCGGCGCCGACGTGCGGCTGACCGAGACGGCGTCGCTGACCGAGGCGGTCGCGGCGGCGATCGCCGGTACCGCCCCCGGCGGCGTCGTGCTGCTCTCGCCCGGCGCCCCCAGCTACAACCGCTTCCGCGACTTCGAGGAGTTGGCAGCCACCTATGAGGAGATCCTCGTCGACGCCGGCGCCGACCGCGTCCACGGTGTGTGAGGACGGCGTCGCCGGGGTCGGCACCTTCGTCGTCGCCGGCCGGTCCCTCGACCCCGCGACCGGCGAGGCGGCCTTCACCTACCGGCTGGGAGACGACGAGTTCACCGAGCGGCTCACCCTCGACCCGGCGCTGCTGACCGGGGCCGCGCCCGCGCAGCTCGGTGCCGCCGTGGAGGCCGCGCTGGACCTGGTGCACCTGGTCATGGGCACCAGCTACTACAAGCTCGCCGCGCCCGGCCGGGTCACCGTCGAGCGGCCGGTCACCGCCGCGCAGCTCGCCGTCGCGCAGGCCGCCTACACGCACGGGCTCGGCGAGTTCGCCGCGGTCAACCACCTGCCGGTGCCGCACCGGGTCGCGTTCGACGCCGAGGTCCGCGAGCCCGGCCCGGCCCCGGCCGGCGGCGGGCGCGGCGCGCTGCTGCCCGTGGGCGGCGGCAAGGACTCCGCGCTCGCGCTCGTCGTGATCCCCGACGGCACGGCGCTGGCGGTCAACCCCACCGGCGCGCAGCGCGACGTCGCCCGTGCGGCCGGCGTCCCGCTGGTCGAGGTCCGGCGGCGGCTGGACCCGCTGCTGGCCGAGCGGACGGCGCAGGGCGGCCTCAACGGGCACGTGCCGGTGACGGCGATCAACTCCTCGATCGCCACGCTGGTCGCCGTCCTCGGCGGCTTCGACCCCGTGGTCTTCGCCAACGAGCGCTCCGCCGACGAGGAGACGCTCACCGTCGACGGCGCGAGCGTGAACCACCAGTACTCGAAGTCCTACGAGTTCGAGCGCCTGTTCGCCGCGGCCGCCGCCGAGGTCGGCACCGGCTACTTCAGCCTCACCCGGCAGCTGTCGGAGCTGGCCACCGTGGCCGCCGTCGCCGCGCTGCCGCTCAAGGCCGACATCCTCAGCTGCAACCGGTCCTACACGCAGCGGCACCTGGGCGGGCAGGCCGAGCAGCGCTGGTGCCTGCACTGCGACAAGTGCCTGTTCACCTTCCTCTGCTTCGCCGTCTTCCTGACCCCCGCCGAGGCGCAGGACGTGTTCGGCGGCAACCCGCTGGCCGACGTCGCGCTCGCCGACGGGTTCCGCAGGCTGTGGGCCACGGAGAAGCCGTTCGACTGCGTGGGCGAGCGGGCCGAGAGCGCGGCCGCGATGGCGCACCTGGCCGCCAGCCGGTCGTGGGGGGACGCGCCGGTCGTGCGGGCACTCGGTGCCGAGGCCGCGGCCGCCGCGGAGGTGACCGGCGCGACCGTCGCGCGGTTCCTCCCGCCCCGCGGCGAGCACGCCATCCCGGAGCGGTTCCTGGCGTCGCTGCAGCGCGTGCTCGCGGACGCCCGGTCCGCCGTCGCGTAGCCCGGCCGCAACTAGGCTCGTCGGCGTGACGACCGAGCACGGTCCCGCGCCGCTGGCCGAGCGGCTGCGGGCACAGGGGCTGCGGCTGACCCCGCAGCGCCAGCAGGTGCTGGCCGCTGTCGCCGCGCTCGACCACGCCACCCCCGAGGCCATCGGGGCCCGGCTGCGCGAGGAGGCCGGGCCCGGCGGCGCGGCGCCGGACACCTCGACCGTCTACCGCACGCTGGAGCTGCTCGAGCGGCTCGGCCTGGTCTGGCACACCCACGTCGCCAAGGGCGCGCCGGTCTACCACGCCTCCGAGCACCCGCACCTGCACGTGGTCTGCGCCACCTGCGGGGAGATCTCCTCGGCCGACCCGGCGCTGCTGGAGCAGGCCGCGGAACGTCTGGCCGCCGACCTGGGTTTCACCCTGGACGTGGGGCACGTCGCGCTGTCGGGCACGTGCCGCCGATGCAGGGACGCCGGGACGGAGAACGCATGACCACCACCTCACCGCTGGCCGCACGGGCGGGCGCCGTCGTCGCCGAGGGCGCGACCGTGGCCACCCACTTCGGCGACCCGCTGCGCGAGCAGCGGCTGCTCGCCGAGAGCGCCGGGCTCGTCGACCGCAGCGACCGCGACGTGCTCACCGTCCCCGGCGCCGACCGGCTCACCTGGCTGCACAGCCTCACCAGCCAGCACCTCGAGCGGCTGGCCGACGGCACCGGCACCGAGGCGCTGGTCCTCTCGCCGCACGGCCACGTCGAGCACCACCTGGTCCTCGCCGAGCTCGCCGGCACCACCTGGGCCGACGTCGAGCCGGGCACGGGCGCGGCGCTGCAGACCTTCCTCGACCGCATGCGGTTCATGCTGCGCGTCGAGCCCGCGCTGGTGACCGCCGACCGGGCGCTGCTGTCGCTGGTCGGCCCGCGCTCGCCCGAGGTCCTCGCCGCCGCCGGGCTGCCCGCCCCCGAGACCCCGTACGCCGTCGTCGCGACGCCCGACGGCGGCTGGGTGCGCCGGATGCCGCCCCTCGGCGACGGCGGCGCGACCGCGTTCGACCTGCTCGTCCCGCGCGCCGGGATCGCCGACCGCGCCGACGCGCTGACCGCCGCCGGTGCCGGGCTCGCCGGCCTGGACGCCTACGAGGCGCTGCGGGTGGAGGCCCGCCGGCCGCGGCTGGGCGTCGACTCCGACCACCGCACCATCCCCAACGAGCTGGAGTGGCTGACCACCGCCGTCCACCTCGAGAAGGGCTGCTACCGCGGGCAGGAGACGGTCGCGCGCGTGCACAACCTCGGCCGCCCACCGCGGCGGCTGGTCCTGCTGCACCTCGACGGCGTCAGCGAGGACCTGCCCGTCCCGGGGACGCCGGTGACCTCCGGTGCCCGCGAGGTCGGCCGCACCGGCACGGTCGTGCGGCACCACGAGCTCGGCGTCGTCGCGCTGGCCCTGGTCAAGCAGTCGGTGGCCCCCGGGGCCGAGCTCGCCGTCGGCGGGTCGCGCGCCGCGGTGGACCCCGACGACGCCCCGGCCACGGTCGACGACACCCGGGCCGCGGCCCGCGACCGGGTGCGCGCGGTGCGGTCTGCCACCATCGGGCGGTGACCTCCGCAAGCTCTGGCCCGACCCCCGCCGGCGGCGCGGCCGTCGACGCGCTGCTCGACCCCGGCTTCCTCGCGGGCGTGGAGTCCCGCCCGATGGGCGAGGTGCGCGAGCTGCGCCGCCGCGCCGAGCAGGAGGAGGTCAACCTCTCCTACACGCGGCGGCTGCTGCAGGGCCGGCTCGACATCGTCCGCCGCGAGCTGCAGCGCCGCGCCGAGCACGACGGGCGCTCGCTGGTCGACCTGCTGCCCGAGATCCTCGCCGAGAAGGGCCGCGGCCCCGCTCACGGTCTCGGCCGGCACCAGACGGTGCAGCCGGCCGCGCCCGAGGAGTACGAGTCCTGGGTCACCGCGCTGACCCCCGACGTCGACCTCTCCGCCGTCCCCGACCTCGACGACGCCGACCTCGAGCGGGCCGCCCGCGCGCTGGCCGCCGCCGAGGGGTCGCTGTCCGAGCGGCGCCGCGGCGTGCAGCAGGTGATGGACGCCCTCGCCGGCGAGCTGGCCCGCCGGTACCGCAACGGCGAGGCCGACGTCGCCGCGCTGCTCGCCAGCGAGGGCCGCCACTGATGGAGGACGCCTCCACCCCGTCCTGGCCGGACGCGCCGGTCCTCGTGGAGGTCTGGCGCTCGGGGTTCCTGGAGTCCGTCCACCGCGGCGCGGTCGTCGTCGTCGGTCCCGACGGCGGGGTGCGCTGGTCGGCCGGTGACGTCGCCCGCCCGGTCCTGCCCCGCTCGTCGAACAAGCCGGTGCAGGCGACGGCCTACCTCGCGGCCGGCTGGCGGCCGCGCTCGGGCGAGGAGTTGGCCATCGCCGCCGGCTCGCACGCGGGCGAGGACGGCCACCGCGACCTCGCCGCCTCGGTCCTCGCCGCCGCCGGCCTCGGCCCGGACGCGCTGGGCTGCCCGGCGGCGCTGCCCGGGCACGAGCCGACCCGCGCCGCCTGGCTGGTCGCCGGCCGCGAGCCGGAGCGGCTGGCGTTCAACTGCTCGGGCAAGCACGCCGCGATGCTCGCCTCCTGCGTCGCCGCCGGCTGGCCGACCGAGGGCTACCTCGACCCCGGGCACCCGCTGCAGCAGGCCGTCGAGGCGCGCCTGTCCGACGCGGCCGGCGAGCAGGTGGCCGCCGTCGTCGTCGACGGGTGCGGCGCGCCGCAGCACGGGCTGTCCCTGACCGGGCTGGCGCGCGGCGTCGCCTCGCTGGTGGAGGCGCCGTCGGGCAGCCCGGAGCGGGCGGTGGCCGACGCGATGCGGGCGCACCCCTGGTACGTCGCCGGCACCGGCCGGGACGACACCGACCTCATGACCGCCGTCCCCGGGCTGCTGGTCAAGGGCGGGGCCGACGGCGTGCACGTCGCCGCGGTGCCCGGTCGCGGTGCGGTCGCGTTCAAGCTCGACGACGGTGGCGACCGCGGGCGCACGCCCGTCCTCGCCGCCGCGCTGCGCCGGCTCGGGGTGGACGCCGGGGCGCTCGCCCGGTGGTCGGTCACGCCCGTGACCGGCGGCGACGGCGTCGTCGGCGAGATCCGGTCCGCGGCGGTGCTCGCCGCCTGACGGCGACACGCCGGGTGTGAGGGGACTCACGCCCCGGTGCTTGCTCCTGCGCTTGCAGCTGCTAGCACCCGTGGTTAGCGTCGGAGACGTGCAGACCCCCGGCGAGTTCGTGAGCGGTCAGGTGAGGTCGGTCCGCGAGAAGGTGGACCAGCTCGCCGGCAGCGTCGCGGAGACCGTCGCGGCCGAGGCCCAGCAGGTCTCGGCGGTGCGCTCGCAGGTCGGGGAGTACATCCGGGAGCAGCGCAGCGCCGCCCGGGTGTCCCTGCGCGAGCTCGCCCGCACCGCGGGGGTGAGCAACCCCTACCTCTCGCAGG
This sequence comes from Geodermatophilus sp. SYSU D01045, assembly GCF_054050295.1. Classification (NCBI taxonomy): domain Bacteria; kingdom Bacillati; phylum Actinomycetota; class Actinomycetes; order Geodermatophilales; family Geodermatophilaceae; genus Geodermatophilus; species Geodermatophilus sp. SYSU D01045. The sequence goes on from NZ_JBJGZB010000012.1 coordinate 117,501, forward strand.
TGGAACGGGGGCTGCGCAAGCCGTCGGCGGAGATCCTCGCCGCCATCGCCAAGGGTCTGCGGATCTCCGCCGAGTCGCTCTACGAGCAGGCGGGGATCCTCGACCGGCGGGCCGGCAACCCCGACACGGTCGCGGCCATCCGGTCCGACGACCAGCTCTCCGAGCGGCACAAGGCCGTGCTCGTCGAGCTGTACGAGACCTACGTCCGCGAGTACGCGGCGTCGCACACCAGCACGCGCACCACCAGCCCGAGCACCGCCCCGGGTGCCACGCCCGGGTCCGACCCGACCCCCTCCAAGGAGTCCGCATGACCACCGCCACCACCCTGCTGGAGCAGGTCGCCGAGCGCGGCCGCCGTCAGTTCCTCGTCGCCGTCGGCGCCGGTGACCTCGCCGTCGAGCAGGCCCGCACCGTCCTCGCCTCGCTGCGCACCCTCCCCGGTGAGGCCCAGGTCCAGGTCGACCTGGCCACCAAGGAGGCCCGCACCCGCGCCGAGCAGGCTGCCGACCGCGCCCGCGAGGCCGTGTCCCAGGCCCGCGCCAACAGCCGTCAGCTGGCCACCGCCGTCCGTCCGGACGCGGTCGTGAGCACCGTCTCGACCCTGGTCGAGCAGGCCCGCACCCAGGCCGCCGCCACCGTCGAGCAGCTGGCCGAGCGCGGCGCCGACGTGCTGCAGGAGCTGCGCCGCCAGCCCGGCTTCCGCCGCTTCGTGGTCCGCGCCGAGCAGGCCGTCGACGTCGTCGAGGACGCCGTCGAGGAGGTCATCGAGGAGACCGCCGAGGCCGTGAACGAGGCCTCCGACGAGGTCACCTCGCTGGTCCAGAAGGCCGCCTCGAAGACCACCAAGGCCGCCGCCAAGGCCGAGGAGGCCGTCGACCAGGCCGCCGACCAGGCCAAGGCCGCCATCGAGGAGGGCGCCGAGGCCGCCGACGAGGCGACCGCCAAGGCCGCCCGCAAGCCGGCCAAGCGCACCACTGCCGCCCGCGGCAAGGCCACCGGCACCTCGACCCGCGTGACCCGCACCGGCAAGACCACCGACTGAGGAAGGCCCTCCTGCCCCCCGCCGCCCGCACGCCCGCGGCGGGCCCTGCAGGAGGTCCACGCGAGACCAGGGCCCCGGAGCTGCCACCGCGCTCCGGGGCCCTGTCGCGTCTCCGGGGGGAGACGTCCCCCGCGGAGGAGGCCGTGACCGCGTCCCGGCGGGTACCCTGCGGGCATGGGGTTCGACTGGGCCGTTCTCGAGGGCCTGCGGCTGGTCCTGCTGGCCGTCGCGGCCTGGGCGTTCGTCGACGCCGTCATCCGCCCGGCCGCCGGCTACGTCGCCGCCGGCAAGCTGAGCAAGCCGGCCTGGGCGGCGATCACGGCGCTCGCCGCGGTGGTGATCTACCTGCAGGGGCCGATGACCTTCCTCGGCCTGCCCGCGGTGATCGCCACCGTCGTCTACCTGGTCGACGTGCGGCCCGCGGTCCGCGGCGTGCAGCGCGGCAACAGCAGCTGGTGAGCCGGCCCGCCGGGACGGCGGGTCACCAGCGGTCGTCCGCGGGCATCAGCACCCACAGGACGAGGTACGCGATGAACTGCGGCCCCGGCAGGATGCACGAGACCACGAACGCCAGCCGCAGGGCGCCGACGGAGATGCCGTAGCGGCGGGCGATCCCGGCGCACACGCCGGCGATCATCTTGTTGCGGGTGTCGCGGGCGAGACGGCGCGGAGCCGGTGCGGGGTACGTCATGACCCGACACTAGGCGCGGCCGGCCGTCCCGGGCATCGGGGAAGACCCTGGTCAGCGGCCGAAGACCCCTGGGGGAGGCTCCGGTGAGGGGACGGCGCCGTCGTCGTGCACCGGCTGCGCCTTCCCGGTGAACCGGGCGAGGTCGGCGCCGGCCACCACCCGCGCCGGCATCGGGTCGCCCGCGCAGCGCCGGGTCAGCCCGGCCACCGGCAGCTCCGCGTCGGAGGCCACCGCCACCAGGTTGCCGAACCGGCGCCCGCGCAGCGTGCCCGGCTCGGCCAGGAGGGCGACGGAGCCGAAGACGGCGCACAGCGTGGCCACCTGACCGCGGGCGAAGCGCAGCGGCGGGCCGTCGGCGACGTTGGCCGCCAGCACCCCGCCCGGCCGCAGCACCCGGTGCGCCTCGGCGGCGTACCCGACCGTCGTCAGGTGCGCGGGGGTGCGGGCGCCGGCGAACACGTCGCTGACCACGACGTCGGCGCTCGCCGTCGGCAGGGCCGCCAGGCCGGCGCGGGCGTCGGCGGCACGGACCCGCACGCGGGCGCCGCGGGGCAGCGGCAGGTGGGCGCGGACCAGGTCGGTGAGCCGCTGGTCGAGCTCCACGACCCGCTGCCGCGACCCGGGGCGGGTCACCGCGACGTAGCGGGCCAGCGTCAGCGCGCCCCCGCCGAGGTGGACGACGTCGAGCGGCTCGCCGTCCGGCGCGGCGAGGTCGAGCACGTGACCCATCCGGCGCACGTACTCGAACTCCAGGTGCGCGGGGTCGTCGAGGTCGACGTGCGACTGCGGCGTGCCGTCGACCATCAGCACCCAGGAGCCGTCGCGGTCGGCGTCGCCGAGCAGCTCGGCGGTGCCGCCGTCGACCTCGGTGGGGCCGGGCGGGAGCACCTCCGGCCGGGGACGCCTCACCGGGGCGCCACCGCGGACCAGCGGACGGTGAGCTCGCCGTGCCGCCAGCGCCGGGTGCTCCCGACCAGCGGCCAGCCGTCGTCGGCCAGGGCCTGCACCGCGGCGAGCCAGCGCTGCCGCGGGCCGAACGTCGACAGGCCGGCCGCCGACGCCCACGCGGCGTCCAGGGCACGCAGCAGGTCGTGCACCGGCCGGCCGGGGACGTTGTGGTGGATGAGCGCCTTGGGCAGCCGCTCGGCGAGGTCGGAGGGGCGGTCCAGGTCCGCGACCCGCGCGGCCAGCGTGAGCGTCAGCGGCCCGTCGGCGTCCAGGGCCACCCAGGTCGCCCGCCGTCCCCACTCGTCGCAGGTGCCCTCGACCAGCAGCCCGCCGGGCCCCAGGGCGGCGCACATCGTCTCCCACGCCCGGGCGGCCGACGCCTCGTCGTACTGGCGCAGCACGTTGAACGCCCGCACCAGGACCGGCTGCAGCCCGGCGAGCTCGAACCCGCCGACCCGGAAGTCGACCCGCGGCGGTTCGCGGTCCCCGGCGACGGCGGCGACGCGGGCCGGGTCGATCTCCAGGCCGACCACCTCGAGCCCGGGGACCTCCGGGCCCAGCCGGTCGGCCAGCTCCAGCGTGGTGACCGCCGAGGAGCCGTAGCCGAGGTCGACCACCAGCGGACGGGCCGCGTCGCGCAACCGCGGCACCTGGGTGGCGGCCAGCCAGCGGTCGACCCGGCGCAGCCGGTTGGCGTTCGTGGTGCCCCGCGTGGGCAGGCCCAGCGCCCGCGCGCGGCCGGCGGCCAGCCGGGGGTGGGCCTTCCGCGGCGCCAGGTTCGCCCGGCGCTTGTGCTCGCTGCCCCCGTCGCTCACCGGCCCCGAGGGTAGTCGGCCCGCCGGGCGGGCCGGACCGCGCGGCTACCGTGGACGGGTGCTCGCCCGTTCCGACGCCCGTCTCGCCGACCTGACCACCCTGGGGGTCGGCGGCCCCGTCGAGCGGCTCGTCGAGGTCACCGACGCCGCCGAGCTGGTCGCCGCCGTGCGGGAGGCCGACGAGGCCGGGCGGCCGCTGCTGGTCCTCGGCGGGGGGTCGAACCTGGTCGCGCCCGACGAGGGGTGGGCCGGCGACGTCGTCGCGGTGCGCAGCCGCGGGGTCGAGCGGCGCGGCGAGGTCCTCGAGGTGCAGGCCGGCGAGGACTGGGACGACCTGGTCGCGCTCACCGTGGCGCAGGAGCTGGCCGGCATGGAGGCGCTGTCGGGCATCCCCGGCTCGACCGGCGCCACCCCGGTGCAGAACGTCGGCGCCTACGGCCAGGAGGTCGCGCAGACGATCACCGAGGTCCGGGTGTACGACCGCGCCGAGAAGCGCGAGCGCACGCTGACCAACGCCGAGTGCGCCTTCGCCTACCGCGACAGCCGGCTCAAGCGCGAGCCCGGCCGGTTCGTCGTCCTCACCGTGACCTTCGCGCTGGACCCCGGGCCGCTGTCCCGTCCGGTGGGCTACGCCGAGCTGGCCCGGCGGCTGGGCGTGGACCTCGGCGACCGCGCGCCGCTGGCCGACGTCCGCGCGACGGTGCTCGAGCTGCGCCGCGGCAAGGGGATGGTCGTCGACCCGGCCGACCCCGACACCCGCAGCGCCGGGTCGTTCTTCACCAACCCGATCGTCCCCGCCGGGCAGGCGGTGCCCGGCTGCCCGAGCTGGCCGGCCGGCGACGGGCTGGTCAAGCTCAGCGCCGCGTGGCTGGTGCAGTCGGCCGGCTTCGGCCGCGGCACGCGGGAGGGGCGGGTCGGGACGTCGTCGCGGCACAGCCTCGCCCTGACCACCGAGCCCGGCGCCACGGCGGCCGAGCTCATGGCCTTCGCCGACCGCGTCGTCGCGGCGGTCCGCGAGCGCTTCGGCGTCACCCTGGTCCCGGAGCCCACCCGGCTGTGAGGCAGGGCCGGTCTGGCCGGTGGTCCTGGTCGGCGACCGGGGCCGGGTCCGGACGCGGCTGGGTCGACCGCGCGGCTGCGGGGTAGTCGTCGCCCGGAGGTCCCCGTGGACGGCGACTTCCCGTCAGTTGCGGTCGGGGCCCCACCGTGCGGTGCCCGACCTCACCGCACAGGGCGGGGCCGGGCACCGCGAGGTGAGGTCGGCTGCGGGGAGCCGGCGGGCTCAGTCCTCCTCGCGGTGCACCTTGTGCTGCGCGGCCTGCGCGCGCGGGCGGACGACGAGCAGGTCGACGTTGACGTGGTGCGGGCGGGTGAGCGCCCAGGCGATGCAGTCGGCGACGTCCTCGGCCACCAGCGGCTCGCGCACCCCGCGGTAGACGGCGTCCGCCCTCTCCCGGTCGCCGACCCGGTTGAGGGTGAACTCCTCGGTCCTGACCATCCCCGGCGCGATCTCGATCACCCGCACCGGCTCGGCGACCAGCTCCAGCCGCATCGTCTCGGCCAGCGTGTGCACGGCGTGCTTGGCCGCGGTGTAGCTGGCGCCGCCCTCGTAGCTGACCAGCCCCGCCGTCGAGCCCACGAACAGCACGTCCCCGGCGCCGGACGCGCGCAGCGCGGGCAGCAGCGCCTTGGTCAGCCGGACGGTGCCGAGCACGTTGACGTCGTAGGTCCGCGCCCACGAGTCCAGGTCGGCCTCGGCCACCGGCGCGGCGTCGAACGCCCCGCCGGCGTTGTTGACCAGCACGTCGACCTGCGGCAGCGCGGCCGCGAACGCCTCGACCGACGCCGGGTCGGTGACGTCCAGCGGCAGCGCGCGGGCGCCGATCCGCTCGGCCAGCCCGGTGAGCCGGTCCAGCCGCCGGGCCCCGACGACGACGTCGAAGCCCTCGGCCGCCAGCCGGGCCGCGGTGGCCGCGCCGATCCCGCTCGAGGCGCCCGTGATGACGGCGGTGCGGCCGCTCCCCGGCAGCTGGCGCGGGCCGGAGGAGGAGATCTCGGCAACACCGGTCATGTGGTCATCCTGACCCTGTTGCAGGATGGAGAGCCGACAGGGGTGCCGCACCGGCGCCCGGGGCGGCGAGGCGGGAGGTCGTGGGTGCCTGCTCGCCGCCTCCTCCCTCCGCGCGCGCCGCGGCGGGTGGCGACCATCTCGGTGCACACCAGCCCGCTCGACCAGCCCGGCGCCGGCGACGCCGGCGGCATGAACGTCTACATCGTCGAGGTCTCCCGCCGGCTGGCCGCCCGCGGCATCGCCGTCGACGTGTTCACCCGCGCCACCTCCAGCGACCTGCCGCCGGTGGTCGAGATGAGCCCGGGCGTGACCGTGCGGCACGTCAGCGCCGGCCCGTTCGAGGGCCTGGGCAAGGAGGAGCTGCCCGGCCAGCTGTGCGCCTTCACCGCGGGCGTGCTGCGCGAGGAGGCCCAGCACGAGCCGGGCCACTACGACGTCGTCCACTCGCACTACTGGCTCTCGGGCCAGGTGGGCTGGCTGGCGCGCGACCGGTGGAGCGTGCCGCTGATCCACACCGCGCACACCCTCGCCAAGGTGAAGAACGCCGCGCTGGCCGACGGCGACCGGCCCGAGCCGCGCGCCCGCGTGATCGGCGAGGAGCAGGTGGTCGCCGAGGCCGACCGGCTGGTGGCCAACACCGACGAGGAGGCCGACCAGCTCGTCGAGCACTACGGGGCCGACCCGCGCCGCACCCTCGTCGTCCCGCCGGGCGTGGACCTCGACCGGTTCACCCCCGGCGACCGCGCCGCCGCCCGCCGCGCGCTGGGCGTGCCCGCCGACGCCGTCGTGCTCACCTTCGTCGGCCGCATCCAGCCGCTCAAGGCGCCCGACCTGCTGCTGGCCACCGCCGCCCGGATGCTCGAGGTCGACCCCGCGCTGCGCTCGCGGCTGCGGGTGCACGTCGTCGGGGCGCCGAGCGGGTCGGGCCTGGAGGCGCCGCGGCAGCTCGAGGAGCTCGCCGCGCACCTGGGCATCGCCGACCTGGTGCGCTTCCTCCCGCCGCAGCCGCCGGACCGGCTGGCCCTGCACTACCGCGCCGCCGACGTCGCCGTCGTCCCCAGCCACAACGAGTCCTTCGGCCTGGTCGCGCTCGAGGCCCAGGCCTGCGGGACGCCGGTGGTCGCCGCGTCGGTCGGCGGCCTGCGGACGGCGGTCCGCGACGGCGTGTCCGGCGTCCTGGTCGACGGGCGGGACCCGGGTGCCTACGCCGCGGCGGTCCGCGCGGTCCTCGAGCGCCGGCAGCTGATGGGGGCCGGCGCCCGCCGGCACGCCGCCGCGTTCTCCTGGGACCGCACCGCCGACGCGCTGGTGGCCGCCTACTCCTCGGCGGCCGCGGAGATGGCCGCCGTCGCCCGGCGCGGCCGCGCCCTCGGCGCGCTGCGGCCGGTCGCCGGGACGCAGGTGGCGTGGTGAACGAGGAGGCGCGGTGAGCGAGGGGACCGGGGAGGCGCCCTCCGCCCGCGCCGAGGTGGTCACCGCGCTGGACGCGGTCATCGACCGGACCCTGCGCGACGCCGGCCTGGTGCACGAGCACCCGGCGCCCGGCCGCTGGCTGGTCGACCTCCCGGGCACCAAGAAGCTCAAGACGGTCTGCGGGCTCATCGTCGGCGAGCACGCGCTGCGCATCGAGGCGTTCGTCTGCCGGCAGCCCGACGAGAACCGCGAGCAGCTGTGGACCTACCTGCTGCAGCACAACGCACGCATGTACGGCGTCGCCTACTCCGTCGACCGGGTCGGCGACGTCTACCTCACCGGCCGGGTCCCGCACGCCGCGGTGACCCCGGAGGAGCTCGACCGGCTGCTCGGCGCGGTCCTCAGCTACGCCGACGACCACTTCAACACCATGCTCGAGATCGGCTTCGGCACCTCGATCCGCCGGGAGTGGGAGTGGCGGGTCAAGCGCGGGGAGTCGCTGCGCAACCTGGAGGCCTTCGCCGCGTTCGCGCAGCAGGGCCGGACGGAGGCCCCGGCCGACGGCGGGGGAGCGTCCTCCGCGGACGGGGGATGACCACCACCGGGCGGGCCGCGGCGGCGCCGGCCGCCGAGGAGCGCCCCGGCCACGCCCGGCGGTGGTGGGTGCTGGGCACGATGACCGTCTGCCTGCTCGTGGTGATCACGGGCAACACGACGCTCAACGTCGCCATCCCGACGCTGCAGCGGGAGCTCGGCGCCACCCAGGGCGAGCTGCAGTGGGCCGTCGACGCCTACATCGTGGTCTTCGCCGGGCTGCTGTTCTCCTGGGGCGTCATCGGCGACCGCATCGGCCGCCGGCGGGTGCTGCTCATCGGCCTCACCGTCTTCGCCGGCGGCTCGGTGCTGGCCGCCTTCTCCGACAGCCCGCTGGAGCTCATCGCCTGGCGGGCGGTCATGGGCGTCGGCGGGGCCGCGGTGCAGCCGACGACGCTCGCCGTCATCACCAACGTCTTCCCGCCGGGCGAGCGCGGCCGCGCCATCGGCATCTGGGCGGCCACCGCCGGGCTCGCCGTCGCCGGCGGCCCGCTGGCCAGCGGCCTGGTGCTGACGCACTTCTGGTGGGGCGCGATCTTCCTCATCGGCGTGCCGGTCGCCCTGGTCGGCGTCCTCGGCACGCTGGCGTTCGTGCCCGAGTCGCGGGACCCCGACCCCGGCCGGCTCGACGTCCCGGGCGTGCTGCTGTCGATCGCCGCCCTGGCCGGGCTGGTGTACGGGATCATCCACGGCGGCTCGGGCGTGGGCTGGGGGACGCCGGGGGTGCTCGTCCCGCTGGTCGGCGGCGCGCTGCTCATGGTGCTGTTCGTCTGGCTGCAGCGGCGCTCGACGCACCCGGCCCTCGACGTCTCGCTGTTCCGCAACCCGGCGTTCTCCGCCGCGGCCGCCGCGCTGGGCTTGAACTTCTTCGCCCTGATGGGCGCCACGTTCTACCTCGTCTACTACCTGCAGGGCGCCCGCGGCTACGACCCGCTGCAGTCGGGTGCCGCGCTCATCCCGGTGGCGCTGGGGATGGCGGTGATGGCGCCGCGCAGCTCCCGGCTGGCCGAGCGGTTCGGCGCGAAGGCCGTCTGCGCGACCGGGTTCGGGCTCATCACGCTGTCGTTCCTGGGGTTCCAGCTGCTCGACCAGGCCGCGCCGCTGTGGCTGCTGCTCACCACGCTGACCGTGCAGGGCCTGGGCATGGGCGCGGTCATGGCCCCGGCCACCGAGTCGATCATGTCGGTGGTGCCGCGGGAGAAGGCCGGCGCGGGCGCGGCGGTCAACAACACGGTGCGCCAGGTGGGCGGGGCGCTCGGCGTCGCCATCCTCGGCTCGGTGCTGGCGACCGCGTACGCGGCCAACGTCCGCGGCGCCGTCGACGTGCTGCCGGCCGCGCTGCGCGACGAGGCGAGCACCTCGATCGCCGCGACCCTCGAGGCGGCCGGGGCGACGGCGGAGGAGGCGCGGGCCGCCGGGGAGACCGAGGCCGCCGCGGCCGCCGAGGCGCTCGCCGACACCGCCCGCGACGCGTTCGTCGCGGCGATGCACCTGACCGCCGTCGGCACCGCGGCGGCCGCGGCGGTCGCCGCCGTCGTCGTCCTGGTCTGGCTGCCCGGGCGGCGCGAGACGGGCACGCGGGCGACCTGACGGGCCTAGCGTGGGTGCGTGCAGGAGCCGCCCGCCGCGCAGGAACGGCTGGGCCGCGCGCTGATCGGCGTGGTCGTCGCGTCCGGCCTGGTCTACCCGCTGCTGCTGTGCGCGGTGCAGCTGGTGCTGGCTCAGCTGTACGTCGTCGACGTCGCCGCCACCGCGCTGTGGCTGGCGTTCGCGCTGACCTGCAGCGTGGCGCTGGTGGCCGCCGTCCGCTGGGGTGCCGCCCGCCGGGTGCGCAGCCCGTGGCTGCTGCTCGGGCTGGCCCCGCCGGTGCTCTACGAGGCCTGGGTGGTCTGGCCGCTGCTGGCAGGATGAGCGGTGTGACGACGCCTGCGGGACACGAGCCCGGCACCCTGGTCCTGCTCCGCCACGGCGAGAGCGAATGGAACAAGGCCAACCTGTTCACCGGCTGGGTGGACGTCGAGCTGTCGGAGAAGGGCCGGGCCGAGGCCACCCGCGGCGGGCAGCTGCTGGCCGAGCACGGCCTGCTGCCCGACGTGCTGCACACCTCGCTGCTGCGGCGGGCGATCACCACCGCGGAGCTGGCGCTGGCCGCCGCCGACCGGCAGTGGATCCCGGTGCGCCGCTCGTGGCGGCTCAACGAGCGGCACTACGGCGCGCTGCAGGGCAAGGACAAGGCGGCCACCCTCGCGGAGTACGGCGAGGAGCAGTTCATGACGTGGCGGCGCTCGTACAGCACTCCGCCGCCGCCGATCGCGCCCGACAGCGAGTACTCGCAGGACGCCGACCCGCGCTACGCCTCCCTGCCGCCGGAGGTCCGCCCGGCCACCGAGTGCCTGGCCGACGTCGTCGTCCGGATGCTCCCGTACTGGTACGACGCGATCGTCCCGGACCTGCGCAGCGGCGGGACCGTGCTGGTGGCCGCGCACGGCAACAGCCTGCGGGCGCTGGTGAAGCACCTCGACGGCATGGGCGAGGACGAGGTGGTCGGGCTCAACATCCCCACCGGCGTCCCGCTGCGCTACGACCTGGACGCCGACCTGCGGCCGGTGAAGCCGGGCGGGGAGTACCTCGACCCCGAGGCCGCCGCGGCCGCGATCGAGGCGGTCAAGAACCAGGGCAGGAAGTAGCCCCCACGACGCACGAGGGCCTCCCCACCGCGGTGGGGAGGCCCTCGTGCGTTCGTGCGGCGGTCAGACCGCCTGCATGTCCCGCTCGCCGGTGACGAGGAAGACCACCCGGCGGGCGACGCTGACGGCGTGGTCGGCGAAGCGCTCGTAGTAGCGGCCGAGCAGGGTGATGTCGATGGCCGACTCCATGCCGTGCGTCCAGCCGGGGCTGAGCAGCTCGGTGAACAGCTGGCGGTGCAGCTGGTCCATGAGGTCGTCGTCCTTCTCGAGCTGCGCGGCGCCCTCGACGTCGAGCTTGGCGATGACGGCGCCGACCTGCGTGACCAGGCTCTGCGCGACGTGACCGGCCTCGAGGAAGATCGGCCGCACCTCCGGCGGGACGGCGGACTCCGGGAAACGCATCCGCGCGAGCTTGGCCACGTGGACGGCGAGGTCGCCCATGCGCTCGAGGTCGCCGACGATGCGCATCGCGGTGGTGACCGTGCGCAGGTCGGTGGCGACCGGCTGCTGGCGGGCCAGCAGGGTGAAGCAGCGCTCCTCGATGCTCTCGCGGACGGCGTCGATGTGCTGGTCGCCGGCGATCACCAGGTCGGCGAGTGCGACGTCGGCGTCGAGGAGTGCGGTGGTGGCCTTGCTCATGGCAGAGCCGACCGAGTTGGCCATCTCCACCAGGCAGTGGTTGATGTCCTCGAGCTCTTCGCGGTAGTGCTCGCGCACGGGTCCTCCTCGTCGGCCGGCCGTCCACCGGGTGCCGCCGTCCGGACACCATCTGCTCGGTGCGCCGTCCTGACGATCCCGAGGGTAGGTGCTGACGGGACACCGGACGGGCCGGGTCGGTGAACGAGGGGGCACGCGGGCGTGAACAGTCCTCCTACCCGGTCGCGGCACCACTCACACGGGGGATGACCGGGTCCGGACGCGGCCTAGCATCGGCCCCGTGAGCACGCTGGTCGCCCTCGTGGCCGGCTTCGTCGTCGGCGCCGTCGTGGCGGCCGTCGTCGTGCTGCTCTCCAGGCGCCGCGCCGACGGGACCGAGCGCCCGGGGGACGAGGACGACCGGGGTGCGCCGTCCGAGGCGCTGCTCGCCCGCCGGCTGCTCGACCTCATGGACCCCGCGGTCCTCCTGCTGGACAAGGACGACGCCGTCGTCGTGGCCAACCCCACCGCGCGCGGGCTCGGCATCGTCCGCGAGCGCCGGCTCGTCGTCCCCGCGCTGCAGGACCTCGTGAAGGAGGTCCGCCGCCGCGGGCACCGGCGCGCGGACGTCACGCTCCCCGGCGAGGTCGTCGGCGCCGGCGCGCGGCTGGTCGGCGCGCACGGCGTCCGGCTGGACACCCCGCCCGGCGAGGTCGCGCCCTCGGCCGTCCCCGGCCCCGTGGCGCTGGTCCTCCAGGACGTGACCGAGGCCCGCCGGGTCGAGGCGGTCCGGCGCGACTTCGTCGCCAACGTCGGGCACGAGCTCAAGACCCCCGTCGGGGCGCTGGGCCTGCTCGCCGAGGCCATGCAGGGCGCCGCCGACGACCCGGAGACCGTGCAGCGCTTCGCCGCGCGGATGGCGCACGAGGCCGACCGGCTTGCCCGGCTCGTGCGCGAGCTGATCGACCTGTCCCGCCTGCAGGGCGCCGAGCCGCTGCCCGAGCTCGTGCCCGTCGACGTCGACACGGTGCTCGCCGAGGCCGTCGACCGCACCGGCCTGGCCGCGGCGGCGAAGGGCATCACGATCGCCGTCGGCGGCGCCCACGGGCTGGTCGTGCGGGGCGTCGAGGCCCAGCTGACGACGGCGGTCACGAACCTGCTGGCCAACGCGGTCGCCTACAGCCCCGAGAACACGAAGATCGCCGTCGGGGCGCGGGCGCGCGGCGGGTTCGCCGAGGTCGCCGTCACCGACAGCGGCATCGGCATCCCACGGGCCGACCGGGAGCGGGTCTTCGAGCGCTTCTACCGCGTCGACCAGTCGCGGGCCAGCAGCACCGGCGGCACCGGGCTGGGCCTGGCGATCGTCAAGCACGTGGCCAGCAACCACGGCGGTTCGGTCAGCGTGTGGAGCGAGGAGGGCCTCGGCTCCACCTTCACGCTGCGCATCCCCCTGGCGGTCGAGGACCGCCGGGAAGCTCCCGGCGCGGCCACTGACGCCGCGCGGGTCCTCCAGGAAGGACGGTCATGACCCGAGTGCTCGTGGTGGAGGACGAGGAGTCCTTCTCCGACGCGCTGTCCTACATGCTCGGGCGGGAGGGGTTCGAGGCGGTCGTCGCCGCCACCGGCCCCGACGCCCTCGCCGAGTTCGACCGCGCGGGCGCCGACGTCGTCCTGCTCGACCTCATGCTCCCCGGCCTGCCGGGCACCGAGGTGTGCCGGGCACTGCGTTCCCGCAGCAACGTCCCGATCATCATGCTCACGGCCAAGGACTCCGAGGTCGACAAGGTCGTCGGCCTGGAGCTCGGCGCCGACGACTACGTGACCAAGCCGTACTCGGCGCGGGAGCTGGTCGCCCGGATCCGGGCGGTGCTGCGCCGCGGCGGCGACGTCGACGCCCCGGCCGACGGCGCGCTGGAGGCCGGCCCGGTGCGGATGGACGTCGAGCGGCACGTGGTCGCCGTCGACGGCGAGCCGGTGGCGCTGCCGCTCAAGGAGTTCGACCTGCTCGAGCTGCTGCTGCGCAACGCCGGCCGCGTGCTGACCCGCGGCCAGCTCATCGACCGCGTGTGGGGCTCGGACTACGTGGGCGACACCAAGACCCTCGACGTCCACGTCAAGCGGCTGCGCGCCAAGATCGAGCCCGACCCGGCCAACCCGAAGCACCTCGTGACGGTGCGGGGCCTGGGCTACAAGTTCGAGCAGTGACCGGAGGACCGGCACCTCGCCGGGCCGGGGCCGGCCGGGGTCACTGACCCCGGCCGGTCTCCTCCTGGAGCTCGTCGATCCGCCGGGACGCGTCGGCCTTGGTGATGTCCTCCGGCACGTCCTCGCCGGCCTGGCGGGCCAGCGTGTGGAGATAGCTCTTCTGCGCCCCGGTGGCGGGCTCGTCGCCGGTCACCCAGTCCGACGGGTCCTTCTCGGCCGTCGGGTCGCCGGCCTGGCCGCTGTTCACGTTCGATTCGCTCATGTGTTCGATGCTAGGCGCGGGTGAGCTCCGCCGCAGGTCGAGCGGCCTGCCCGGCCCGGGCGGCCTGCGCGGCCTCCCAGCGCCGGCCGGTGCGGTAGACGTGCACGCTCCCGCAGGAGGGGCACTCGACCGACAGCGCGATGTGGGTCGGGTGGTTGACGACCGACCGGATCCGCCGTTCGGCGACCAGCTCGTCGGTCCGGGTCACGGGGCAGGTGATCAGCAACATGGGACGAGCGTGCTCCGCGGCCACTGCCGGGACGAGTGGCAGGGGTGACATGGATCGCGTCTTTCCTGCCATCATGTCCCCGTGACCGGATCCGACCGCCCGCTCGTCGTCAGCCTGCTCGCCGGGGACGGCGTCCTCGGCGCCTTCGGCCTGGGCGTCGCCGCCGAGGTCTTCGGCTACGACTACCGCCGCTTCGGCATGCCGCGCTTCGACTTCGCGATCGTCACCGACCACCCGGGCGTCGTCCGCACCGACACCGGGCTGTCGCTGTACGTCGAGCACGGCCTCGAGCGGCTGGCCGTCTCCGACATCGTGCTGGTGACCGCGTGGGAGAAGCTCTCGGCGCCCGTCCCGCCGGCGGTGGTCGACGCGCTGCGTGCCGTGCACGCCCGCGGCGCCCAGATCGTCAGCCACTGCACCGGCGCCTTCGTCGTCGCGGCGGCCGGGCTGCTCGACGGCAGGCGGGCCACCACGCACTGGCGCTACGCCGGCGAGCTGGCCGCCCGGTACCCGTCGGTCGACGTCGACCCGCGGGTCCTCTACGTCGACGAGGGCCCGATCATCACCGGCGCCGGGACGGCGAGCGGCGTGGACGCGCTGCTGCACCTGGTCCGCCGGGAGTGGGGCGCCGCGGCGGCCAACGCCCTGGCCCGCGAGATGGTCGTGCCGCCGCACCGCGACGGCGGGCAGGCCCAGTACATCGACGAGCCGGTCGCGCGCTGCGAGGACGACCTGCTCGGCGTCGTCCTGGACTGGGCGCGGGCGCACCTAGCCGAGGACATCAGCGTCGAGGCGCTGGCCCGGCGCGCGCTCATGAGCCCGCGCAGCTTCGCCCGCCGGTTCAAGGCCACGACCGGCACGACGCCGCACGCCTGGCTGCTGTCCCAGCGGCTGGCCGCGGCCGAGGCGCTGCTCGAGGAGAGCGACGCCCCGGTCGAGGAGATCGCGCGGCTGGTCGGCTTCGGCACCGCCGCCGGCTTCCGCGAGCAGTTCAGCCGCCGCCGCGGCGTCTCGCCGCGGGCCTACCGGCAGACCTTCCGCACCGGCGGTGCCCGGGTCGAGCTGGTGCCGGCGGGCGAGGACCCCGCCGCCTAGCACCCCGTCCGTGCGGCGAGGCGGGCGGCGAGCCACGCGTCCCGGCCGGCCAGCGCGGCCCGCGCCATGCCGGTCGGGTGGTGGGTGAACCCGTGCGGGGACTCCGGGTGGACGCGGACGTCGACGTCGTTGCCCGCCGCGGCGAGCCGGGCCGCCATGACCAGGTTGTCCTCGAGCAGGACGTCCCGCGCCCCGACGACCACCAGGACCGGCGGGAGGCCGCGCAGGTCGCCGAAGACGGGCGACACGTCGGGCAGGGTGCGGTCGGCGACGTGCCCGACGTAGGCCTCGAGGAACCACTCGCCGGCGATGCGCCGGCCCGCCGGGGTGCGCCCGCTCAGGTCGTAGGTCCCGAACTGCAGGACGGCGCCGGCGACGCGGTCCGCGAGGCCCCGGTCCCGGAGCCGGAGCAGCGTGGTCACGGCGAGCGTGGCGCCGGCCGAGCTCCCGCCGATCGCCAGGACACCGGTGCCGAACCGGTCGCGGGCGTGCTCGACGAGCCACAGCGCGGCGGCCTCGCAGTCGTCCGGAGCGGCCGGCCAGGGGTCCTCGGGCGCGAGCCGGTAGCCGACGCTGACCACCGCGATCCCCAGCGCCGCGGCCAGGGCCTCGTCGCGCGCGTGCCCGCCCGCGGTCTGCCCGAGACAGAAGCCGCCACCGGGCACGTCGAGGTACACGCCCCGCACCGCCGCCGACGACGGCACGGTGACCCGCAGCGGGATCCGCCGACCGGCGGCGTCCACCACGTGCTCGACGGTCCCCGCTGCCGGAGGTGGGGGAGGGACGTGCGCGGCACGGGCCTCCCGCAGCTCCTCCGCGGACGCGGGGCCGCGCCGCTCGCCCCGCGCGGCGTAGAAGGCGCGGCTCTCCGGGACGTGCCTCGCCAGGTCGGCTGGCACCAGCCCGGCCAGGCCGGCCCGCACGCGCGCGTCAGCCCAGGGGGACGGGGCGCGCGACGCCGACGAGGGAGTCCAGCCGGCCGGCGTTGCTCGGCGCGAGCGGGCTGCGCACCACCTGGGTCAGCGCGAACCCGGCCCGGGCCAGCAGCACAGCGTGCGTGCGCGGGGTGAAGTGCCAGATGTGCTCGGCGGGCTTGAGCGTCCACCAGCGGGTGCCGAGCAGCCGCGCCGGCAGCGACGAGACGTAGGGCGTGGAGAACAGCACCACGCCGTCGTCGGCCACCAGGGAGCGGGCGGTGCGCCAGAAGTCGAGCGGGTCGGGCACGTGCTCGACGGTGTCCCACGCGCAGACGACGTCGAACCCGGGCTCCAGCGGCGCCTCGGCGAGCTGGCCGCAGAACACGTCGAGCCCGAGCACCTCGGCGGCGTGCTTCGCGCCGGTGCGGGACAGCTCCACCCCGCTGGTCTGCCAGCCGGCCCGGCGCGCGGCGTCGAGGAACAGGCCGTAGCCGGCGCCGACCTCGAGCAGCCGGCCGCCGGCGGCGCGGCCGCGGACCCGGTCGAGCAGCGCGAGCCGGCCGGCGGTCCAGGTGCGCTGCAGCAGCATCGCGGGGTCGAACCGGCGGGGCTCCTGCGCCGCCCCGCCCTCGACGGCACCGCCGTACACGCCGCCCTCGAAGTAGCCGACGTCGTCGTAGAGCCGCTGCAGCGCCTCCGGCCGCAGCCGGGGGCTGATGAACACCAGGCCGCAGGACGGGCAGCGGACGACACCGAACGGGGAGAGGTCGTGCACGAGCCGGCCGGGGACGCCGCAGAGGCAGCACTCGACCGCCTCGGTGTCCTCGGGGGTCCAGGTCACCGGGCCGGGGGTCACCGGGGCGCTCACGCCGGTCAGCCTACGGAGCCTCCGGCGATCCCCCCGGGACCGGTCCGCGCCGCGCCGACCGGCGGGTCGGCCGCGCCGGCGGCGCCGTCGGCGAGCTCGCCGTGCTCGGGGTAGCGCTGGGTGATCAGCGCGGTGAGCTTCCGCCGCACCGCCGCCGACACCAGCCCGGCGCCGTCCGGGCCCCCGTCGGCGCCGAGCAGTTCGCCCGGCACGACGACGTAGCGGTCGGGCGCGGCGTCGGCCTGGGAGAGGAAGGCCGCCCGCACCGCGTCGGCGTCGGCGCCCGCGGGACCGGCGGTGACGGGGGAGTCGACGACCACGGTGAGGTCGGGCAGCAGCCCGCGGGTGGCCCACAGCGAGGTGCGGAAGATGCGGTCGGCGTCCAGGCCCTGTCCCGCGCCGTGGAAGGCGATCGAGGTGTCCACGTAGTGGGTGCACACCACGACCTCGCGCCGCTGCAGCGCCGGGCGGATGACCGTGGCCACGTGCTCGGCGCGGTCGGCGGCGGCCAGCAGCGCCGCGGTGTAGGCGGCGACCGGGTGGCCCTCGCCGTCGGTCGCGCCGGCCGCCTGGGGCGCCGGCGGGTAGAGCAGCGTGCGGACCTGCCGGCCCAGCGCCGTGTCGCTCGGCTCGTGCGTGGCCACCACCGGGCAGCCGGAGTCGCGCAGCACCTGGGTGAGCTCGGCGGTGTAGCGGCGGGTGAGGTCGCGGTCGGCGCCCTCGACGACCACGAACAGGCCGGTGCCGCTGGCCGAGGCCGACAGGATGTCCGAGCTGCCCCACAGCAGCCGGAACACGTCGCGGGGGCGGGTGCCCGGCCGGCCGCGGGGGACGACCTGGCGGACGGCGTAGGCGCTGACCAGCAGCGCGAGGACGCCGCCGATCAACAGCGTGAGGCCGGGCCCGGTGAGGCTGAGCATCAGCTCGCCCACGCGCAGGTCGTGGTTGCCGAGCAGGCCGGCCAGGCCCGGGCCGACGGCGACCGACAGCAGCAGGACGATGCGCACCGACGACACGACGAAGGCGAACACCCGCCCGCGCAGCCGGTCCTCGACCTCGAAGCCGATGAGCGTGTAGCCGATGATCCAGGAGATCCCCGCGAACAGGCCGACGAGGAACGCCGCCATGGTGGCGAGGACGAAGTCCTGCAGGAGGGACATCGCCAGCAGGGCGGTCCCGGCCAGGCCGATGGAGCGGGCGAACAGGCTGCGCCGCGGGATCGTGGGCAGGATCCGCGGCCCGACCAGCATGCCGAGGGCCAGGCCGGTGAAGACGATGCCGAAGACCACGCCGTAACCGGCGGCACCGGCGTCGAGCGTGGCGATGTAGAGCTGCGCGACGCCGATGATCAGCCCGCCCGCCCCGAACGCCCCGATGACGCCGACGTACAGCGCGCGCATCAGCGGCTGCCCGCGCAGGAACGAGACGCCCTCGACGACGAGGGAGAACACGTTGGCCGCCGTCTCGCGGTCGGTCGCGGTGGGCGGGATGAGCCGCCGGGACAGGAACACGGTCGTGGCGGAGATCGCGAAGCTCACCGAGTTGAACAGCAGGGCGACGACGATCGCCGTCCGCGCGTCGCCGGCCCCGCCGCTGCCGGGGAACACGCGCGCGACCGTGGACAGCAGGGCGAACAGCAGCGACGCCACCGGCACCGCGCCGTAGACGCTGAACAGCGACACCTGGTTGGCCACGGCCAGCCGCTCGCGCGGCACGATCGCCACCCAGATCGCCTGCTTGGCCGGGTTGGTGAACAGCCCGACCGCCTCGACGAGGAACTGGGCGACGTAGAGCCAGGTCAGCTCGTAGCTGAACGCGATCGACAGGTACAGCGAGCAGGCGAGCAGGTCGCCGACGACGACGGTGGTGCGGCGGTCGAGCCGGTCGGCCAGGGCGCCGGCGATCGGGCCGAGGAGCAGGTCGGGCAGCAGCCGGGTGAGGATGACGCCGGAGATCGCCGCGCCCTGGACGCCCAGCGACTGGTCGCGGGTGAGCTGCTGGGCCATCGCGGTGGTGGCCAGCAGGCCCAGCCAGTCGCCGAGGCTCGAGACGGCGATCGCCGCCCACATGCGGCGGAACACCGGGATGCGCAGGAGGACGAGCAGCGCGTTCTCCTGCGCCCGCCCACTGGCCGACGACCCCGCCGGGCGCGCGCGGGGGCTCGCCGCCTGTCCGTCGCTCACAGTCCTCGCCGTCCGGTCGTCGCGGTCGTCCCCAGCAGGGTAGTGGCGGGGGGTGTCGATCCGGCCCCTGCCGCACCCGGACGGGCGAGTGCCGCTCAGCCGCCGGGCCGCAGCCGGGGCAGCGGGAGGGGCACCGGCGCCGGGCTGGCCGGGTGCGGGGCGACCAGGCCGAGGTCCAGCCGGGCCTCGGTGAGCCGGCGCAGCTCGGCGTAGGCGGCCGGGCCGAGCAGGGCGGTGAGCTCGGCGGCGTAGGTGGCCACCAGCGGCTCGGGGGAGACGTGCGCGGCCGGCGAGCCGGTGCACCACCAGTGCAGGTCGGCGCCGCCCGGGCCCCAGCCGCGGCGGTCGAACTCGCCGATCGTGCTGACCAGCACCGTCGTCCCGTCGGGCCGCTGGACCTCCTCCTGCTCGCGGCGCACCGGCAGCTGCCAGCAGACGTCGGGCTTGGTGAGCAGCGGGTGCAGCTCCTCGCGCAGCGCCATCCGGTGCAGCGCGCAGCCGGTGCCGCCCGGGAAGCCGGGGCGGTTGAGGAAGACGCAGGCGCCGTCGACCAGGCGGGTGCGCAGCGAGCGGACGCCGCCCTCCTCGGGGGTCACGTCGTCCGCGCTGTCCTCCTCGGTCCAGGCGCCGCGGCCGAGCGGCGCCAACTGCCAGTCCTCGTCGGTGAGGTCGGCGACGGCGGCGGTGACCCGGGCGAGGTCGTCCTCGTCGCTGAAGAACGCGCCGTGGCTGCAGCAGCCGTCGTCGGCCCGGCCCTCGACGACGCCGGCGCAGCCGCGGCCGAACACGCAGGTCCAGGCCGAGGACAGCCAGGTCAGGTCGGCGCGGACGACGTGCCGAGGGTCGGCCGGGTCCGGGAACTCGATCCACTCGCGGGCGAAGTCGGGGTCGACCTCCGGTGGCACGTCCTGCACGCCCCCAGGCTAGTGAGAGGACCCCCTCCCCCTCGTACCTCGCTCCGCTCGGCACGAGCCTCCGGAGGGGGCCAGGCAGACTGGGCGCATGCGGCTCGGGGTGCTGGACGTCGGCTCGAACACGGTCCATCTGCTCGTGGTGGACGCCCACCGCGGCGGCC
Source organism: Geodermatophilus sp. SYSU D01045 (assembly GCF_054050295.1). Lineage (NCBI taxonomy): Bacteria > Bacillati > Actinomycetota > Actinomycetes > Geodermatophilales > Geodermatophilaceae > Geodermatophilus > Geodermatophilus sp. SYSU D01045. The sequence continues at coordinate 137,232 of NZ_JBJGZB010000012.1, forward strand.
ACCCCACCCCGACCTACGACGACCGCGCGGTCCTGCGCCTGGCCGAGCACGTCGGCAAGGACGACGTCCTCTCCAAGACGGGGGAGAAGGCACTGGTCACCGCCGTGCGCAAGGCCTGCCGGCGGGCCGAGGAGCAGGGCTGCGACGAGGTCCTCGCCCTGGTCACCTCGGCCATCCGCGAGGCGGTCAACGGCATGGAGGTGCTCGACCGGGTCCGCGCCCAGACCGGCGTCGAGCTGCAGGTGACCAGCGGCGAGGAGGAGGCCCGGCTGACCTTCCTCGCCGTCCGCCGCTGGTACGGGTGGAGCGCGGGCCGGCTGCTCGTCCTCGACATCGGCGGCGGCTCGCTGGAGCTGGCCAGCGGCGTCGACGAGGACCCCGACGTCGCGCTGTCGGTGCCGCTGGGCGCCGGCCGGATGACCCGCCGCTTCCTGCAGGACGCCGCCGAGGGCGGCCGGCCCGACCTCGCGGCCCTGGAGGCGCTGGGCGAGCACGCGGCCGACGTGCTCAAGCCGGCGGCGAAGAAGCTGCGCGGCGCCGGCGAACCGGACCTCGTGGCGGCGACGAGCAAGACCTTCCGCACGCTGGCCCGGCTGACCGGCGCGGCGCCCTACTCGGCCGGCCTGCGGGTCCCCCGCGAGCTCACCCTCGACGGCCTCGGCCAGCTGATCGGCTTCGTGTCCCGCATCGAGGCGCGCAGCCTGGCCGAGCTGCGCGGCGTGTCGCCCGACCGCGCCCACCAGGTGCCGGCCGGTGCCGTGGTGGCGCAGGCGGCCATGCAGGCGCTGGAACTACCCTCCGTCAAGATCTGTCCGTGGGCGCTGCGCGAGGGCGTCATCCTCCGGCGACTGGACTCCTTGGGAGACGCGTGATGGCACAGCCCCGCAGGGACCCCGACTCCGGGCGCGGCCCGGAGACCGGCGGCCGGCCGCTGGCCGACATCCTGCGCGAGGCCGGCATCGAGGCACCGCGCAGCGTGCGCCGGCGCCGCGGCGACACCGGCGACATCCCGATCAAGCAGCGCCGCCGCGACCCCGACACCGAGGACGCGCCCAACCCCGGCCGCCGCGCCGGCGACACCGGCCGGGTCTCCGAGACCGGCCGGCTGTCCCGCGACACGGGGCCGGTCGCCGACACCGGCCGCCAGGCGCGGGACCGGGCCGCGGAGAAGGCGGCCGCCAGGGTCGAGAAGGCGGGCCGGACCGAGAAGACGGGCAGGGCGGAGAAGGCCGCCGAGAAGGCCCGGAGGACCCGGGACACCGGTCGCGTCGCGGGGGCGCCGGCCGAGGACGGGCGCGGACCGGCCGAGCCGTCGACCGCGGCCATCCCCGGCATCCGGCCCTCCCGCAAGCCCGGCGTCCCCGGCGCCTCGGCGGCGGAGTCCACCCCGGCCACCGGCCCGATCCCGGTCACCCGCGCCGGGGAGACCGAGGTCCTCGACGAGCCGCTGGGCGCCCGGGAAGGCGCGCTGGCCTGGCTGCGCTTCGCCGGCGAGCTGGTCCTGGCGCTGGCCGCCGGCGTCGGCATCTACTTCCTGGCCACCGTCGTCTGGGAGCAGGTGCCGCAGGTCGCGGTCGTCCTCGCCCCGCTCGCGGTGACCGGCCTGGTCGCCGGCGTGGGCGCCTGGCGGCAGCGCACCGGCCGCGAGCCCACCGGGCTGCGCCTGGTCGCCGTCCTCGTGTTCGCCGGGACGCTGCTCACCATCGCCCCGGCCGCCGGGCTGCTCGCCGGCACCTGAGGCGCCGGCGGGCAGCCCGGCGGCACCTCACTCGTCCTCGTCGTCCTCCTCGGCGCCGGTCTGGGCGAACTGCTCGACGATCGCCGCGTTGAACGCGTCGAGGTCGTCGGGCTTGCGGCTGGTGACGAGGTTGCCGTCGACGACGACCTCCTCGTCGACCCACTTCGCACCCGCGTTGCGCAGGTCGGTCTGCAGCGACGGCCACGACGTCATCCGCCGACCCCGGACGACGTCGGCCTCCGCCAGCACCCACGGGGCGTGGCAGATCGCCGCGACCGGCTTGTCCGCGTCGAAGAACGCCTTCACGAAGGCGACGGCGTCGGCGTCGGCCCGGACGAAGTCGCCGTTGATGACGCCGCCGGGCAGGACCAGCGCCGCGTAGTCCTCGGGATCGGCCGAGGCGACCGTCGTGTCCACCTTCCTCGTGTCGCCCTTGTCGACGTGCTGGTACATCGTGATGCTGCCGCCGTCCAGCGACACCAGCTCCGGCTCGGCCCCGGCGTCCTCCAGCGCCTGCCACGGCCGCTCCAGCTCGACCTGCTCGACGCCGTCGGTCGCGAGCACGGCCACCTTCATCCCGTCCAGTTCTCCTGCCATGCGGCCGCGGCTACCCGGCGCCGGGAGACGGCACACCCGCGCGCACTACCGTCCGGCGCAGGGGCGATGCGGCGTCCGGCGCAGGGACGATGCGGCGTCCGGCGCACACCGAGGACTGGGAGGACGGGATGGCACAGCGGCAGGGCCTGGCGGTCTACGGCGGCGGCAAGATGGGCGAGGCGCTGCTGGCCGGGCTGGTGAAGAGGCAGGGGGCCGACGGCGTCGTCGTCTGCGAGCGGCACCCGGAGCGGGGCCGCGAGCTCGCCACCCGCTACGGGATCGACGTCGTCGGGATCGAGGAGGCGGCCGCCCGCGCGCGGGTGCTGCTGCTGGCGGTCAAGCCGCAGGACCTGCCGGCGCTGCTGGAGCGGCTCGCGCCGTCGGTGGACGGCGGGCACCTGGTGGTCAGCATCGCCGCCGGCATCTCCACCGCCACGATCGAGGCGGCGCTGCCGGCCGGCGTGCCGGTGGTGCGGGTCATGCCCAACACCCCGGCGCTGGTCGACGAGGGGATGAGCGTGCTGTCGGCCGGGGCGTCCGCGGGCGAGGCCGAGCTGGACGAGGCCGAGGCCCTGCTGTCCACCGTCGGGCGGGTGGCGCGGGTGCCCGAGTACCAGCAGGACGCGGTGACGGCGCTGTCCGGCAGCGGGCCCGCCTACTTCTTCTACCTCGTCGAGGCGATGGTCGACGCCGGGGTGCTGCTCGGCCTGCCGCGGGCGCTGACCACCGAGCTGGTGGTGCAGACGGCGTTGGGGTCAGCGGTGATGCTGCGCGAGTCGGGGGAGCACCCGGCGCAGCTGCGGGACGCGGTGAGCAGCCCCGGTGGCACGACCATCGCCGGCATCCGGGAGCTGGAGCGGCACTCGGTCCGCTCGGCACTCATCGCGGCCATCGAGGCGGCCGCCCGGCGCTCGGTGGAGCTCGGCCGGGCCGACGGGAGCCGGTGACGGTAACCCGGTCGCGACCGGTGCAGTGGGACGCTGCGTGACCGTGTCGACACGTCCATGTGGAGACGCGCCGACACGGCTGTGAAGCGAGTTGCATAGGTGTAGTTCTGACAGGGACGGACCGTTCCCCGTGTTCGTTTCTTCCATCGCTTCTGTCACGCGGGTCCCCCTACTCTCTGTGTCAGCACGTGCGTGTCCCGTAGTCGGTGGGGAAGCCGACGCCCGACGCGTGCTAGGTCCGGAGAGCTGATCATGACCATGCCCCAGCGCACCAACGCCGCCTACGTCCGCCCGGCCGTCCCCGGCCCGCGGCCCATGGCCCGCCCGATGCCGGCCGCCGCTGCCGTCGCGCGCCCCGTCGGCCCGGCCCACCCCGCCGCCATGCCCGTCGGTCGCCCGTCCGTCCCGCAGCCGCGCGCCGCGGTCACCTTCCTGACCGTCGCCGAGGTCGCCAGCATGATGCGCGTCTCCAAGATGACCGTGTACCGCCTCGTGCACGCCGGCGAGCTGTCCGCCGTCCGCGTCGGCCGCTCCTTCCGCGTCCCCGAGCGCGCCGTCCAGGACTACCTGCGCGACGCCTACACCGACATCGCCTGAGCGGCCGGCCCCACGGGGCTCCGTTCCAGCACGTCGGCACCACCGTCACCCGCCGTTCCGGGTGAGATCCGTCCGGCCCGGTTCCCGCGGCAGCGTCGCCGCGGGGGCGCCGGGTAGGCTCGGGCGCCGAGCGACACCCCGGCCCCGGCCGGAGCCGTCGCACACGAGCTGATCCACACTCGCGTGGCGTCCGGTTCCGAGTCCTGCGGTCACCGGCACGACACGCGGCCACGACCTCGGGAGCAGGACATGGGTTCGGTCATCAAGAAGCGCCGCAAGCGGATGGCGAAGAAGAAGCACCGCAAGCTGCTGAAGAAGACCCGCGTGCAGCGTCGCAACAAGAAGTGAGCTGACGCTCGTGCCGCCTGCAGTCGTCCTCGTCACCGGTGTCAGCCGGTGGCTCGGGGGTGCGCTGGCGGCCGAGCTCGCTCGCGACCCGTCCATCGACCGGGTCATCGGGGTCGACACCGTCCCCCCGTCGGCGGAGTCGCTCCGCCGCCTCGGCCGCACCGAGTTCGTGCGCGCCGACATCCGCAACCCGCTGATCGGCAAGGTCATCAGCACCGCGGCGGTCGACACCGTCGTGCACATGAACATCAGCTCCACGCCCGCCGGCTCCGGCGGGCGGGGGCCGATGAAGGAGCTCAACGTCATCGGGACGATGCAGCTCCTCGCCGCCTGCCAGCGCGCGCCCTCGGTGCGCCGGTTGGTGCTCAAGTCGACCAGCGCCGTCTACGGCGCCTCCCCGCGCGACCCCGCCGTCTTCACCGAGGCGATGCAGGCGCGCCGGGTGCCCTCCGGCGGGTTCGCCAAGGACAGCCTCGACATCGAGGGCTACGTGCGGTCCTTCGCGCGCCGCCGTCCCGACGTCGGGGTCGCCGTCCTGCGGTTCACCAACTTCATCGGCCCGCGCATCGACTCGGTGCTCACCGGGTTCCTGCGCATGCCCGTCGTCCCCACCGCCCTCGGCTACGACGCCCGCGTCCAGCTGCTGCACGAGGACGACGCCCTCGGTGTCCTCACCCGCGCCACGACCGGGGACTTCGCCGGGACGGTGAACGTCGGGGGAGAGGGCACGTTGCTGCTGTCCCAGGTCATCCGCCGGCTGGGCCGGCTGCAGCTGCCGGTGCCCTCGCCGGCGCTGGGTTCCCTCGGCCGGCTCACCCGCCGCTTCGGCTACGTCGACTACTCCCCGGAGCAGATGCGCTTCCTCAACTTCGGCCGGGTCGTGGACACGACCGTGCTGCGCACCGAGTTCGGCTACACCCCGCGCTACACCACCGCCCAGGCGCTGGCCGACTACGCGCGGACCGTGCCGCCCGTGGTCCCGCCGACCCTCGTCGGCGAGGTGACCGACCAGGCCCGCGGGCTCGTCGCGCGGGCCGGGTCGGTCGCCTCCTCCGTGGGGACGACGGTCCAGGGCCGGCTGCGGCCGGCGCCGGCCCCGCCGGGACTGCGGGCGGTGCGCGATGCCTGAGGCCCGCGTCATCCGGCTGCGCCCCGACGACGACGGCGGGCCGCACGTCCCGCCGCCGTCGGACCCGAGCTGGGACGAGCAGGTCGCCGGCGGCCTGGAGTTCCTCCGCCGCCGCCTGACCGGTGAGTACGAGACGGACGAGTTCGGCCTCGACACCGACCTCACCGACCACGTGCTCCTGCCGGTCCTGCGGCCGCTGTTCAACCGGTGGTTCCGCGTCGAGACCCACGGCATCGAGAACGTGCCCACCGACGGCGGGGCCCTGGTGGTGGCCAACCACTCCGGCACGCTGCCGGTCGACGCGCTCATGGCCACCGTGGCGCTGCACGACGACCACCCGGCGCAGCGGCGGTTCCGACTGCTCGGCGCCGACCTGGTCTTCGACCTGCCCTTCGTCGGCTCGCTGGCCCGCAAGTTCGGCGCCACCCTGGCCTGCAGCGAGGACGCCGAGCGGCTGCTGTGCGGCGACGAGCTGGTCGGCGTCTTCCCCGAGGGGTTCAAGGGCATCGGCAAGCCGTTCCGCGACCGCTACACCCTGCAGCGGTTCGGCCGGGGCGGTTTCGTCACGGCGGCCCTGCGCACCGGCAAGCCGATCGTCCCGTGCGCCATCGTCGGCGCGGAGGAGATCTACCCGATGGTCGGCAACGCGAAGACCCTCGCGCGGCTGCTGGGGCTGCCGTACTTCCCGGTGACGCCGACGTTCCCGGCGCTCGGCCCGCTCGGGCTGGTGCCGCTGCCGTCCAAGTGGCTGATCGCCTTCGGCGAGCCGATCGAGACGGCGCACCACGGCCCGGCCGCCGCCGAGGACCCGATGCTGGTGTTCAACCTGACCGACCAGGTCCGCGAGACCATCCAGCACTCGATCTACCAGCTGCTGCTGCAGCGCAAGTCCGTCTTCTCGTGACACTGTCGGCCTCCGGCCGACACCGCGGCCACGTGCCGTCCCCCTGCTGCGTGGAGCCCTTCCTGCCGCTCGGTCGCGGGAGCCTCCGGCCCCCACTCCTCACGGCACCTCGCAGGGCGCGTCACGTCGGCATCCGCGAGCGCGTGCCGTCCCCGCCCGGCGGTCGCGGCCGCGAGTCCTTCGTCGGGGGACCCTCCGGGCCCCCGCTCCTCAGAACGGCCAGGCGTTGCGGCGGCGGAGGGCGACCGCGCCGCCGACGACCCCGCCGGTGAGGGCGGCGGCCGCGACCGTGGGGACGCCGATCCGGGCGGCCTTCCGGCCGGTGCGGAAGTCGCGGACGGTCCAGTCGCGGGAGCGGGCGACCGCGCGCAGCTCGGTGTCGGGGTTCACCGCCACCGCCGTCCCGGTCAGGGTGAGCATCGGCAGGTCGTTGGCCGAGTCGCTGTACGCGGTGCAGCGGGCGAGGTCGAGGCCCTCCCGCTCGGCCAGCGCCCGCACGGCCTCCGCCTTGGCCTCCCCGTGCATGAGCTCGCCGACCAGCCGGCCGGTGTAGCGGCCGTGGACCACCTCGGCGACCGTGCCCAGGGCGCCGGTGAGCCCCAGCCGGTGGGCGATGATCCGCGCCAGCTCCACCGGCGTCGCGGTGACCAGCCACACCCGCTGGCCGGCGTCGAGGTGCTGCTGGGCGAGGTTGCGGGTGCCCGACCAGATCCGGTCGGCCATCAGCTCGTCGTAGATCTCCTCGCCGGCGGCGACGATCTCCGCCACCTCCCGGCCGGCCACGAAGGCCAGCGCGGTCTCGCGGATGGTGTGCATGTCGCCGGCGCTCTCGTTGCCCGCGACGCGGAACTTGGCCTGCTGCCAGGCGAACCGGGCGACGTCGCGCGAGGTGAGGTACTTGCGGGAGGCCAGGCCGCGGGCGAACCAGAAGAGTGAGGCGCCCATCATCATCGTGTTGTCGACGTCGAAGAAGGCGGCGGCGGTGCGGTCGGCCACCACGGCCGGGACCGGCTCGACCTCCGCGGCAGCCGCGGACGCCGCGCCGGCGACGTGCGCGCGGATCTCCTCCTCGGACGGCGCCCCGCCGTCCTGCCTGCGGCGGCCGCGGAACGGCAGACCCGGCACGGGCTCCCTCCCTGGGGTGGTCCTCCCGCCTGTGGCGGTACCGGACCGACCCTATCGGCCGCCCGCCGGCGTCCCCGACCCGGACCGGGACCTCAGCAGATGACCGGCCAGAGGCAGATCGGCAGCGGCGCGTCCAGGACCGGGGGCGGCGTGGTGGTCGACGGCGCGGACGGCTGACCGCCGCCCCCGGGCAGCGGGAGCGGCGGCAGGGGCAGGCCGCCACCGGGCGCCGGCGGGGCCGTCGTCGGCACGGGACCGCCGCCGGTCGGGGTGCTCCCGCCCCCGGGGCCGGTGGGCGCCGCCGGGCCGCTGCCCGTGGACGGCGCGGGAGGCGCGCTCGAGGGCGCCGGGACGGACGACGGGGCGGGCTGGGACGACGGCGCGGCCGGCTGGTCGGGGGTCGGGGTGCCGGGGTCGGCGGGTGCGGGGGCCGGGGTCCCGGAGCCGGCCTGCGGGGGGGCGGCGGCGTCGCAGGCGACGGGGAGCGGGCCGAACCGGTCGGCGCCGGCGACGGCGGGGCCGGCGGGGCAGTCCAGCGCGGTCTGCAGGGCCGCGGCCCGGCCGGCGACCTCGGAGACCACCCCGAGCGAGCGGGTGGCGGCGGTGCCGGCGTCCGCGGGCAGCGCGCCCTGCAGGCCGGCCAGCCCGGACCCCTGGTCCTCGGCCCAGCCGGAGAGCACCGTCAGGGGGGCGGCGTCGCGGCCGGCGACGGCCTGGGTGAGCACCAGGGCGGCGCCCTCGGTGGTCTGGGCGTCCATGGTGGCGAGGGTGTCGACGACCAGGTCGGCCGGCGGCGTACCCCCGCCGTCCTCGACGAGGTCGCCGAGCTCCTGCAGCCGGGTGGTGGCGAACTCCAGCAGCGTCAGGCCCCGCTCGTCGCCGGCCAGCGCGAGCTGGGTCTGCTCGGTGCCCCGCTTGAGGGCGTAGAGCGCGTCGCCGGGCTCGGCGTCGGTGGACAGCGCGACCAGGGAGCCGAGCGCGGTGACCGCCAGCGCCGCGCCGGCGACCCCGGCGGTCAGCCGGGACCGCCACGCCGGGCGGGCGGCCGGCCGGGCGGCCCGCAGCCGGGCCAGGCCGCGGCGCGGCTCCGGCTCCGGCGAGCGGACGGCGGCCATCGCGACCAGCCGGGCGCGGGTGGCCGCACGGAAGTCGGGCGCGGGCTCGTCGTCGAGGTCCAGGGCGAGCGCGCGGAGCCGGTCCTCGACGGCCGCCTCCCGCTGCTGCACGGACGCACGGCGGGTCGCTCCCGCGGCGTCGTGCTCGGCGCTCACCTGGGTCCTCCGGTCGCTCGGTCGGGAGTCGGTCGACGGGAGCAACGACGCAGGTCGGGGGCCGTTACGGCGTACCCGCGGGTAACAACGGCGGGTCCCCCTCCCGGGGTCCTGCGGGTCACCGCAGCCCCTCCGGCAGCAGGCTCGCCAGCCGCCGCACCGCCCGGTGCTGCAGCGCCTTGACCGCGCCGTCCTTCTTGCCCATGACCGCCGCGGTCTCCGACACCGACAGCCCCTGGAGGAACCGCAGCGAGATGCACTCCTGCTGCTCGCTGCCCAGCTGGCGGATGCAGGCCAGCAGCTGCTCGTTAGTCAGCCGGGAGACGACGGCGTCCTCGGGGCCGTCGGTGGCCTGGTCGGCGTCGCGCATGTCCGCGGTGGTGACCTCCAGCCGGAACCGGCTGCTCTTCACGTGGTCGCGGATGATGTTGCGGGCGATCGTCACCAGCCAGGCGCCGACGTCGCGGCCCTGGAACGACAGCGAGTCGATGCGCCGCAGCGCGCGGACGAAGGTCTCGCTGGTGAAGTCCTCGGCCTGGGCGCGGTCGCCCACCCGGTGCAGCACGTACCGGTAGACCAGCGTCACGTAGTGGTCGTAGAGCCGGCCGAACGCCTCGGCGTCGCCGGCCTGCGCCTGCCGGACCAGCTCCCAGACGTCGACCCGGTCGCCGGGCAGGTCCTCCTCGAGCGCCGCGAGCTCCTCGGCGAGCGCGCCCTCGTCCTCCCCGGGCTCCGCGACGAGCTCCGGGGCGACGAGCTCCGGGGCGACGACCTCAGGGGCGACGACCTCGGGGGCGACGGCGTCGGGAGCCGGGCCGTCGGGCGCGGCCGCCGCGGGGTCGACGACGACGTTCGGCTCCGCCGGAGCGCCCTCCACGCTGGCGCGCGGGTAGGGCGTCGGCCGGGGGCGCGGACTCGGCCGACGCCCCGCCGGGGCGGCGGACGACCGCTCGTCCACCGGGCGCGACTGCGGCATGCGGGACGTCGACCTCCTCGTCGGCCCGCCGAGCCGCGACGGCTCGCCCGACGGGAGTCCTCCCCGGCTCGGCGGTGTCCCGCTCTCCTGCGGGTCCTGCCCCATGGTGACAACATCACTGCGAACCGTCCACGTCGGCAGGCCGTGCGGTACGTCTCGGTACCTCGCCGGGGGGAGCCGCCGCCCCGCAGGAGGTGCCCCGTGACCGAGACCCCCGTGCGGCTGGAGCTGCTCACCCGGGCCGGCTGCCACCTGTGCGTGACGGCGGCCGAGACCCTGGCGCGGATCGCCGCGGAGGCCGGCGTCGACACCCGCGAGGTCGACGTCGACGCCGACCCGGAGCTGCAGGCCGAGTACGGCGACCGGGTGCCGGTGGTGCTGCTCGACGGCCGGGAGCACTCCTACTTCACCGTCGACGTCCCCCGGCTGCGCCACGACCTCGGGATCGGCTGAACGGCCCACTCGGACGGGTCCGGAGACGCCCGGGCGGGTATGGTGTCGGACACAGCCGCGGGCATCCGCGCTGGCCCGGGGCCCGTGGCCGTCCCCGGGACTTTGTTCCTGCGTTCACAAGCGGTTACCGTGGCTGTCGCCGGGTGGGTGTACCGCCCGGATCCCCGATGTCGTCCGCCCCCGCAGGCTCCCGCCGGCGCCCGGGCGCGACCGCTGTGGAGTAGGCCCGTGATGCAGTCGCGGCCCCGGATCCCGGAGGCCACCGTCGCCCGGCTGGCCGTGTACCTGCGGGTGCTCACCGGACTCGCCGACAGCGGCCGCGGCACCGTGTCCTCCGGCGAGCTGGCCTCGGCGGCCGGCGTCAACCCCGCCGGGCTGCGCAAGGACCTCTCGCACCTCGGCCCCTGCGGCGTCCGCGGGGTCGGTTACGAGGTGGCGACCCTGCGCGACCGCATCGCGGCCGTGCTCGGGATGGAGACCGCGCACGCGTGCGTGCTCGTCGGGATCGGGAACCTCGGGTCGGCGCTGGCCGGGTACGGCGGCTTCGGCAACCGCGGCTTCGAGTTCGTCGGCCTGTTCGACGCCTCGCCGGCCCGCGTGGGGCAGCGGATCGGCGACCTGCCGGTCCGGCCGATGGAGGAGCTCGACGAGGTCGTCGCCGCCACGCGGGCGACGATCGGGGTCATCGCGACACCGGCCGAGGTGGCGCAGCGGGTCTGCGACCGGCTGACCACGGCCGGGGTGAGGAGCATCTTGAACTTCGCGCCGGTGGCGCTCACCGCGCCCGCAGGGGTCGGCGTCCGCCAGGTCGACCTCTCCGTCGAGCTGCAGGTCCTCGCGTTCCTCGACAAGCAGCGGGGCACCGCCCCGGTGGCCGGGCTGGCGCCCGCCGGGGGGATGGCATGAGCCTGCTCGCCGTCGGCATCAGCCACCAGACCGCGCCGGTCGCGCTGCTCGAGCAGGTCGCGATGAGCGCGGACGACAAGGTCAAGGCGCTGCACGAGCTGGTCGGGAGCGACCACGTCAGCGAGGCGCTGGTGCTGGCCACCTGCAACCGGGTCGAGGTCTTCGCCGAGGTGGACCGCTTCCACGGCGGCGTCGCCGAGGTCAGCCGGGTGCTGGCCCGCCACGCCGGTGCCGCCGTCGAGGAGCTCTCGCCCTACGTCACCGTCCACTACGAGGACCAGGCCGTCGCGCACCTGTTCACCGTGGCCGCGGGCCTGGACTCGATGGTGGTCGGCGAGACCCAGGTCCTCGGCCAGCTGCGCGCCGCCTACGCCCTCGCCCAGGAGGAGGGCACGGTCGGCCGCTCGCTGCACCCGGTCGCCCAGCACGCGCTGCGGGTGGGCAAGCGGGTGCACTCCGAGACCGGCATCGACCGCGCCGGCGCCAACCTGGTCACCGTCTCCCTCGACCACGCCGAGCAGCGGGTCGGCCCGCTCGCCGGCCGGCCGGCGCTGGTCGTCGGCGCCGGGTCGATGGGCGCGCTGGCCGCCACCACGCTGTCCCGCCGCGGCGCGCTGGTCACCGTGGCCAGCCGCTCGCCCGAGTCGGCCGCCCGCCTGGCCGCCGCGGTCGACGGCGGCACCGCCGAGCTCGCCGACCTGCGCGCGGCGATCGCCGACGCCGACGTCGTCGTCACCTGCACCGGCGCCACCGGCCTGGTGGTCGGCACCGACGCCGTCGCCGGCGCCATGGCCGACCGGGGCCGTCGCCCGCTGGCCGTCGTCGACCTGGCCCTGCCCCGCGACGTCGACCCGGGCGTGGCCGCGCTGCCCGGCGTGCACCTGGTGGACCTGGCCCTCCTGCAGGGCGAGCGCTCGGCCGCCGGGGGCGCCGGCCCGGTCGCCGCCGACGACGTCTCCGCCGCGCACGCGCTCATCGAGGCCGAGACCGCGCTGCTGCGCGCCGAGCAGCAGGCCGCCGCCGTCGCCCCCACCGTGTCCGCGCTGCGCAGCCAGGCCGCCGAGGTCGTCGACGCCGAGCTGCTGCGGCTGTCCACCCGGCTGCCCGACCTCGACGCCCGCGCCCGCAGCGAGATCGCCCGCACCGTGCGGCGGGTCGTCGACAAGCTGCTGCACGAGCCGACCGTGCGGGTCAAGGAGCTGGCCGCCGCCCCCGGCGGCGTCGACTACGCCGACGCGCTGCGGGCGCTGTTCGGCCTCGGCATCGACACCGAGGTGCCCGAGGACGGCACCCGGCTGGCCGAGGCGGTCACCGTGGACCCCGACGACCTGCGCCCCGGCGGTGTGGCATGACCACGCCGTCGACCAGCACCGCCACCCGCACGCTGCGCCTGGGCACCCGCGCCAGCCAGCTGGCCCGCACCCAGTCGCAGACCGTCGCCGACGCGATCACCGCGGCCAGCGGCGTGCCGGTGGAGCTGGTGCACATCAGCACCGAGGGCGACCGGTCGGCCGCGGCCATCGCCCAGCTCGGCGGCACCGGCGTCTTCGTCACCGCGATCCGGAAGGCGCTGCTCGAGGGCACCGTCGACGTCGCCGTGCACAGCTACAAGGACCTGCCCACCGCGCCCGAGCCCGGCCTGGTGCTCGCCGCCGTCCCGCCGCGGGAGGACCCCCGGGACGCGCTGGTCGCCCGCGACGGCCTGACCCTCGGCGAGCTGCCGGCCGGCGCCCGCGTCGGCACCGGCGCCCCGCGGCGGGTCGCCCAGCTGCGCGCGCTCGGCCTGGGCCTGGAGGTCGTGCCGATCCGCGGCAACGTCGACACCCGCATGGCCCGCGTCGTGCCGGGTGACCTCGACGCCGTCGTCCTCGCCCGGGCCGGGCTCGCCCGCCTGGGCCGGCTGGCCGCGGTCACCGAGACCCTCGACCCGCTGCAGGTGCTGCCCGCCCCCGCGCAGGGCGCCCTGGCCGTCGAGTGCCGGGCCGGCGACGAGCGGACGCTGGAGCTGCTCGCCCCCCTCGACGACGCCGGCACCCGCGCCTGCGTGCTCGCCGAGCGCACCACGCTCGCCGCGCTCGAGGCCGGCTGCAGCGCCCCGGTCGCCGCGTACGCCGAGCTGGCCGAGGGCGAGGACGGCGCCGAGCTGTACCTGCGTGCCTCGGTCACCGCGATCGACGGCAGCGACGGCGTCCGCGGCTCGGTCACCGGGCCGGTCGGCGAGGCCGAGCGGCTGGGCCGCGACCTCGCCGCCGACCTGCTCGACCGCGGCGCCGCGGAGCTCGTGGCGGCCGCCCGGTGACCCCCGGGCCCCGTCCCCCAGCCGGGCAGACCGCTCCGGCACCCCAGACCCCCACCCACGCCCTCCCCAGGGCCTCGACACCAACAAGGACCAGGAGCTCGTGATGACGCGCTTCCGCAAGACCCCCGGCCGCGTCGTCTTCGTCGGCGCCGGCCCCGGTGACCCCGGCATGCTCACCGCCCGGGCCACGGCCGCGATCGCCGAGGCCGCGGTGCTGCACGTCGACCCCGACGTGCCCGCCGCCCTCCTCGACGCCGTGCGCGCGAGCCGCCCCGGCGTCGAGCCGACCGTCGTCAGCGGCGAGCCGGCCGACGTCGCCAAGGGCGCCGTCGCGGCCGCGAAGACCGGCGACGTCGTCGTCCGGCTGGTCGCCGGCGACCCGTTCACCTCCGACGCCGTCGTGAAGGAGGTGCTCGCCGTCGGCCGCACCTCCGTGCCCTTCGACGTCGTCCCCGGCGTCGCCCCCGCCACCGCCGTCCCGGCCTTCGCCGGCGTCGCGCTCGGCGGCACCTCGCTGACCGCCGACCTGCGCGACGGCGGCGTCGACCTGCCCGCGCTGGCCGGCGCCGCGCACGCCCTCGGCGCCCCGGTGGTGCTGCAGGGCGGCGCCGAGCAGCTGCCCGACGCCGCCGCGCGGCTGGTCGAGGGCGGCCTGTCCGGCAGCACGCCGGTCGTCGTCACCACCGGCGGCTCGGGCACCGGCCAGAAGAGCGTGACCGCGAAGCTGTCGGCCGTCGCCGAGAAGACCGCCGACCTCGGCGCCGTCAGCGGGCCGGTCGTGGCCACCGTCGGCGCGGCCGTCGACAAGCGCGGCAAGCTCTCGTGGTGGGAGAGCCGCCCGCTGTTCGGCTGGCGGGTGCTGGTGCCGCGCACCAAGGACCAGGCCGGCGAGATGAGCGACCGGCTGCGGGCCTACGGCGCGGTGCCGGTCGAGGTGCCGACCATCGCCGTCGAGCCGCCGCGCAGCCCCGCGCAGATGGACCGCGCGATCAAGGGCCTGGTCACCGGCCGCTACGGCTGGATCGTGTTCACCTCGGCCAACGCGGTGCGCGCGGTCCGGGAGAAGTTCACCGAGCTGGGCCTGGACGCCCGCGCCTTCGCCGGCGTGAAGGTCGCCTGCGTCGGCGAGCAGACCGCCGAGGCGGTCCGCGCGTTCGGCATCGTGCCCGAGCTGGTGCCCACCGGGCAGCAGTCCAGCGAGGGCCTGCTGGCGGACTTCCCCGAGTACGACGACGTGCTGGACCCGATCAACCGGGTGCTGCTGCCCCGCGCCGACATCGCCACCGAGACCCTCGCCGCGGGCCTGCAGGAGCGCGGCTGGGAGATCGACGACGTGACCGCCTACCGCACCGTGCGCGCCGCCCCGCCGGCCGCCGCGGTCCGCGAGGCGATCAAGGGCGGCGGCTTCGACGCGGTGTGCTTCACCTCCTCGAGCACCGTGCGCAACCTGGTCGGGATCGCCGGCAAGCCGCACGCGAAGACCGTCGTCGCCGTCATCGGCCCCGCGACCGCGGCCACCGCGCAGGAGTTCGGCCTGCGGGTCGACGTCCAGCCCGAGACCGCCGCGGTGCTCCCGCTGGTCGACGCGCTGGCCGAGTACGCCGAGGCGCAGCGGGAGGGTGAGGGCGAGTGACCTCCCCGCTGGGCGGGGCGAACCCGGGCTTCGCGCGCGGGCGCCGGCTGCGGTCGACGCCCGCGCTGCGGCGGCTCACCGCGCAGACCCGGGTGGCCCCGGCCGACCTGGTGCTGCCGGTGTTCGTCAAGGAGGGCCTCGACCGGCCACAGCCGATCGGCGCGATGCCCGGCGTCGTGCAGCACACGCTGGACTCGCTGCGGAAGGCCGCGCACGAGGCGGCCGAGGCCGGCATCGGCGGTCTGATCCTGTTCGGCGTCCCCGCCGAGAAGGACGAGGTCGGCTCGCAGGCCGACGCCGCCGACGGGATCGTCAACGTCGCGCTGCGCCAGCTGCGGGCCGACCTCGGCGACGAGCTGGTGCTCGTGGCCGACCTGTGCCTGTGCGAGTACACCTCGCACGGGCACTGCGGCCTGGTCACCCCGGCCGGCGTGGTGGACAACGACCCGACGCTGGACCGGTACGCCGCCGTGGCCATCGCGCAGGCGCAGGCCGGCGCCCACGTCATCGCCCCCAGCGGGATGATGGACGGGCAGGTCGCGGCGATCCGCCGGGCCCTCGACGGCGCCGCCTCCACCGAGACGCCGATCCTCGCCTACGCCGCCAAGTACGCCTCGGGCTTCTACGGGCCCTTCCGCGAGGCGGCCGAGGGCGCGCCTCAGTTCGGCGACCGCTCGACCTACCAGATGGACCCGCCCAACGCCGACGAGGCGCTGCGCGAGGTGGCGCAGGACCTCGCCGAGGGCGCCGACGCCGTCATGGTCAAGCCGGCGCTGCCCTACCTGGACGTCGTGGCCCGGGTCGCCGACGCCGTCGACGTCCCGGTCAGCGCCTACCAGGTGTCCGGCGAGTACGCGATGGTCGAGGCGGCCGCGGCCAACGGCTGGATCGACCGGGAGCGGGCGATCCTCGAGACGATCACCGCCATCCGCCGCGCGGGTGCCGGCCAGGTGCTGACCTACTGGGCGGTCGAGGCCGCGCGCCTGCTGAGCCGCTGACCGGCAGCTGGTGTCCTACGTCGAGCCCGGGGGCTCCTGGCGGCCGTTCTGGCTGGTCGCCGGGGTCCTCGGGCTCCTCGCTGTCCTGGACGTGGTGCTGCCCGGCCCGGACGTGCCGCTGCTGCTGTGGGTGCTCGCCGTCGTCGCGGTGCTGGGCATCGTCGCCTTCGGCTGCACGGCGGCCCGGCGGGTGTGGACGGTGCGGGTCACCGGGGCCGGCCCCGACGGCGCGCTGTCGGTGGGCCGCGAGCGGGTGCCCCTGGCCGACGTCGACGCCGCCCACCTGCGCGCCGCGCGCGAGGGGACGGCGGGCGTGGACGCCGGCGCCCCCGTCCTCGGCGGCGGCTGGTCGGTGCCGCGCGGGCGCACCGGGCTGCCGCTGCGGCTGACCGACGGGCGGACCGTGCTGGTGCCCACCCGCGACCCCGCCGCGCTCGCCGGCGCGCTGCTGGCCGCGGTCCCGGCGAGCGCTGCACCGGGGAGCCCGACGTCACACGACGCGGGCCCCGACACCCCCGACGGGCGTCCGGGCGGCAGGGGGACACTGGGCCGGTGACCTCGCTGGACACGACCCGGTACGACTACGACGCACCGGTCTCCGCCGACCTGTTCGCCCGCGGGCAGCGCGTGACCCCGGGCGGGGTGAACTCGCCGGTGCGCGCCTTCCGCGCCGTCGGCGGCACCCCGCGGTTCATCGCGCAGGCCCGGGGCCCCTGGCTGACCGACGCCGACGGCCGCCGCTACGTCGACCTCGTCGCGTCGTGGGGGCCGATGATCCTCGGCCACGCGCACCCGGCCGTCGTCGAGGCGGTGACCGCCGCCGCCCGCCGCGGGCTGTCCTTCGGCGCGCCCACCGAGGGCGAGCTCGAGCTCGCGGAGGAGATCATCGCCCGCGTGCGCCCGGTCGAGCGGGTGCGGCTGGTCAACTCCGGCACCGAGGCGGTGCTGTCCGCGCTGCGCCTGGCCCGCGGCGCCACCGGCCGGCCGCTGGTGGTCAAGTTCGCCGGCAACTACCACGGCCACGTCGACGCGCTGCTGGCCTCGGCCGGGTCCGGCGTCGCCACCCTCGGCCTGCCCGACACCCCCGGCGTCACCACCGGCGCGGCCGCCGACACGATCGTGCTGCCCTACAACGACGTCGCCGCCGTCGAGGCCGTCTTCGCCGAGCGCGGGTCCGACATCGCCGTCGTCGTCTCCGAGGCGGCGCCGGGCAACATGGGCGTCGTCCCGCCGCTGGACGGCTTCAACGCGCAGCTGCGCCGGATCACCGCCGAGCACGGCGCGCTGCTGCTGCTCGACGAGGTCATGACCGGCTTCCGGGTGTCCCGCTCCGGCTGGTACGGGCTCGACCCCGTCGACGCCGACCTGTTCACCTTCGGCAAGGTCATGGGCGGCGGGCTGCCGGCCGCGGCCTTCGGCGGGCGCGCCGACCTCATGGAGCAGCTGGCCCCGACCGGGCCGGTGTACCAGGCCGGCACGCTGTCGGGGAACCCGGTCGCCGTCGCCGCCGGGCTCACCACGCTGCGGCACTGCACCGACGAGGTCTACGCCCGCTGCGACCGGGTCGCGGTCACCCTGCGCGGCGCGGCCAGCGCGGCCCTGTTCGCCGCCGGCGTCCCGCACCGGGTGCAGCAGGCCGGCTCGATGTTCTCGGTCTTCTTCGTGCCCGACGAGCGCCGGGTGCGCGACTACGACGACGCCCGGACCCAGGACACCGCGGCGCACCGCGCGTTCTTCCACGAGATGCTCGCCCGCGGCGTGTACCTGCCGCCGTCGGCGTTCGAGGCCTGGTTCGTCAGCGCCGCGCTCGACGACGAGGCCGTGGAGCGGGTGCTCGACGCGCTGCCCGCCGCCGCCCGCGCCGCCGCGGCCGCCGACCCCGCCGACGCGCCGTCCGACGAGGACGCCAAGGACGCCCAGGAGCTGCAGCCCTGATGGAGACGACCGTCGTCCACCTGCTCCGGCACGGGGAGGTCCACAACCCCGGGAGGGTGCTCTACGGCCGGCTGCCCGGGTTCCGGCTGTCGGAGGCCGGCGAGGCGATGGCCCGGCGCGCCGCCGAGTGGCTCGTCGGGCGCGGCGTCACCCACCTGGTGTCCAGCCCGCTGGAGCGGGCGCGGCAGACCGCCGCGCCGGTCGCCGAGGCGCTGGACCTGCTGGTCGCCGTCGACGAGCGGCTCATCGAGGCCGGCAACGCCTTCGAGGGGATGCCGGTCGCGGGCGGGCAGGGGCTGGTCCGCCGGCCGCGGGACTGGTGGAAGCTGCGCAACCCGGTGCGGCCCTCCTGGGGCGAGCCCTACGTGGAGATCGCCGCGCGGATGCTGCTCGCCGTCGAGGCCGCCCGCGACGCCGCCCGCGGCGGCGCCGCCGTCTGCGTCAGCCACCAGCTGCCCATCTGGACGCTGCGGCTGCACCTGGAGGGGAAGCGGTACGCGCACGACCCCCGCCGGCGGCAGTGCGGGCTGGCCAGCGTCACGTCGGTGACCTACGAGGGCGACCGGGTCGCCGGCATCGCCTACGCCGAGCCGGCCGGAGCCACCGACCCCGACGCGGTGCCCGGAGCATGAGGCGCGCCCTGACCGCCGCTCTGGCGTCGGTCGCCCTGCTGGCCGGCTGCTCCACGGGCTCGGACGCCGTCGACGTGGGCAACGGCGGCGAGTTCCGCTTCGTCGCGGCCACCCCGGCCGGCGAGGTGATCCCCGAGGCCGAGCGGGACGCGGCGCCCGAGTTCGGCGGCACCCTGGTCGGCGGTGGCGACTGGTCCTCCGACGAGCTGGCCGGGCAGATCGCCGTCCTCAACTTCTGGGGCTCCTGGTGCGCGCCCTGCCGGGTGGAGACGCCGGCGTTCCAGGAGGTCTACGCCGACGTCCGCGACCGGGGCGTGGCCTTCCTGGGACTCAACGTCAAGGAGGCCGACGAGCAGTTCGCGCAGGCGTTCGTCGACAGCCAGGGCATCGAGTTCCCCTCGCTCTACGACCCCGCCGGCGAGGTCGCCCTGGCTTTCCGGGACTACCCGGCGAACGCGATCCCGTCCACGATCGTGCTGGACCGGGACGGCCGGGTCGCCGCCGTGTACACGGGCGAGGTGGCGCAGGAGGACCTGCGCGCCGTCCTCGACCGGCTGCTCGGGGAGGAGAGCTGAGTGGACGGCGTGCGTGAGCTCGTGACCGACGGCCCCCTGCTGGTGGCCGCCGCCGTCGCCACGCTGGCCGGGCTGGTCAGCTTCGCCTCGCCCTGCGTGCTGCCGCTGGTGCCCGGCTACCTGTCCTACGTCACCGGGCTGGTCGGCACCGGTGCCCGCCCCGCGCCGGCGCCCGTCCCCGCCGGCCCGGGCGCCACCGCCACCACCGTGCGCACCGACCAGCGCACGCCGCGCGGGCGGATGGTGCTCGGCGCGCTGCTGTTCGTCCTCGGCTTCACCGTCGTGTTCGTCGCCGCCGGCGCCGCGTTCGGCGGGCTGGGCCGGCTGCTGGTCCAGTACGACGACGTCATCACCCGGGTGATGGGCGCGGTCGTCATCGTGGTCGGGCTCGGCTTCCTCGGCTGGCTGCCGTTCCTGCAGCGCACCGCGCGGCTGTCGGTGCGCCCGGCGGCCGGGCTGGCCGGCGCCCCGCTGCTCGGCGTCGTCTTCGGGCTGGGCTGGACGCCGTGCCTGGGCCCGACGCTGTCGGCGGTCTACTCGCTGGCCTACACCGAGGCCACCGCCGGCCGCGGCGCGCTGCTGTCGGTCGCCTACTGCCTCGGCCTGGGCGTGCCGTTCGTGCTGGTGGCGCTCGGCGCCCGCTGGGCGGTCGGGGCGACGGCGTTCCTGCGCCGGCACGCCCGCGGGGTCACCCGCTTCGGCGGCGCGGTGCTGGTGCTCGTCGGCCTGCTCCTGGTCACCGGCGCGTGGACGGAGATGATGGCCTGGCTGCGGTCGTGGCTGGCCGTCACCGGGCTGGGGGAGTCGGCGCCGTTGTGACTGGGCTCGCGAAGTCACCGATGAGCAGAGCACGACTCGACACAGCGCCGACGAGCGCCAGCGGGGAGGTGCTGTGACGACGACCGCTCCTCCCCGCACGCCCGCGGCGCCCCCGCCGCCGGCCAGGCCCTCCGGGCTCCGCCGCGCGGGCGGCTTCCTGCTGCGCCAGTGGCGCCGGCTCACCGCCATGCGCACGGCGATCGTGCTGCTGTTCCTGCTGGCGCTGGCCGCCATCCCCGGCTCGCTGCTGCCGCAGCGGTCGCTGTCGCAGAGCAACGTCACGCAGTACTTCGCCGACCACCCGACGCTCGCGCCGCTGCTCGACCGGCTCTACCTGTTCGACGTCTTCAGCTCGCCGTGGTTCGCCGCGGTGTACCTGCTGCTGTTCGTCTCGCTCATCGGCTGCGTGCTGCCCCGGGCGCTCGAGCACGCCCGCGCGCTGCGCACCCCGCCGCCGCCCGCGCCGCGGCGGCTGACCCGGCTCCCCGACGCCGCCGCGCTGCCCACCGCGCTGCCGGCCGCCGGCGCCCTCGACGTCGTCGAGGAGGAGCTGCGGGTCCGCCGCTACCGCGTGGTCCGGCGCGAGCGGGACGGCGTCGCCGAGCTGTCGGCCGAGAAGGGCCTGCTCAAGGAGACCGGCAACCTGGTCTTCCACCTGGCGCTGGTCGGCCTGCTGCTCGCGCTGGCCGGCGGCAAGCTGTGGGGCTACGAGGGCAGCATCCTGGTCACCGAGGGCCAGCGGTTCTGCAACTCGTTCCAGCAGTACGACACCCACTCCTCCGGCGCGCTGGTGGAGGGCAGCGACCTGACGCCGGTCTGCGTCGGGCTCGACGACTTCCGCGCCACCTACGAGCAGGACCTCACCGCCTCCTCGTTCACCGCCGACATCACCTACGGCGCCCCCGGCGAGGAGGGCCGGCCGACGACGATCGGCGTCAACGACCCCCTGCGGGTCGACGGCGACCGGGTCTACGTCACCGGCCACGGGTTCAGCCCGACGTTCACCGTCACCCGGCCCGACGGGTTCAGCATCGACGACGTCTCGGCGCCGTTCCTGCCCAGCGACCAGCGCACGATGGGCAGCCAGGGCGCGCTCAAGCTGCCCGACCTGGGCGCCGGCGCCGAGGACCAGTTCGCGCTCGAGGGCTTCTTCGCGCCGACCGGCCTGACGCAGGGCGGGATCCTCACCTCGATCGACCCGCGCCCGCTGGCGCCGCAGGTCGCGGTCGTGGCCTACGAGGGGTACCTCGGCCTGGACTCCGGCCTGCCGCAGTCGGTCTACTCGCTCGACGCCTCGCAGATCGAGCGCGGCCGGCTCACCGAGGTCGGCCGGGGCAACCTGTCGGTCGGGGAGTCGCTCACCCTGCCCGACGGGACGACGGTGACCTTCACCGGCTACAAGGAGTTCGCCGCCCTGCAGTTCTCGCACGACCCGGGGCAGGTGTGGGTGCTCGCCGCGGCGATCGCGGTGCTCGCCGGCCTGCTCGGGATGCTGCTGCTGCGCCGGGAGCGGGTCTTCGCCCGCGCCACCGGGCCCTCCGCCGACGGCGGTACCGTGCTCGAGGTCGGTGGACTGACTCGAGGCAGCGGCGACAGCGCACCGCGCTTCACGGCGTTGACCGACGACCTGCGGGCGGCCCTCGCCGCCCGCGCCGCGACCCGCGCCCCGTCCGGGGGCGCACCCGAGACCGGAGGCACACCCGCGTGACCGCCGACCAGCTGTCCGGCCTGTCGGACACCCTGTTCTCCGTCAGCGTCGGCCTGTACTCGCTCGCCGTCGTCGCCTTCGCCGCCCAGCTGGCCTTCGGTCGCCGGCCCGCCCGCGCCCGCGTGCTGGTCGGCGCCGGCGCCCCGGTCGACGAGCCGGTGTCCCCCGAGGCGGCTCCGGCCGGCACGGACGACCCGCCGGCGGTGCGCCGCTGGGGCCTGGTGGCGATGCTGCTCACCGCCCTCGGGGTGCTCACGCACGCCGGGGTCCTCGTCGCCCGCGGCCTGGCCGTCGACCGGCTGCCCTGGGGCAACATGTACGAGTTCGCCACCGCGGTCGTGCTGGTCGCCGTCGTGGCGTTCCTCGTCCTCGCCGTCCGATCGCCGGGCCTGCGGCACCTGGGGTTGTTCGTCCTCGCCCCCGTCGTGGTCAGCCTGGTCGCGATCGGGCTGTTCCTCTACGTCGAGGGCGCCCCGCTCGTGGCGGCGCTGCGGTCGAGCTGGCTGGCCGTGCACGTGACGACGGCGATCCTCGGCTTCGGCGTCTTCTTCGTCAGCGGCATCGCCAGCGTGCTCTACCTGGTCCGCAGCCGGTTCGAGGCCCGCGGCGGCGACCCGTCGTCGTCGCGGCTGGTGGCGCGCATCCCGTCGGCCGCCACCCTGGACCGGGTCGCGCACCGCACCGCCGTCTTCGGCTTCCCCATCTGGACCTTCGCGGTCATCGCCGGCGCCATCTGGGCCGAGAGCGCCTGGGGCCGGTTCTGGGGCTGGGACCCGAAGGAGACCTGGGCCTTCATCGCCTGGGTCGTGTACGCCGCCTACCTGCACGCCCGGACGACGGCGGGCTGGCGCGGCCGGCCCGCGGCGTGGGTCAACGTGGTCGGCCTGGGCGTCATGGTCTTCAACCTGCTGTACGTGAACATGGTGTCGTCCGGGTTGCACAGCTACGGCGGTGTCAACTGACCTGCGCCCCGTCCGTCCCACCCGCCCCGCCCGTCACTCCAGCGAGGGGGTCCGGGCGCAGGTTCCCGGCCCGGCGTGTTGCGATGGGCGCATGACTGCACGTGCGGGGGGACGCCGTGGGTAGGCACGCAGCCGCCGACGGCGCCGGCACCGACCCGATCGTGGCGGCCGCGCTGGCCACCGGGACCCCGGCGACCCGGCACGCGCCCGGCGCCACCGGGCAGGGGACCGAGGGCGAGCTGGGCTGGCCGGGGGACACCACCACCGGCGGCGGGCTCGGCTGGCCGGGCTCGCTGGACCGGGCGGACGACGCCGGTGAGGCGGCCGGGACCGAGGTGGCCGGGACCGAGGTGGTGGTGACCGAGGCGGCGGTGACCGGCGCGACCGAGGGGCCCGAGGCGACCCTGCGCATCGACGTCGTCCCCGCCGTGCCGGGGACCGGGCCGGACGGCGAGCCCGAGCCGCCGGGCCCGCGCGGCTGGCGCCGCCTGTTCGGCGGCCGCGCCGCCTGAACCCGGCACCCGCCGCGCACCTCCGCGGAGGTGTCCCGTGGGCGGGGGGGGGCGGGGGGCGGGGGGGGGGGGGGGGGGGGGGGGGGGGGGGGGGGGGGGGGGAGGGCGGGGGGGGGGGGCGGGGTGAAGACTCGGTTTCTT
>NZ_JBJGZB010000013.1:0-159041 GCF_054050295.1 Geodermatophilus sp. SYSU D01045
ACGGGCTCCGCGCCCCCCCCCCCCCCCCCCCCCCCCCCCCCGCCCCCCCCCCCCCCCCCCCCCCCCCCCCCCCCCCCCCCCCCCCCCCCCCCCCCCCGGCGGCGGACGTCGGCCGACCGGCGACGGCCGGGCTACGGTCCGCGGCGTGCTGGGAGTCGTCGTCGTGAACTACGGGTCCAGCGACCTGCTGCGCCGCAACCTCGCCGACGCCCGCGTGCTCGGACCGGAGGTGCGGGTGGTCGTCGTCGACAACGCCAGCACCCCGGCCGAGCGGGCCGCGGTGGGGTCCCTCGCCGCGGAGCGGGGCTGGGACCTGGTGGCGCTGCCGGACAACCGCGGCTTCGGCGTCGCGAGCAACGCCGGCATCGCCCGGGCCCGCGAACTCGGCTGCGTCTCCTTCTGCCTGCTGAACCCGGACGCCTCCATCGGCCCGGACGTCCTCGACGAGCTCCGGCGGGCCAGTCTGGCCGAGCCGCGGACCATGCTCGCGCCGCGGATCGTCGACTCCACCGGGCGCACCGTCTTCGCCGGCTCCACCCTTGGACTGCAGGACGGGCGCACCGGCGCCCGAGGTGGACGCGCCGCCTCGACCGGACCGGTCGAGGAGTGGCTCACCGGCGCCTGCGTGGTGCTGTCGGCCGAGCTGGTCGACCGGACCGGCGGCCTGGACGAGGAGTACTTCCTCTACTGGGAGGACGTCGACCTCAGTCACCGGGTGCTCGCCGTGGGTGGCCGGCTGCGGGTCCGCGAGGACCTGGTGGCCGTGCACGACGAGGGCGGCACGCAGGGACGGCGGGGCCGGGCGAAGTCCCCCCTGTACTACCGCTACAACACGCGCAACCGGCTGGCCTTCGGGGCGGCCCACCTGTCCCGCGCCGATCTGCTGCGGTGGATCGCGCGCACCCCGGCCGTGAGCTGGGAGATCCTGCTGCGCGGTGGCCGACGCCAGCTCCTGCACTCGCCGCGCCCGGCCTGGGAGGTGCTGCGCGGGACGGCCGCGGGGCTGGGCATCGCACTGACTGCCCTGGTGGGCCTCCGCCCGCGACGGCGGACTCCGCGTCCGCGGGTCCTCGTCGCGCACCCCGGCGCCGAGCTCTACGGCTCCGACCGCGTGCTGCTCGAGAGCGTCGAGGGCCTCGCCGACGGCCACGACGTGACAGTCGCCGTCCCGGGTCACGGGCCGCTGGTCGACGAGCTGACCGCGCGCGGCGTGCGCGTCGTCGTCTGCCCGGTGCCGGTGCTGCGCAAGGCCGCCCTGCGGCCGCGGGGGGCGGGGCGGCTGCTCGGCGACGCCGTGCGTGGCCTGTTCCCGGCGCTGCGGCTCGTGCTGCGCGCGGGCCGGGACGGCGTCTACGTCAACACGGTGACCATCCCGTCCTGGGTGGTCCTCGCCCGGCTGACCGGCCGGCCCGTCGTCTGTCACGTGCACGAGGCCGAGCGGGGCGCCGCCCGGCTGCTGCGGCACGTGACCGCGCTGGCGCCCGCGCTGGCCGACCGCGTCGTCGTCAACAGCCGGTTCAGTCTCGAGGTGCTCACCGAGGTCGCACCGGGGCTGACCGGTCGGTCCGAGGTCGTCTACAACGCCGTCCGCGGGCCGCGCGCGGTGGTTCCTGCGCGGGAACGGCTCGACGGGCCGGTACGGCTGCTGTTCGTCGGCCGGCTGTCCCCGCGCAAGGGGCCGCAGGTCGCCGTCGCCGCCCTCCGGGAGCTCGTCGCCCGGGGGGTCGACGCGCGGCTCGGCCTGCTCGGCTCGGTGTTCGAGGGCTACGAGTGGTTCGAGGAGGAACTGCGCGCGAGCATCGCGGACGCCGGCCTCACCGACCGGGTCGACCTCCTCGGCTTCCGCCCCGACATCTGGGACGTGGTCGCCGCCTCCGACGTCGTGCTCGTGCCCTCGGTCGTCGACGAGCCCTTCGGCAACACCGCGGTGGAGGCGGTCCTGGCCGCCCGGCCGCTGCTGGTCAGCGACAGCAGCGGCCTGCGGGAGGCCGCCGCGGGCTACACCGCCGTCCGGGCACTCGACGCCGCGCGACCGGCGGACTGGGCGGGCGCCGTCGAGCAGCTCGTGGCCGACTGGCCGCGGGTGCGCGCGGCGGCCCTGGCCGACGCGGAGGAAGCCGCTCGGCGGCACGCTCCCGCGGCCTACCGCGCACGGCTGGCGGAGGCCGTCGTGCCGGCCTTCGGCGCCTCGTCCCGCCCCCGAGGGTGAGGCGCCCGGGAGACCCGCGGTGATGGGATCGCGGGCGTGACCGCCACACAGTCCACGGCGGACCGGACGACGCCGGCCGGGCCGGTGCGCGTGACGGTCGCCGTGCCCACCTACCGCCGTCCTGCGCACCTGCGCGAGCTCCTGCCGATGCTGGCGGAGCAGGCGGCGGAGGTCACCGCGGCGGGACGGCACGCCGTCGAGGTGCTCGTCGTCGACAACGACCCGGACGCCGGCGCACGCCCGCTGGTCGTCCCGTCCGCCGGGCTCCGGTACGCCGCCGAGCCGACGCCGGGCATCGCGGCGGTCCGCAACCGGGCCCTCGACGAGGCCGCCGGCTCCCGGCTCCTGGCCTTCATCGACGACGACGAGCGACCGCACCCCGACTGGCTGGCGCGGCTCCTGGACACCTGGGAGCGGACCGGGGCCGCCGCGGTCACGGGACGGGTGCTCGCCGACTACCGCGGACCGGTGGACCCGTGGATCCTCGCCGGCGGCTTCTTCGTCCGCCGCAGCCTGCCCACCGGCAGCGCCGTCGACGTCGCGGCGACGAACAACCTGCTGCTCGACCTCGACCAGGTGCGCGAGGCGGGACTGCGCTTCGAGGCGGCCCTCGGCCTCGGTGGGGGCGAGGACACGCTGTTCAGCCGGTCGCTGTCACGGGCCGGCCGCCGCCTGGTGTGGTGCGACGAGGCGGTCGTCGTCGACCAGGTCCCGGCCGAGCGGCTGACGCGCCGCTGGGTCCTGGCGCGGGCCTGGAGCCACGGCAACACCGCGCTGCTCACCGACCTGCGGCTGACCGGGGGCGCGGCCGCCCGCCTGCGGCTGCGCGCCCGCGGCCTGGCGGGCGGCGCTGCGCGGGTGGCCGGCGGCGCGGCGCGCTGGTCCGCCGGTGCGCTCACCGGCTCCGCGCGGCACCGGGCGCGCGGCCTGCGCGCGCTCCTGCGGGGTGCCGGCATGGCCGCCGCCGCGCTGGGCGTCGTCTACCAGGAGTACGCACGCGGCGGACGCCGCTGGCACCTGGGGTGGGCGCCGGGGCGCGGCCCGCGTCCCCGCGGCCGGTCCTCCTCCGCCGCCTGAGGGGCCGGCGGCGGCTCAGCGGCCGCGGGACACCATCTGCCTGCCCCAGGTCAGCACCACGGCCAGGTCGTCGCGGACCGCCGGCACCAGCGCGGTGAGGCCGTAGGCCGCCAGAACGGCGAGCGATCCCGCCACCACCTGCCCGAACGTGGGCCACGCCGCCGCCAGGTGCACCGCCGCGGACGCGGCCAGCCCGGCCGCGGCACCGCAGACGGCGATCCGCAGGGCGCCGCCGAGCAGGGAGCGGGCGGGCAGCACTGTGATCCGGGACAGCCACCACAGTGACAGAGGCCACTCGAGCAGAGCCGCCGACGCGTAACCGGCGGCCACGCCCACCACACCGGAGGTGCTGCCGATCCCGATGCACGCGGCCTTGAGCGCCAGGGTGCCCAGGGTGTAGCGCAGCAGGGCGGCGGACAGCCCGCGGGACAGGTAGACCCAGGACCCGACCATGGCCAGCGTCTGGGCGCCCCCGGCCACGGCGAGCAGTGCCAGCACCGGCGCGACGCGGTGCCAGCGGTCCCCGAGCAGGAGGTCGACCAGGGGAACGGCGGTGCCCGCCGTCAGCGCCATCAGGGCGACCAGCGGGTACCCGAGAGCGAGCTGTCCGCGGCGCAGGTAGTCCGACGCGCGGGGCAGGTCGTCCTGCAACCGGGCGAGCACCGGGACGGCGACGGAGGTGGCCGGGGACCGCAGCTGGTTGAGCGGGGTCATCAACACCTGGAACCCGCGGCTGTAGACCCCCAGGTCCACGGGGCCAGCACGCAGCCCGAGCACCAGGTTGTCGAGGTTCTGGCTCAGGTGGTGCACGACCTGGGTGGCGGCCACCCCGCCGCCGAAGCGCAGGAACGGGCGCAGGCCCACGCCGCGGCGCGGCGGTCCGGGGCGCCAGCGCGCGGCGGTGACCGCCCAGAGCAGGGTGACGGCACCCTGGACGAGCTGCTGCACGACGAGGGCCCAGTAGCCCGTCCCGGCCGCGGCGGCCGTGACCGCGGCCCCGAGTCCCGTGACCTGCGCGACGAGGTCGCCGACGGCCACGGTCCCGAACCGCAGGTCCCGGGTGAGACCGGCCCGGTACTGGGCGCACAGGCCGTTGAGCACGAACGTGACCGCGAGCAGCCGGACGACCGTCTCGACCTCCGGCTCGCCGAAGGCCGCTGCGATGCCGCCCGAGGAGACCACCGCCGCCAGCGCGAGCAGGGCGCCGGCACCCGTGTTGATCCAGAAGAGGCCGTCCCGCTGGGCGGTGGTCAGCTGCGGCGCGCGGACGGCGGCCATGGTGAGCCCGAGGTCGCGCACGACCTCACCGAGTCCGACGACCACGAGCCCGACGGCGAACAGGCCGTAGTCCCGCGGGGCGAGCAACCGGGCGAGCACCACCACGGAGGCCATCTGGACGAGGATGCGGGCGACCTGGACGGCCAGCGTGACGCCCGCCCCCCGGGCGGCCGTGCGCCCCAGCCCGGCCGGGGCGGCCGCCGGTGCGGCGGCCGTCTCAGCCGGCGAGGGCATGCCGCGGCCCTCCCTTCCTGGTGGCGGCGTCGGCCGGTCGGCGTGCGTACTCCTCCCGGACGTGCCCGAAGGCGCCCACCACCGCGCCGGCCTGACTGGCGATGGCCGACTCCGCCCGGGCGCGGGCACCCACGTCGCGGCGCAGCCGTGCAGCGGCCAGGGACAGGGCCGCCGCCGCGACCCGGACGGCGGCCCGGGCGACGACGAGGGCGCGCACCCACAGCCGGGCGCGTGCCGACCCGGCCACGTGCACCTCGGCGCGACTCCACGAGCTGCCGGAGCGGAGGCAACGCCGCAGCACCCACGAGCGTGTGAGGCGTTCGGCGGGGACGTCCTCGACCGCCTCGGCCTCGTCGCACCAGCGGATCTCGGCGCCGGCGCGGACCAGCTGGTGGGTCAGGAGCGTGTCCTCGCCGCCGGTGAGGCCGAACCGCTCGTCGAAGGCGAGGCCGAGCGCCCGGACCTGGTGCAGGTCGAGCAGCAGGTTGCCCGCGCCGGCTCCTGGGACCACCGTGCCGGTGCGGCGGCGGACCCGGTCGAAGGCGCCGGAGCCGGCCACCCACGCGTCCACGGGGCCGAGGGGCCGGGCGGGCACCGGCCCGGCGACGGCGGCGCACCGCCAGGCCGACCAGGCGTCCACGAGGGACGTCAGCCAGCTCGGGCCGGGAAGCTCGTCGTCGTCGAGGAACACGAGCAGGTCGGCCGTGCCCGCCTCGGCCAGGGCGCGGTTGCGAGCCGCGGAGATGCCCGGGCGAGGCTCGTGCACGTACCGGACGCCGTGGTCGCGCCCCCCGAGGACCACCTCGGCGGCACCGGCGTCCGGATCGTTGTCGACGACGACCACCTCGGCCGGCGGAGAGACGCGGTGGGCCTGCTCGCGCAGCCGGCCGAGCAGCCGCGGGAGGCGCTCGGTGCGCCGGTAGGTGAGCACCGCGATGACGGTGCGCGGGTCGTTGCGGTCGTCGGTCACGTACACCTCGTCGGGTCGGGGGCCGGTCCCGGTGCGACCGCGTCGTCGCCCGGCCGCCGGCCGGTGCCGAGGCACACGAGCACGGCCACGAGCACGGTGGTCGCGGTCCACTCGAGGACGTCGAAGGAACCGAACATCAGCACCAACAGGAGGGCGGCGGGCCTGCTGGCCCGGTCACCGCGCCACAGGCCGGCCGCGACGGCGATGACGAGCGCCAGGACGCCGGTCAGGCCCGCGACCGCGTAGGTGGCCACGAGCTGGTTGTCGACGGCGAAGAAGCCGTCGAGCTGCAGGAAGCCCGCGCGGAACAGGTCCGGCAGGGACCCGGCTCCGCTGCCGAACAGCACCTCGGCGGCCGGTCGTCCGGAGAGCCGGCTGGCGGCCTCCCAGGCCGCCAGCCGGTGGGTGAGCGAGCCGGTGCCCTGCAGGCTGGACACGACGGTCAGCCGCGAGGCGTCGACGCGCAGCGCCGCGGCGACGAGTACCAGGACGGCGACGGTGCGCGCGACCGGACCGATCCGCGCGACACCCGGCAGCAGCACCGTGACGACCACCGCCGCGCACAGCGCCAGCACGGCGCTGCGGCTGCCGGACAGGGCCACCCCGGTGCAGCACCCGGCGGCCGCCGCGATCCGCACCGCCGGGGGCCAGGCGGACAGCCGCGTCGCACAGAGCGCCGCTGCCACGGCCGCGAGCGCGGCGAAGGGGAGAGGGTGGGCCATCGTCCCGGACAGCCGCTCCCCGAGGCCGGGGAGGAGGGGGTTGGTGCCGGTGTCGCCCGGCTGCTCCCACGGCGCCGGGAGCCCGAGCAGCAGGACGGCGAGAGCCACCGCCGTCTGCGCGAGGGCGACCACCACCACCCCGCGGACCAGCAGCCGGACGTCATCGGCGTCGCAGTGGGCGGCCAGCGAGGCGCACCCCACGACCAGCAGCGCCGTCGCGGCGCTGACCGTCAGGGAGAGCAGGGACCCGTGGTGGACGGAGGACAGGACACCGCAGGTGAGCACGACCGCAAGCAGCGCGACCGGTGCGCTCGGACCGACAGCCCGGGCGTGCCACCACAGCGCGTTAGCCACGAGGGCGAGGAGGGCCGCGGTCAGGGCCCAGGTCAGCTTGGGCGGAGCGACCAGGGTCGGGACGGCGGTCCACACGCCGAGGACGGCGACCAGCACGGGGCCGGGCCGGGTGCACCAGGGGACGGGGGAGCGGCGCCCGCCGACCGCGGTGGCGGCCGCTCCGGTTCCTCCCGTGATCACCGCGACAGTCTGCGTGCGCTCGCCGGGCGTACCGGGGCACCCGGCGGTCGCCTCCACCCGGAAGGGGCAGGCCGCCCGCCGGGGTGGCGGGCACCTCACCTCATGGGGTCACGCCCGCCTGGCAGGGGAGCCGGTGGGCGCGGCTCCCGACCTACCGTCCCCCGGACAGCGGCGTTCCCGGTCGACCTGGTCCGCGGCCGGCACCGGCGACCGGTCCGGCGGCGGCGGCCGGACCGGCACACAGCCACGCACGCACGAGGGGAGAGGCATGAGCCTGCACGAGTACCTGCAGATGCTGCGGCGCCGGTGGCGGTGGGTGGTCGCGGCCACCCTGGCTGGCCTGCTCCTCGCGGCGCTGGTCTCGATGACCACGGCGGCCAGCTACCGCGCCACCAGCAGCGTCTTCTTCTCCCTGCGCTTCGGGAACTCCGCCAACGACCTCGCGCAGGGATCGGTGTTCGCCCAGGACCAGGTCGTCTCCTACGCCGTCCTCGCGACCACGCCCGCGGTGCTCGAGCCGGTCGTCGACGAGCTCGACCTCGACACGACCGCCCGGCAGCTGGCCGCACGCGTCTCCACCGAGGTGGTCCCGGACACCGTCGTCCTCGAGGTCAGCGTCGACGACGCGACGCCCGGGGGCGCCGCGGAGCTCGCCAACGCCGTGACCGACCAGCTGGTCACCACGGTCGGGGAGCTGGCACCTGTGAACGCCGAGGGACAGCCCACCGTGCAGGCCACGACCGTCACGCCCGCCACCCCGCCGGGCAGCCCGGCTGCGCCGCGGACCACGCTGGACCTCGCCGTCGGGCTGCTCGCCGGGCTGGTGCTCGGCGTCGCCGCGGCACTCGTCCGCGACCTCGCCGACACCCGCGTGCGCACGGCCGAGGACCTCGCCCGCGTCACCGACCTGCCGCTGCTGGTCTCCCTCGACAACCCGGGTGGGGACAAGGGACGCGAGCTCGTCGTCGCGACCGCGCCGCGCAGCGCTCCCGCCGAGGCCTTCCGATCGTTGCGCACGGCGGTGCAGTTCGCCGCGCGGCCCGGTCAGCCGCTGACCCTGCTCGTCACGTCCTCGCGGCCGGCGGAGGGGAAGTCGACCGTCGCGGCGAACCTCGCCCTCACCCTGGCCGAGGCCGGCTCGCGGGTCGCGCTCGTCGACGCCGACCTGCGGCGGCCCTCCGTGGCCACGACCTTCGACCTCGAGGGCGCGGTGGGCCTGACGACGGCCCTGATCGGCCACGCCGACGTCGAGGACGTCCTGCAGCCCTACGGCACCACGGGACTCGACGTGCTCACCGCCGGAGCCCTGCCGCCCAACCCCAGCGAGCTGCTCGCCTCCCCGGCCATGACCGAGGTGCTGGAGCGGCTCGGTGCCGGGCACGACGTCGTCGTCGTGGACACCGCGCCCCTGCTGCCGGTCACCGACGCGGCCGTCCTCGCCCGGGGAGCGGCACGCACCCTCGTGGTCGCCGACGCCTCCCGCACCCGCCGGGGCGTGCTGCGCCAGGCACTCGACCTCCTGGGCCGGGTCGACGCCCGGGTGGTCGGGGTGGTGCTCACCCACGTCCGGCGGTCGCGCACCGACGTCTACGGGTACGAGCAGCTCGGGGAGCCCGACGGTCCCGTACCGGCGCCCTCCGCGGGTCCACGCGTGGGCGCCGTCCCCGCGGCGCGGTGACCACGGACGGGACCGGGTCCCGAACGTCCGTGCTGGTGGTCTGCACCGGCAACGTGTGCCGGTCACCGGCGGCGCAGCTGCTGCTCGCCGCCGCCCTGCGGGGTGCCGGCGTCGCCGTGACCAGCGCGGGGACGCGTGCCCTCGCCGGCCGGCCCGTGCACGGGCCCATGGCGGAGCTGCTCCGCCACGGCGGGGTCGACCCCGACGGGTTCGTGGCCCGCGACCTCCGGCCGGAGGACCTGCGACGGGCCGACCTGGTCCTCGCCGCGGCACGCGAGCACCGCTCGGCCGTCGTGACTGCGGTCCCGGCCGCCCTGCGGCGCACCCTGCTGCTGACCGAGGCCGCCGACGTCGCCGAGGCGGTCGCCGCCGCTGGGTGGCCGGCCGACGTCCCCGCCGGGCCGGGCGCCCGCCTCGGGGCGCTGCCGCGGCTGGCCGCCGGGGGGGGGGGGGGGGGGGGGGGGGGGGGGGGGGGGGGGGGGGGCGCCGCGCCCCCCCCCCCCCCCCCCCCCCCCCCCCCCCCCCCCCCCCCCCCCCCCCCCCCCCCCCCCCCCCCCCCCCCCCCCCCCCCCCCCCCCCCCCCCCCCCCCCCGGGCCGGCGTCGACGTCCCCGACCCCTACCGCCGCGACGCCGCGGCCTACGCCGGGTGCCTGGACGTCGTCCGCGACGCCGTGGACCGGCTGGTGCGTGCCGTCGGGGGGTCCCCCGTCCGTGGTCACGCACCGTCATCCGGGTCCGTCGAACGGGCGTAACCGAGGCGGGTCCACCCGTCCGGAGGACGACGCAGAGTGACCGGACCTGATCGACTGCCGGGGACATCGGTCGCCGTCCTGGGGGAGTCATGACCGTCATCGGCTACGCGCCGGGTGCCTACGACCTGTTCCACGTCGGGCACCTCAACGTGCTCCGCCGCGCGGCCGCGCACTGCGACCGGCTGGTGGCCGGCGTCGTCGCCGACGAGGTGCTGCTGGAGACCAAGGGCCGGCTGCCCGTGGTGCCCCTGGCCGAGCGGATGGAGATCGTCCGCAGCCTCCGCTTCGTCGACGACGTCCACGCCGAGGTCGTGCCGGACAAGCTCGAGGCGTGGCGGGCGGTCCGCTTCGACGTCCTGTTCAAGGGCGACGACTGGCGGGGGACGCCCAAGGGCGAGCGGCTGGAGCGCGACCTCGCCACGGTCGGTGCGACGGTGCACTACTTCCCGTACACGATGCACACCTCGAGCACGGCGCTGCGCCGGGCGCTGCACGCGCTCGAGACCGGCGCTGCCGCTCCCGCGCTCACCTCCTGAGCGGACCCGTCCCCTGGAGGCCGTCGTCCAAGCCCTTGGCAGGGCTCCCCACGTGCCCGACGATGTCGTTCCGCTCGGCCGTGCGACCCGGAGGTGTGGGCAGACGATGACGGATCCGTCCGGCGCCTTCACGTGGGGCGTGTTCGGGACGGGAGACGTCGCCCACCGGTTCGTCGCCGGGCTGCGCGGCAGCAGCACCCCCACGCGCGTCGGCCGGGTGGCCTCCCGCGACCCGGCACGGGCCGCCGCCTTCGCGGGGAGCGTGGGTGCGCGCCCCGACACCTACGCCGGGATCGTCCGGGCCGGCGACGTCGACGCGGTCTACGTCGCGACCCCGGCGCCGGTGCACGAGGAGCACGCGCTGATGTGCCTGCGCGCGGGCATCCCGGTGCTGGTCGAGAAGCCGTTCAGCACCGACGCCGCCTCGGCCCGCCGCATCGCCGACGCCGCTCGCGAGCACCGGGTGTTCGCGATGGAGGCGATGTGGACGCGCTTCGTGCCGCTGCTGGGTGAGGTCCGGCGCATCGTCGCGGCCGGGGAGATCGGTGAGCCGCGGGCGTTCCGGGGCAGCTTCGCCGCCCCCGACCCGTCGCCGTCGTCGAGCAACCGCGACCCGCGCCGGGGTGGCGGCGCCCTGCTCCAGCGGGGCGTCTACCCCCTGTCGCTCGCCTGCCACCTCCTCGGCGAGGTGACCGAGATCAGCGGCCTGACGCGGCCGGGCCCCAGCGGCGTCGACGAGGACGTCGTGGCCGGCGCGCGGCACCGCGGCGGCGCGGTGTCGCAGTGGTACGCCAGCCTGGTCACCGGCCTGCCGAACGACATGACGGTCCTCGGGACCGCCGGGCGCATCGACGTCGCGGGCCCCCTCTTCCGGCCCTCCTCGCTGCGGGTCACGCCGTACCCCGGACCGCGGTCCGGCGCCCGGCGCCTGCCCGCGGGGTGGCAGGACAGCCACGTCCTCCACCAGGTGGCGCAGCGCACCGCCCCCCTGCGCCGCGCGCTGGGCCGGCGGGGCCGGGCGGTGACGCGCCCGTACACGGCCAACGGCTACACGCACGAGGCCGAGGCGGTGGTGTCGGCCATCGGGGAGGGGCTCCTGGAGCACCCCCTGATGCCGCTGTCCGAGAGCGTCCACGTCGTCGAGCTCATGGACCGGCTGAGGACGGGACGCACGAGTCGTGAAGGAGTCGCATGAGGGTCGCCATCGTCGGCTGCGGTTACGTGTTCGACCACTACATGGCCACCTGGCCGAGGCATCCCGAGCTCGAGATCGCCGGGGTCACCGACGTCGACCGGGCGCGCGCCGAGACCGTCGCCGCGCACTACGGACTGCGGCTCTACGCCGGCACCGACGAGGCCGTCGCCGACCCCACGGTCGACATCGTCGTCAACCTCACGTCCATCCCGAGCCACGACGAGGTGACGCGGGCGGCGCTGGAGGCGGGCAAGCACGTCTACTCCGAGAAGCCGCTGACGACCAGCCTGGAGCGGGCCCGCGAGCTCGTCGACCTGGCCGAGCGCCGGGGGCTGCGGCTGGCGTGCGCGCCGTCGAACCCGCTGTCGGACACCGTGCAGACCCTGCGGACCGCGGTCGGCCGGGGCGCCGTGGGGGACGTGCGGCTTGTCTACGCGGAGTTCGACGACAACCCGATCTACCTGATGCAGCCCGAGACCTGGCGCTCGGCGACGGGGGCGCCCTGGCCCTACCGGCACGAGTACGAGGCGGGGTGCACCTGGGAGCACGCCGCCTACCACCTCGCCTGGATGTGCGCGCTGTTCGGCCCGGTCCGGTCCGTGACGGCCTTCTCCAAGCGCGTGGTGCCCGACAAGACCGACGAGCCGCTGGAGCCCGCGGACACGCCGGACTTCTCGGTGGCGGCCCTCGACTTCGCCAGCGGGGTGGTGGGGCGGCTGACCTGCTCGATCGCGGCGCCGCTGGACCACCGCATGCGGATCATCGGCAACCGCGGCGTGCTCAGCGCCGACACCTACCGGAACTACCGCTGCCCGGTCCGGCTGGAGCACTTCACCCCGGTCACGCTGAACGCCCGCAAGTCGATCTCCGTCCGGACCAACTCGGTCCTGCAGTGGCTGCTCGGGGTCGGCGGGTCGCGGCTGGGGCTGGTCACGCTCGCCGGCCGGGAGGGGGCCGCGGACGCCGGCCGCGGACGCCGCCTGCCGTCCCCGCGGGAGGCGCTGCGCCGGTGGCGGCGGTACGAGCTCGGGCAGCAGGACAAGGTGCTGGGGATCAGCGAGCTGGCGCGGGGCATCGCCACCGGCGGGGCGTCCGTGCCGCCGCACGACTTCACCCTGCACCTCACGGAGCTGACGCTGGCCATCCAGGCGGCGGGGACGTCCGGGGGCGCGCAGGAGATGACGACGACCTTCGCGCCGCTCGCGTGGCCGGAGGTGGCCGGCGCCAACGCGCTCGACCTCGGCCCGGGGACCCGCCAGCGCCTGCTGTCGGCGCTGCTGGACCGGCGGCTGACGGGCATGCACGCGCACCGGCCCGCCGCCGCCCGGCCGGTCGCCGCTCCCGGTCCGGCCCGGGCAGGTGTCCCCGCGGCGGACTAGCCTGGGCAGGGGCCCGGCGCCGCACTCGGCGGCACGTCTGCGGGCCGACCGATCCCGGAGGAAGTCCCCGTGAGCCTGCGCGGCGTGCTCGACGTCGTCCTCACCGATCCCGGCGTCGCGCGCGTGGTGGCCGCGGCCGGGTCCGCCGAGCTCGCCGTGACCGCGCCGCCGCCGGTGCAGCCGCTGGTGGCCGCCGCCCTGGCCGCGCGGGAGCCCGGCGCCGGCGTCCCGGTCCTGCTGGTCACCGCCGGCGAGCGGGACGCCGACGCCGCCGCGGACCTGCTGCGCTGCTTCCTGCCCGACCGGCGCGTCGAGACCTTCCCGTCCTGGGAGACGCTGCCGCACGAGCGGCTGTCCCCGCGAGCGGACACCGTCGGCCGCCGGCTGGCCGTGCTGCGCGAGCTGACCCACCCCGGCGAGACCGGGATCGACGTGCTCGTCG
This sequence comes from Geodermatophilus sp. SYSU D01045, assembly GCF_054050295.1. NCBI lineage: Bacteria > Bacillati > Actinomycetota > Actinomycetes > Geodermatophilales > Geodermatophilaceae > Geodermatophilus > Geodermatophilus sp. SYSU D01045. The sequence goes on from NZ_JBJGZB010000013.1 coordinate 13,008, forward strand.
CCCCGGTGCGCAGCGTGCTGCAGCCGCTGGCCCCCGGCCTCGGCGACCTCGTGCCGGTGGAGCTCGAGGCGGGGGACACCGCCGAGCTCGACGACGTCGCCCGCGCCCTGGCCGACGCCGCCTACACCCGCGTGGAGCTGGTCGAGAAGCGCGGCGAGTTCGCCGTCCGCGGCGGCCTGCTCGACGTCTTCCCGCCCACCGAGCCGCACCCGGTGCGCGTGGAGTTCTGGGGCGACGAGGTCGACGAGCTGCGCTACTTCTCCGCCGCCGACCAGCGTTCCCTCGACGAGCGCCCCGAGCGGCTGTGGGCCCCGCCGTGCCGCGAGCTGCTGCTCACCGACGCCGTCCGCGCCCGCGCCGCCGAGCTGGCGGCCGAGCACCCGGGGCTGGCCGAGATGCTCGGCAAGCTCGCCGAGGGCATCGCCGTCGAGGGGATGGAGTCGCTGACGCCCGCGCTCGTCGGGGTCGGTGGGGCGGGTGACCAGCAGGGTGGGGCCATGCAGCTGCTCACCGACCTCCTGCCGGCCGGCACGCACGTGCTGGTCGCCGACCCCGAGCGGGTCCGCAGCCGCGCCGCGGACCTGGTGCGCACCGCCGAGGAGTTCCTCGCCGCGTCCTGGGCCACCGCCGCCGAGGCCGGCGAGGCGCCGCTGGACCTGGGCGCGTCGTCGTTCCGCGAGCTGGCCGACGTCGAGACCGCCGCCCGCGGCCGCGGCCTGCCCTGGTGGACCACCGGCGCGTTCACGCTCGACGTCGACGACGAGTCGTCGGTGACCCTGCAGGCGAGCACCGTCGAGCGGTTCTCCGGCGACCTCGACCGCGCCGTCGGGACGATCCGCGACTGGACCCGCGACGGCTGGCGGGTCGTGGTCACCTTCGCCGGCCCCGGCCCGGCCCAGCGCGCCGCCGACCAGTTCGGCGCCGCCGACCTCGGCGTGCGGCTGGTGCCCGGCCTCGAGTCCGCGCCCGAGGCGAGCCTGACCTCGATCACCCAGGGCAACCTGGAGTCCGGCTTCGCGCTGCCCGGCGTGGGGCTGGCGCTGGTCACCGAGCACGACCTCACCGGCCAGCGCGGCACCACCATGCGCGACGCGGTGAAGATGCCCGCGCGCCGCCGCAACGCCGTCGACCTGGTGCAGCTGCAGCCCGGCGACCTCGTCGTCCACGAGCAGCACGGCATCGGCCGCTACGTCGAGATGGTCAGCCGCACCGTGCACGGCGGCCAGCGCGACTACCTGATCGTCGAGTACGCGCCGAGCAAGCGGAACCAGCCGCCGGACCGGCTGTTCGTGCCCACCGACTCCCTCGACCAGCTCACCCGCTACGTCGGCGGGGAGCAGCCGGCGCTGTCCAAGCTCGGCGGCGCGGACTGGGCCAAGACCAAGGGGCAGGCCCGCCGGGCGGTCAAGCAGATCGCCGCCGAGCTGATCCGGCTGTACTCCGCCCGGATGGCGACGACGGGGCACGCCTTCGGCCCCGACACCGTCTGGCAGCGCGAGCTCGAGGACGCCTTCCCGTTCCAGGAGACCCCCGACCAGCTCGCCGCGATCGACGAGGTCAAGGCGGACATGCAGAACCCGGTCCCGATGGACCGGATCATCTGCGGCGACGTCGGCTACGGGAAGACCGAGATCGCCGTCCGCGCCGCGTTCAAGGCCGTGCAGGACGGCAAGCAGGTCGCCGTCCTGGTGCCGACGACGCTGCTGGCCAACCAGCACTTCAAGACGTTCTCCGAGCGGATGGCCCAGTTCCCGGTCACCGTGAAGGTGCTCTCGCGGTTCCAGTCCGACGCCGAGTCGCGGCAGGTCCTCGAGGAGCTGGCGCGGGGGGAGGTCGACGTGCTGGTCGGCACCCACCGGCTGCTGCAGCCGACCACCCGGTTCAAGGACCTCGGGCTGGTCGTCGTCGACGAGGAGCAGCGCTTCGGTGTCGAGCACAAGGAGTACCTGAAGACGATGCGGACGGCGGTCGACGTCCTGTCGATGTCGGCCACCCCGATCCCGCGCACGCTGGAGATGAGCCTGACCGGCATCCGCGAGATGTCGACCATCCTCACGCCGCCGGAGGAGCGGCACCCGGTGCTCACCTACGTCGGCGCCTGGGACGACAAGCAGATGGCCGCCGCCATCCGCCGCGAGCTGCTGCGCGACGGCCAGGTCTTCGTCATCCACAACCGGGTGCAGTCGATCGACAAGGCCGCGGCGAAGATCCGCCGGCTGGTGCCCGAGGCCCGCGTGGCCGTCGGCCACGGCCAGATGAAGGAGCACGAGCTCGAGCGGATCATGGTCGGCTTCTGGGAGAAGGAGTACGACGTCCTGGTCGCGACGACGATCGTCGAGTCCGGCCTGGACATCCCCAACGCCAACACCCTGATCGTCGACCGCGCCGACACCTTCGGCCTCTCCCAGCTGCACCAGATCCGCGGCCGCGTCGGCCGCGGCCGCGAGCGCGCCTACGCCTACTTCACCTACGACCCCTCGCGGCCGCTGACCGAGACCTCGGTCGACCGGCTGACGACGATCGCGCACAACACCGACCTCGGCGCCGGCATGGCCGTGGCGATGAAGGACCTCGAGATCCGCGGCGCGGGCAACCTGCTCGGCGGCGAGCAGTCCGGGCACATCGCCGGGGTCGGCTTCGACCTCTACGTGCGGCTGGTCGGCGAGGCGGTCGCCGACTACAAGGCGCAGGTCAGCGGCGAGGAGGCGCCGGCCGAGCCGCTCGAGGTGCGGGTGGACCTGCCGGTCGACGCGCACCTGCCGCACGACTACGTGCCCGGCGAGCGGCTGCGCATGGAGGCCTACCGCAAGGTCGCCTCGGTGCAGGACGACGACCAGGCGCAGGCCGTGCTCGACGAGCTCACCGACCGGTACGGCGCCCCGCCGGCGCCGGTGCTCAACCTGCTCGCCGTCGCCCGCTTCCGCGCGGCGATGCGGCAGCTGGGCATCACCGAGGTGTCGCTGCAGGGCCGCGCGATCCGGGTCTCGCCGGTCCCGCTGCGGGAGTCGCAGCAGATGCGGCTGGCCCGGCTGGCCGACGGCGCCACGTACAAGACCGCCGTCCAGACGGTGTCGCTCAAGGTCCCGGTCGGCCCCGACCGGCGCACCCCGCTGCGCGACGTCGCGCTGCTCGAGCACCTGCACTCGCTGCTGAAGGCGGTCATCGAGCAGCCGGTCGCCGCCTGAGCCGCCGCCTGCGACGGTCGTCACAGCCGGTGTGGGAGTCTCCGGGCGTGCGCACCCGCCGTCCCGCCGCCGTCGCCCTCGGGCTCGTGGCCGCCGCCGTCACGGTGACCGGCTGCCGGACCTCGCCCACCGTCGCCGCCTACGTCGGGGACGAGCAGGTGACCGTGGCCGAGCTGCAGGCCGCGGTCGACGAGCGGCTGGCCGACCCCGCGATCGCCGAGGCCGTCGGGGGCGGCGGCACCGACTACACCCGCCAGGTGCTCACCCAGCTCGTGCGCCAGGAGCTCTACGCCGAGGCGGCGCGGCGCAGCGACGTCGAGGTCACCGACGCCGACGTCAGCGGGTTCATCGAGACCGCGCTCGCCGGCCGCGACGAGGAGGAGCTGTACGCGCAGGCGGCGTCGCAGGGCTACTCGCGCGCGGACATCCGGGAGAGCGCCCGGCAGCAGCTGCTGCGCCGGGAGCTCGGCGTCGCCGCGGGGGAGGACCCCGGCACCGACGAGGCCGCGCTGCGCGCCCGGTACGAGGAGGTCCGCGGCAGCCTGGAGCAGGTGGAGCTCGGCTACTTCGCCGTCCCCGACCAGGCCACCGCCGACGCCGTCCTCGCCGAGCTGGCCGCCGCCCCCACCTCCTACCCGGCGGTCGCGGCGCGGTACCCGGGCGAGATCACCCTGCCCGCGCTCCAGCCGACCGGCGTCGCCGACGTCCCCGCGCCGCTGACCGAGGGTGTGGCCGCCGCCGCGCCGAACACCGGCTTCAGCACCACCGTCGGCGACGTGCCGGGCGTGGTGGTCGCCTTCGTCGGGCAGCGGACGACGCCGTCGTTCGAGGAGGTCCGCCCGCAGCTGGAGGACGAGGCCGCCCAGGGCGCCGAGGAGGCCGGCGCGGCGGTGGTCGACGAGGTCCGCGACGACGTCGGCGTCACCGTCAACCCGCGCTACGGCGAGTTCGGCGACCAGGACACCGTGCAGGAGGCCGAGGGCGGCGTCGTCGACCTGCTCGACGACGCCGGTGCCGCGACCCCGGCTCCCACCGGCGAGGGCTGACCCGGTGCCCCCGGCCGTCGTCGTCACGGTCAGCCCGCGGCTGCCGGGCCTGCTCGGCCCGGCCGGCTGGGCCGCGCTGGCCGGGCGCCGGATCGCCGCGCTGCCCGGCGCGGCGGCCACCGCCGACGCGCTGCGCGCCGCCGGGTGGCAGGTCGCCGACGCCACCGACGCCGCCGCCCTCGACGGCGACGTCGCCTGCCTCGCGGCCCCCGGGGAGGACGTGGCCGGGCGGCCGGTGCTCGACGGCGCCCCCGAGCCGCCCGGCGCCCACCTGCTCGACGTCGTCGCGGTGATGGACCGGCTGCGCTCGCCCGGCGGCTGCCCCTGGGACGCCGAGCAGACCCACTCCTCGCTGCGCGGCTACCTGCTCGAGGAGGCGCACGAGGCCTACGACGCCATCGTGGACGACGACGCGGCCGCGATGCGCGAGGAGCTCGGCGACGTGCTGCTGCAGGTCGTCTTCCACGCCCGCGTCGCCGCCGAGGCCGGCCCGGACCGGCGGTTCGACGTCGACGACGTGGCCCGCGACCTGGTCGAGAAGCTGGTCCGCCGGCACCCGCACGTGTTCGGCGACGCCGGCCCGCGCGACGTGGCCGGGGTCGAGGCGGGCTGGGAGGAGATCAAGAAGGCGGAGAAGCAGCGCCGCTCGCCCACCGAGGGCGTCTCGCGCTCGCAGCCGGCCACCGCGTGGGGGACGGCGCTGGTGCGGCGGGCCGCCCGGGCCGGGTTCCCGACGCCGGAGCCGGCCGAGCTGGGCTCCGCGTCGCCGGAGGAGCTGGGGGAGCGGCTGCTGGCCGTCGTCGCCGCGGCCGCGCAGCGCGGCTGGGACGCCGAGGACGCGCTGCGCGAGGCGGTCCGCCGCTACGCCGGCGAGCTCGACGCCGAGGCCCGCCGCCGCGGCTAGCCGACGAGGAGCCGCCCGGCCGGCGCGGTGGTGACCCGCGGCGCGGTGAGCATGGCCTTCAGCGCGCCGAGCACCCCGAGCCCGGCGACCGCGGCGGCGCACCAGACGCCCGGCCCGAGCGAGGCGGCGTCCCAGCCGGCGTCGACCAGCCGCCCGGCGACCGCGGCGGCCACGCCCAGCGCGACCAGCAGCGCGAGCACCCCGGACACCCGGTGGCCCCGCGCGGGGCGGAGCAGCAGCAGCCCGAGGACGACGAGCAGGGCACCGCCGGCCGCGACCGCCGCCGGCTGCCACAGGCCGGTGCGCCCGAGCTCGGCGACCCCGTCCCGGGCCGCGCCGACCGCACGCACCACCAGGTCCAGGCCGGTGGTCTCCCCGCCCCGCTCCCACGGCAGCCACGCGCTCGCCGCGGCGGCCACCCCGGCCAGCAGCAGGAGCACCCCGCCGGCGACGTCGGGGTGCCGCACGTAGACCAGCCCGCCGGGGTGGACCGCCACCCCGGCCACCTCCGTGCCGTCCGGGACCGGCTCCACGTCCCCGGCGTCGTCGTCCTCGGCGGGATCCGTCGCGAACCCGAGGATGGACGGACCCGTCCCGGCGTCCGCGTCCCCGGGGGGTGGTGGGGGCGCGGCTCCGGCGCCGTACCCGGGGGGTCGCTGCTGCTGGCGCTCGGTCATCGGGTCCTCCGACGGCACAGGCGTGGGGAGACGCCCGCCACCTCCCAGGTTATCGCCGGACCGGTTCCGCCGCTCCCGCACCGTGACCGCTCCGTGACAGGAGCCGCGACCGCGTGTCGCGGTCGGACGGGCGAGCCCCGCTCGCCTCGCTAGGCTGCTCCCCGTGCCGAGCATCGATGCCGTAGGCGCGCGGGAGATCCTGGACTCGCGCGGGAACCCCACCGTGGAGGTCGAGGTCGCCCTCGACGACGGGACGATAGCCCGGGCCGCGGTCCCGAGCGGCGCCTCCACCGGCGCCTTCGAGGCGGTGGAACTGCGTGACGGCGGCGAGCGCTACGGCGGCAAGGGCGTCACCAAGGCCGTCGACGGCGTCCTCGACGTCATCGGCCCCGAGCTGGTCGGCTACGAGGCCACCGAGCAGCGGCTGGTCGACCAGCGCCTGCTCGACCTCGACGGCACGCCGGACAAGTCGCGGCTGGGCGCCAACGCCGTCCTCGGCGTCAGCCTCGCCGTCGCCCGCGCCGCCGCCGAGTCCACCGGCCTGCCGCTGTTCCGCTACGTCGGCGGCCCCTCGTCGCACCTGCTGCCGGTGCCGATGATGAACATCCTCAACGGCGGCGCCCACGCCGACAGCAACGTCGACGTGCAGGAGTTCATGGTCGCCCCGATCGGCGCGGCGACCTTCGCCGAGGCCCTCGCCGTCGGCACGGAGACCTACCACGCGCTGAAGTCGGTGCTGAAGGGCCGCGGCCTGTCCACCGGCCTCGGCGACGAGGGCGGCTTCGCCCCCGACCTGCCGAACAACCGCGCCGCGCTCGACCTGATCGCCGAGGCGGTGGAGAAGGCCGGCTACGCGCTCGGCACGGACGTCGCGCTCGCGCTCGACGTCGCCGCCACCGAGTTCCACACCGACGGCGGCTACGAGTTCGAGGGCCAGACCCGCCCGGCGGAGTTCCTCACCGACTACTACCGCGAGCTGGTCGACGCCTACCCGATCGTCTCGATCGAGGACCCGCTGTCGGAGGAGGACTGGGACGGCTGGATCGCGCTGACCGCCGCGCTCGGCGAGCGCGTGCAGCTGGTCGGCGACGATCTGTTCGTCACCAACCCGGCCCGCCTCGCCGACGGGATCGAGCGGAAGGCCGCGAACGCGCTGCTGGTGAAGGTCAACCAGATCGGCACGCTCACCGAGACCCTCGACGCCGTGAACCTGGCGCACCGCAACGGCTACCGCTGCATGATGAGCCACCGCTCGGGCGAGACCGAGGACACCACGATCGCCGACCTCGCCGTCGCCACCGACTGCGGGCAGATCAAGACCGGCGCCCCGGCGCGCAGCGAGCGGGTGGCCAAGTACAACCAGCTGCTGCGCATCGAGGAGGAGCTCGACGACGCCGCGCGCTACGCCGGCGCGGCGGCCTTCCCGCGCCTGCGGACCTCCTGACCCGGTGAGCGTCGGCTCGGGGCGGCGGCGGTCGACCGGCCGCCCGCTGTCGCACGCGGCGTCCCGGCCGGTCCCGGCCGGGACGCGGTCGGGCGCCGGCAGCCGTCCCGACGCCCGCCGTCCCGGCCGGCGCACGCCGCCGCGGACGCCCGCGCGTCCCGCGGCGGCCCGCCGGCCGCTGTTCACCGGCCGGACCGTGGTGTTCGTCGGGCTGCTCCTGCTGCTGTCGCTGACGCTGGCCGGGCCGGTGCGGCAGTGGCTGGACGGCCGCGCCGAGATCGCCCGGCTGGCCGCGGAGAGCACCGCCTACGACGAGCGCATCGCCGACCTGCAGGCCGAGCTCGAGCGCCAGGCCGACCCGGCCTGGACCGCCCGCGAGGCCCGCGAGCGGCTGGCCTACGTGCTGCCCGGCGACCGGCTGGTCGTCGTGGTCGACGGCGAGGCGGCCGAGGGCGACGCCGGCACGCTGCCCGACGCCGTCGACGCCGCGCCGCGGCCCTGGTACGAGGAGCTGCTCGGCTCGGTGGCCGACGCCGACGGCTGAGGGGTGCCGTCGGGCCCGCCGACGTGGTGCCGCAGACTCGTCCGGTGACCACCCCGACCACCCCGGGACGCCGGGTGCACGAGCCGATCACGCCGGAGGAGCGCGAGGTCGTCGCCCGGCAGCTGGGCCGGCCGCCGCGCGCGGTGCGGGCGGTCGCGCACCGCTGCCCGTGCGGCCAGCCCGACGTCGTCCAGACCTCGCCGCGGCTGGAGGACGGCACGCCGTTCCCCACGCTGTACTACCTGACCTGCCCGCGGGCGTCGGCGGCCGCCAGCCGGCTGGAGTCCACCGGGCGCATGCGCGAGTGGCAGGACGACCTCGGCACCGACGCCGACCTCGCCGCGGCCTACCGGGCGGCGCACGAGGCGTACCTGGCCGAGCGCGACGCCCTCGGCGAGCTGCCCACCCGCAACACCGCCGGCGGCATGCCCGACCGGGTCAAGTGCCTGCACGCCCTGGCCGGCCACGCGCTGGCCGCGGGGCCGGGTGTGAACCCGATCGGCGACCGCGCGGTGGCCGGGATGGGGGAGTGGTGGGCCGCCGGCCCCTGCGCCCAGCCGGAGGAGCGGCCGTGACCCGCGTGGCCGCGATCGACTGCGGCACCAACTCCATCCGCCTGCTGGTCGCCGACGTGCCGCCCGAGGGCGCGCACACCGACCTGCTGCGCCGCATGGAGGTCGTGCGGCTGGGCCAGGGCGTGGACGCCACCGGCCGGCTCGCCCCCGAGGCGATCGAGCGCACCCGCGTGGTGCTCGCCGAGTACGCCGCCCAGGCCCGCGACCTCGGCGCCACCGCGGTGCGGATGGTGGCCACCAGCGCCACCCGCGACGCCGCCAACCGGGCCGACTTCGAGGCGATGGTGCTGGCCACGCTCGGCCAGCCGCCGGACGTCGTCCCGGGCGACGAGGAGGCGCGGCTGTCCTTCCTCGGCGCCACCGCCTCCCTCGGGGCCGCGGCCGCCGCGCACGGCGGCCCGCCGCCGCGCCCGCCGCACCTGGTGGTCGACATCGGCGGCGGGTCGACGGAGTTCGTCCTCGGCGACGCCGCCGGGGTGCGTGCCGCGCGCTCGGTCGACATCGGCTGCGTGCGGCTCACCGAGCGGCACCTGCACGGCGACCCGCCGACGGCGGACGAGATCGGCGCCACCGAGGCGGACATCCGCGCGGCGCTGGCCGAGGTGGCCGCCGCGGTGCCGGTGGGGGAGGCGGTCACGCTGGTCGGCCTGGCCGGCTCGGTGACCACGGTGGCCGCGCTCGCGCTGCGGCTGCCCGCCTACGACGCCGAGGCCATCCACGGCTCGCGCATCCCCGTCTCGGCGGTCCGCTCGGTCACCGCTGGGCTGCTCACCGCCACCCGGGAGCGGCGGGCCGCGTACCCGGTCATGCACCCGGGCAGGGTCGACGTCATCGGCGCCGGCGCCCTGGTGCTGCGGGTGGTCATGGACGCGTTCGCGCTCGACGAGGTCGTCGTCAGCGAGCACGACATCCTCGACGGCATCGCCCTCGGGCTCGCCCGGGGGTGAACCTCAGCCGGCCTCGTTGACGCCGGGCGGGAGCTTGCCGGTCAGCTGCTGGTAGGCCGTGGCGGCGCCGCGGGCGGCCAGCAGCCGGCCGGCCGCGACCGCCAGCCCGGAGAACGCGGCCCAGGCCAGCGCATCGGGCCAGGAGACCCCGGGCGCGGCCGGGTTCTTCGGCGGGGTCGTGCCACGGGCCGCGTACCAGGCGGCGTCGGTGAGCTTGCGGACGGCGATCCCCGACACGGTGGCCGTCCCCGTGCCGAGGAGCTTCCAGGTCAGCGGCGCCTTCTGCTTGCGGGCCATGGGGTGATCATGCCTGGCGCCCCCGCGGCCCGCGCGTCCCCGGGCGGGTGGTCCACTGGGCGGGTGGCGGTCGACGCGCAGGGGTTCCCGGTCACGCGGACGCCGGCGGGGGTCGCCCGGTCGGCGCGCGCGGCCCGCGACCTCGCCGTCCTGGACGCCCGGATCTCGGGCTGCCGGGCCTGTCCGCGGCTGGTGACCTGGCGCGAGGAGGTGGCCCGCGTCAAGCGCGCCTCGTTCCGCGACCAGGACTACTGGGGCCGCCCGGTGCCGGGCCTGGGGCCCGCCGACGCGCGGATCGCCGTCGTCGGGCTGGCGCCGGCCGCGCACGGCGGCAACCGCACCGGGCGGGTCTTCACCGGCGACCGCAGCGGCGACTGGATCTTCGCCGCGCTGTGGCGGGCCGGCCTGGCCAGCCAGCCGACGTCGACCCACGTCGGGGACGGCCTGGAGCTCACCGGCGTGCGGGTGGCCGCCGCGGTCCGCTGCGCGCCCCCGGACAACGCGCCGACGCCGGCCGAGCGCGACACCTGCTCGCCGTGGCTGGCGCGCGAGCTGGCGTTGCTGCCGGACCTGCGGGTGGTGGTCGTCCTCGGCGGGTTCGGCTGGACGGCGCTGTGGCCGGTCCTCGCCGATGCCGGGTACGCCCTGCCCCGCCCGCGGCCGGCGTTCGGCCACGGCGTGGAGGTGACGCTGCAGGGGCCGCGGGGGCCGCTGACGCTGCTCGGCAGCTACCACGTCAGCCAGCAGAACACGTTCACCGGCCGGCTGACCGAGCCGATGCTGGACGCCGTCCTGTCCCGCGCCACCGAGCTCGCCGGGACCGGCTGAGCCGCAGCGCCGGCGGAGGGCGACCCTAGGCTGGGCGGCGCCGGGCAGCCGTCCGCTGCGTGCCCGCCCCCGTGGCCCAATCGGCAGAGGCAGGCCCCTTAAAAGGGTCGCAGTGTGGGTTCGAGTCCCACCGGGGGCACCGCGTCCGGAACCGCAGCTCTTCCGGCCACATAGCGCATGTGGGCGAGGAAATCCAGGGCTTGACGTCACCCGTGACGGTTTTGACAGGGTTACCCCCCGTGAGCAACGGAGCTCACTCCGACGTTCGAGGGGAAGTCGTCCATGACCCAGGTCCGTCCGTCCCGCCGGTCCCGCCTCGCGGTGATCGGCAGCGCCGGCGCGCTCGCGCTGGCCGGGAGCGTCGTCGCTGCACTCCCCGCCGGCGCCGCCGGCGGGAACAGCTGCGACCACCGGAACAACAACACCGTCGCGAAGTTGACCGAGTGCGTGACGCTCGACGGCGTCATGGAGCACCTGGAGGCCTTCCAGGCCATCGCCGACGCCCACGGGGACACGCGCGCCTCGGGCACCCCCGGCTACACCGCCTCGGCCGACTACGTGGAGGACCGACTCACGGCGGCCGGCTGGACGGTCACCCGTCAGTCGTTCGACTTCACGCTGTACAGGCTGATCGGGACGCCGACCTTCACCGTCGGGGGTGCCGCCCAGGAGTACGGGACCGCCTTCTCCGACATGGAGTACTCCGGCGGCGGGACCGTGACCGGCACCGGCGTCGCCGTCACCGGTGGTGCGCTCGGCCCCGGCTGTGACGCGGGCGCCTTCGAGGGCGTCGACGTCGCCGGTCAGGTGGCGGTCATCCAGCGTGGTGGGTGCGCCTTCGGCGTGAAGGCCGCGAACGCGGAGGCGGCCGGCGCTGCCGCTGTCGTCATCTACAACAACACCGGCGGCGACACCCTCATCGGCGGCACCCTCGGGTCCCCCGTGGGCATCCCGGCGCTCGACGTCTCGCAGAACACCGGCCCGACCCTCGTCGGTCAGACGTTGAGCATCTCCATCCAGACCGAGAACACACCTCAGACCAGTGAGAACGTCATCGCGGAGCTGCCCGGCCGCACCTCGGACAACGTCGTCATGGCCGGCGCGCACCTCGACTCCGTCACCGAGGGGCCGGGCATCAACGACAACGGCTCGGGCAGCGCCGGTCTGATCGAGGTGGCGGAGAACCTGGCCAAGGTCAAGCCGACCAACACGATCCGGTTCGCCTGGTGGGGCGCCGAGGAGTCCGGCCTGGTCGGCTCGACCCACTACGTCTCCCAGCTCGACGAGGCGCAGGTGGAGGACCTCGCGCTCTACCTGAACTTCGACATGATCGGTTCGCCGAATTTCGCCCGCTTCATCTACGACGGCGACCAGTCGAGCTTCGAGGCGCCGGTGGCGGTGCCCGACGGCTCGGACCAGATCGAGTACGTCTTCGAGGACTTCTACGAGTCGCAGGGCCTGTACTACGAGGGCACCGAGTTCAGCGGCCGCAGCGACTACCAGGCGTTCATCGGCGCCGACATCCCGTCGGGCGGCCTGTTCACCGGGGCGGAGGTGCTCAAGGAGGAGTACCAGGTCCCGCTCTACGGCGGTGAGGCCGACGTCGCCTACGACCCGAACTACCACGCGGCCGGGGACGACATCACCAACGTCGACGAGAAGGCGCTCGACCAGAACTCCGACGCCGTCGCCTACGCCGTGCTCACCCTCGCCTACGACACCTCGCGGGTGAACGGGGTGGCCGGCCAGGCGGTGCCCGGTGGCACGTACGAGGGCGACCCGAACGCCCGCGAGTACCGCGTCGAGCGAGACGAGCAGGCCGGTGGCGGTGGCCTCCACGCCGGCCACGACCACGGCGGGGTCGAGGCCTGACCCCAGCTTCCCCAGCACGACCCGGGGGCGCGGCACCGCACGGTGCCGCGCCCCCGGCGCGTCTTCCCACCCGGTAGGGGGTACTGGCAGGGTCAGGAACGCCGAGGCCACCTGCGGCGTTGTATGCACCGAGTGGGGTGCGCAGCAGCAGCCCACCGACCGACCAGTCACCTCGAGGAGATGACGATGCCCAGCTCCAACCCCGTCTTCGGCCGGGGCTTCGCCAACGCCGCGTCCGGCGGTGGCCAGCCGTACGGCCAGGGCTACGGCGCTCCCGGCTCCGGCCAGCAGTACGGCCAGCAGGGCTACGCCGCTCCCGGTCAGCAGTACGGCCAGCCCTACGGCGCGCCGCAGGGCTACGGCGCCCCGCAGGGTTACGGCGCCCCGGCCCCCGCCGGCCCGTACGGCCCGCCGGCCACCCGTTACATGACGATGGACGACGTCGTCCAGAAGACGGGCCTGTCGTTCCTCGTCACCGTCCTCGCCGCGGCCGCCGTCTGGGCGCTGCCCGGCCAGGCCGCGTGGGGTGTGGCTCTGCCCGCGGTGCTCGTGGCCTTCGTCCTGGGCCTGGTGATCAGCTTCAAGCAGATCGCCAACCCGGCGGCGACCCTGGCCTACGGCGCGCTCTACGGTGTCGCGCTCGGCGCCATCAGCGAGGCCTTCAACACGATCTACCCCGGGATCGTGATCCAGGCGGTGATCGGCACCTTCGGTGTCTTCGCCGGCATGCTCGTCGTCTACAAGACCGGCGCCATCCGGGTCACTCCCAAGCTGACCCGCTGGATCGTCGGCGCGCTGTTCGGCGTCCTGGCCCTGGTCCTGGTCAACCTGCTCGTGTCGTTCTTCGTCCCGGGCGGCCTGGGCCTGCGTGACGGCGGCCCGCTGGCCATCGTCTTCAGCCTCGTCGTGATCGGTGTGGCGGCCTTCTCGCTGCTGCTTGACTTCGACATGGCCGACCAGGCGATCCGCCGCGGCGCCCCGGCCAAGTTCGCCTGGTACATCGCCTTCGGCCTGCTCGTCACGGTCGTCTGGCTGTACCTGGAGATCCTGCGGCTGCTGTCCTACTTCCAGGACAACTGACCCGCAGCACGTCCCGGTGGCCCGGTCCCCCTCGGGGGGCCGGGCCACCGGCGTCTCCGGGGTCGGGCGCCGCATCGTCCGCCACGGACGATGCGGGACCGGGTGGCCCCGTCTGGGCTGGGGAGGAGGGCCCCACGACCGGGCTCTCTCCCAGCCCGGCGCCAGGAGGCCTCGATGTCCGCTCCCACCGACCCGACCACCGTCGCCGTCCCCGGGGCCGTGCCCCAGCCGCGCACCACCGCCGAGGGCGACCGCACCGCGATCCGCCCGTTCCGGATCGCCGTCCCGGAGGCGGAGCTGCTGGACCTGCGCCGGCGCGTCGCCGCGACCCGCTGGCCGACCGCGGAGCTGGTCGGGGACCGGTCGCAGGGCGTGCAGCTGGCGACGGTGCAGGCCCTCGTGCGCCACTGGCTCACCGACTTCGACTGGCGCGCGTGCGAGGCGCGGATCAACGCGCTCCCGCAGTTCACCACCGAGATCGACGGGGTGGAGGTCCACTTCCTGCACGTGCGCTCGCGGCACGAGGACGCGCTGCCGCTGGTCATGACGCACGGCTGGCCGGGCTCGGTCGTCGAGCTGCTCGAGACCGTCGGCCCGCTCACCGACCCGACGGCGCACGGCGGCCGCGCCGAGGACGCCTTCCACCTCGTGCTGCCGTCCCTGCCCGGCTACGGCTTCTCCGCCGAGCCGCGGGAGCTCGGCTGGGACGTCGCCCGCGTCGGACGGGCCTGGGCGGAGCTGATGCGCCGCCTCGGGTACTCCCGCTACGTGGCCCAGGGCGGCGACGTGGGCGCCGGCGTGACCGACGCGATGGGCCGGCAGGCGCCCGAGGGGCTGCTCGGCATCCACCTCAACCTGCTCGTGACCGCACTGGGCAGTCCGTTGCCGGGCGACACCGAGCAGGAGAGGGCGGCTCTCGCCGCGATCGCCACCTTCCGGTCCAGCGGCTCCGCCTACTTCCTCGAGCAGGCCACCCGGCCGCAGACGATCGGCTACGGGCTGCTCGACTCACCCGTCGCCCTGGCGGCCTGGATGCTCGACCACGACACGGACTCCTACTACAAGATGGCCCGCGCCTTCACCGACGGGCGGCCCACCGGCAACCTCACCCGCGACCACGTGCTGGACAACGTCACGCTGTACTGGCTGACCGGCACCGGCGCCTCGGCGGCCCGGTCGTACTGGGAGAGCTACGGCCCCGACGCCCCGGCGGCCGCCGCCGGCCAGGCGCCCCCGGAGGTCTCGGTCCCGGTCGGCTTCACCACGTTCCCCGGTGAGATCTGGCGGACACCGCGCAGCTGGGCCGAGCGGAGCTACCCGACCCTCAGCTACTTCAACGAGGTCGACCGCGGCGGGCACTTCGCCGCCTGGGAGGAGCCCGAGCTGTTCACGGCCGAGGTCCGCGCCGCGTTCCGCCCGCTGCGCGGCTGATCCCCCAGCGGAGACGACGGCGGCCCGGCCCCCTCGCGGGGACCGGGCCGCCGTGACGTGCCGCGGGCTCGGGTCAGGAGAGGCGCTCCAGCACCATCGCCATGCCCATGCCGCCACCGACGCACATGGTCTCCAGGCCGAACGTCTTGTCCTTGGTCTGCAGGCCGTTGAGCAGCGTGCCGGTGATGCGGGCGCCGGTCATGCCGAAGGGGTGGCCGACGGCGATCGCGCCGCCGTGCACGTTCAGCTTGTCGATGTCGATGCCCAGGTCCCGGTAGCTCGGGATGACCTGCGCGGCGAAGGCCTCGTTGATCTCGACGAGGTCGATGTCGTCGATGGTCATGCCCGCCCGCTGCAGGGCGAGCTTCGAGGCGTCGACCGGGCCGTAGCCCATGATCTCCGGGGACAGGCCGGTGACCGCGGTGGAGACGATGCGGGCCAACGGGGTGAGGCCGAGGTCGCGGGCCTTGGTGTCGCTCATGACGACGACCGCGGCGGCGCCGTCGTTGAGCGGGCAGGCGTTGCCGGCGGTGACCCGGCCGTCGGGGCGGAAGACCGGCTTGAGGCCGGAGATGCCCTCCAGGGTGGTGCCGGGACGCGGGCCGTCGTCCTTGCTGACGACCGTGCCGTCGGGGGTGGTGACCGGGGTGATCTCCCGCTCCCAGAAGCCCTCGGCGATGGCCTTCTCGGCCAGGTTCTGGCTGCGGACGGCGAACTCGTCCATCTCCTGCCGGGAGACGTCCTTGAGCAGCGCCAGGTTCTCGGCGGTCTGCCCCATGGCGATGTAGACGTCGGGGATCTCGCCGTTCTCCCGCGGGTCGGTCCACGAGTCGGCGCCGCTCTCGGCGGTCTTGGCCACGCGCGCCTCGGCGTCGGTGAAGACCGGGTTGTGGGTGTCGGGCAGCGAGTCGCTGTTGCCCTTCACGAAGCGGGAGACCATCTCGACGCCGGCGGAGACGAACACGTCGCCCTCGCCGGCCTTGATCGCGTGCATGGCCATGCGGGTCGTCTGCAGCGACGACGAGCAGTAGCGGGTGATCGTGGTGCCCGGCAGGTGGTCCATGCCGAGGAGCACGCTGACGACGCGGCCCATGTTGTGGCCCTGCTCGCCGCCGGGCAGACCGCAGCCGAGGATCAGGTCGTCGATGTCGGTCGGGTCCAGGGCGGGGACCTTGTCCAGCGCCGCGCGGACGATGGTGGCGGTCAGGTCGTCGGGACGCAGGTCCTTGAGCGACCCCTTGAACGCACGCCCGATGGGGGAGCGCGCGGTCGCGACGATGACGGCTTCGGGCATGGGGTCCTCCACGGTGAGGGGCTCCCGGCCGGGGGTGCCGGGTGTCGGGTCACCCCGGAAACTACCCCTGGGTACGCGGCCGGTCGCGGGTGCGCCGGGAACAGAGCGCCGCTGTGTTGCGGGTCACTCGGCGCTCAGCCGACGGTGACCTCCGCGGCCTCCCCGAGCTCCTCGGGACTGGGCAGGTCAGTGGGCCGGCGGCGCAGCAGCCGCGCCCAGGTGCCCAGCGGGCCGGTGCTCGAGCCGCGGACCTCGGTGGCCCGGACCTCGGTGCCCGGTCGGCCGGCGGCCCGCGCCGCGGCCTGCGCCACCGGGCGCACCGAGGTGCGGCGCAGCCGCCCGCGCTCGGCCCGGGCCGGCCAGACGCCGATGGCGTCGGCGAGCGCGGGGAGGATGACCGCGGCGGCCTGCGCGTATCCGGCCGCGCTGGGGTGGAACTCGTCGACGCTGAACAGCGAGCGGTCCTGGGCGAAGCTCGGCCCGAGCACCGAGCCGAGCGACACCGTCCGCCCGCCGGCCTCCACGACGGCGATCGTCTGCGCCGCGGCCAGCTGCCGGCTCCACCGCCGGGCCAGCAGCCGCAGCGGCTGCCCGATCGGCCGGATCGTCCCGAGGTCGGGGCAGGTGCCGACGACGACCTGCGCGCCCGCCTCGCGCAGCCGCCGCACCGCGTCGGCCAGGTGGCGCACCGAGACCGACGGGCGGGTGCGGGTGGTGACGTCGTTGGCGCCGATCATGATCAGCGCGACGTCCGGCTTCTCGGCCAGCGCGGATTCCACCTGCGGGTCCAGCTCGCAGGACTCGGCGCCGGAGACCGCCACCCGGACCAGCCGCACGGGCCGCTCGGCGAGCTCGGTCAGCGCGGCGGCGAGCAGCACGCCCGGGGTCTCGGCGGCGCGGGTGACGCCCAGGCCGACGGCGCTGGAGTCGCCGAGCACGGTGAACACGATCGGCCTGCCGCGGCGCCGGCCGTAGACGCCGTTCCCGGAGGGCGGGTCCTGCTTCGACGTCCGTGCCTCGACCCTCCGGCGGGCCGCGAGGGCCTGGAGGCGCAGCAGCCCGAGCAGGCCGGCCCCGGCCAGGCCCAGCCCGCCGCCGCCGTAGGCGGCGCCGGCCGCCAGCCGTCGCGCCCTGCTCGCCCTCGTCACCGCCACCCCGATCGTCGCGCCGCGCAACCGTCTGTCCTGCAGGCTAGTCGGCCTCTACGGTGCCCCCCGTGCCCGAATCCCCCCGACGGGGGGCCCCCGAGGGAGCCCCCGGTGACCGCTCGCAGCTGATCGTCGACGTCCTGGTCGAGGCCTTCTCCGAGCTGATGGCGGCCGACGCCGACGCCTTCCGGACCAAGTTCCGCAAGATGGCCGCCGGCCCCTTCGCGTTCTACCGCGGCAGCGCCTGCCTCTTCTACGCCGACATGGACCGCCTCGAGGACCCCTGGTGCGACGAGCGGACCAGCCGGGTGTGGATCCAGGGCGACCTGCACGCGGAGAACTTCGGCACCTACATGGACGGCGCCGGGCGGATCGTGTTCGACGTCAACGACTTCGACGAGGCCTACGTCGGCTCGGTCACCTGGGACCTGCGCCGGTTCGCCGCCAGCTTCGCGCTGCTGGCGTGGAGCAAGGCGCTCGGCGACGACGTCATCGGCGAGCTGGTCGGCACCTACCTCGGCGCCTACCTGGACCAGGTCGAGGCGTTCCGCCGCTCCGACGACGACCGGTCGTTCGCGCTGACCACCGCGAACACCGAGGGCGCCGTCCGCGAGGCGATCCTCGAGACGACCACCCGCACCCGGGCCTCGCTGCTGGACCGGATGACCGTCGTCGAGGGGTACCGGCGGCGGTTCACCGACGGCGGCCGCACCCGCCGGCTCGACGACGCCGAGCGCGACCGGGTGCTCGCCGCACTGGACCGCTGGCGGGAGACCGTCGTCCCGCCGGTGCGCCGCCGCGACGTCGCCTACGACGTCAAGGACGTCATCGGCACCGGCGGCTTCGGCATCGGCAGCGCCGGCCTGCCCGCCTACAACGTGCTGCTCGAGGGCTACGACCAGGCGCTGGAGAACGACGTCGTCCTCTCGCTCAAGCAGGGCAACGTGGCCGCGCCCAGCCGGATCGTCCGCGACGAGCGGATCCGCTCCTACTTCGAGCACCACGGGCACCGCACCGCGGTCAGCCAGCGGGCGCTGCAGGCCAACGCCTCGCAGTTCCTCGGCCACACCGAGATCGACGGCGTCGGCTTCGTCGTCCAGGAGCTCTCGCCCTACGAGGTGGACCTAGACTGGGACGACCTCACCGAGCCCGAGGAGATCGCCCCGGTCGTGGCCCAGCTCGGCCGGGCGACGGCGAAGATGCACTGCGTCGGCGACGTCGACAGCGACCACACGCTGGTCGACTTCCAGACCGAGGAGGCGGTGTCGGCGATGGTCGGCGGCCGGCGCGAGGAGTTCGTCGCCGACCTGGTCGACTTCGCGCACTCCTACGCGCGGCGGACGCAGGAGGACCACCGGCTGTTCGTCGACGCCTTCCGCGCCGGGCGCATCCCCGGGATCAGCTCGAGCGGCGCCCACCCGCTCCGGCTCCACGAGGCATAGGGAGCGTTCCCCGTGTCCTGGTCGCCAGGACGCGGGGAGAGCTCCCTATGCCTCGTGCGAGCCGAGCGCGGTGAGCATGCCGACGTGCGGGCCGATGCCCGCGACGTCGAACGGCTCGGTCACCACGCGGAAGCCCATCCGCTCGTAGAAGCCGGCCGCGGGGACGCGGGCGTTGCACCACAGCAGGTCCGCGTCCCGCGCGGCGAGCAGCTCCCGGCTCGCCGCGACCAGGGCGCGGCCGGCCCCGGCGCCCCGCACGGCGGGGTCGGTGGCCATGCCGCGCAGCTGCCACGGCGCCCGGGCCGGCCGCCACGGGCAGGGCGCGGGGGACAGCCGGACGACGCCGACCACCCGCCCGTCGGCGGTCCGGGCGGCCAGGTGCACGGTCGCGGGGTCGTCGTCGCCGGGCATCGCGGCCGGCCCGCCGCCGCGCAGGACGGCGCTGCGCAGCGGCAGGACGACGTCGACGCCGACCTCCTCGACCGTGACGGTCAACTCGTGGGCGCGGCCGGGGTGCCGCAGTTCTGCTGGTAGTAGGTGCCGACGCGCGACAGCGCCGGCCCGGCCGCCGAGCCCTCCACGGCGGCGACGGCGGCGTCCACCTGCGCCCCGGCGTCGGGGCTGTCCGGGTCGATCGCGCCCACCTGGTCGCGCAGCTGCGCCACCCCGTCGCGGACCGCCTGCCAGTCGGCGGCGACCTCCGCGGGGGCGGTCACCCCGTCGAAGGCGGTGACGGCCTGGTCGAGCAGAGGGGGCAGGGCCGCGACGCCCTGGCTCTCGGCCGCCTCGAGGGCGGAGCTCAGCCGGGTGACCACCGGCGTGGCATCGGCGCAGAAGGCCGCCGCGTCGGGCGGCGCGGACGACGACGGCGCGGACGACGAGGCGGACGACGTGGTGGTGGCCGCGCCCGAGGAGGACGACGACGCCGACGAGCCGCCGTCGTCCCCGCCTCCGCAGCCGGCGATCAGCAGGCAGCCGGCGGCGGTGAGCAGGCCGGCGCGGAGCAGTCGCGTCACGGCCCCACGCTAACCGGCGGGTACCGGCCACCCGTCCCGGTGGCCGGTACCGGCCGGCTCAGCGGGCCCGGCGTCCCCGGCGGGTGCGCAGGTAGTCCGCGACGACGTACTCGCCGAGCCGCTCGCTGTCGGGCGTGAAGACCCGGCCGCCGGCGCGCGCGGTGATGTCGTGGACGAAGTGCACCAGGCTGGGCTCGGGGTCGAGCGCGAACACGTTGAGCGTCGCGCCGGACCGGGCGACCCGCTCCACCTCGGCGACGGTCCGCGCGATCGTCTCGGGCATCGGCGGCCAGCAGAAGTACGGCGTGCCGTCCTCCTCCAGGTGCGCCGTCGGCTCGCCGTCGGTGACCACCAGGACCACCGGCTCGGCGTCCCGGTGCCGGGCCAGGAACCGGCGGGCGAGGATCAGCCCGTGCTGCAGGTTGGTGCCCTGCAGGGTGTCCACGCTCAGCTCGGCCAGCGTCTCCGGCTTGAGCACCTGCGCGGTCGACGAGAACCCGATGATCTGGATCGCGTCCTGCGGGAAGCGCGTGGTCACCAGCGAGTGCAGCGCCATCGCCGTCGACTTGGCCGCGCCCCACGTGCCGCGCAGCGCCATCGAGTAGGACAGGTCGACCAGCAGCGCGACCGCGGCGCCGGTGCGCCGCTCGGTCTCCACGACCTCGAAGTCCTCGACGGCGATGCGGACCCGCCGGTCGCCGTCCCCGTGCGGGTCGCCGGCGGTGCGCAGCACCGCGTTCCGGACCGTGCGGACGACGTCGAGCGGCTGCTCGTCGCCGAACTGCCACTCCCGCGAGCTGCCGGTGAGCTCCCCGGCGGCGCCGGCGTCGGCGACGTCGTGCTCGCCGCGGCCGGTGGCGTCGAGCTTCGCGAACACCCGCCGCAGCGCGGTCGCGCCCAGCCGGCGCACCGCCTTCGGCGAGAGCTCCAGCTTGCCGTCGGAGCGGTTGAGGTAGCCCTGCCGCTCCAGCTCGCGCTCCATCTGCCGCAGCGCCGCGAGGTCGTCGACGGCCTCCCGGCCCAGCGCCTGCTCGAGCAGCTCCTCGTCGACGTCGGCCAGCGAGGCGCCGGCGTAGCCCTGCGAGAGCTGGTTGGACAGCGCCTCGAGGTCGGCCAGCTCCGCGACGGCGCTGGTGGCGTCGCCGAGGCCGAGGCCCTGCTCGCCGTCGGGCACCTGGCCGCGCTGCCCCCACGGCAGGTCGGGGCGGGCCTGGCGCAGCGCGTCCTGCAGGTGGGCCATCTCGCTGGCCAGCCCCAGGTCGGACATGGTCTGCGCCATCAGGTCGGCCAGCTCCGCCCGCTGCTCGGGGGACAGGCCGGCCATCATCCGCTCCTGCGCGGCGGCCCGGCGGGCGAGGGAGTCGATCAGCTCGTCCACCGACTGCGGGTCGTCCGGGAAGAACTGCCCGTGCTTGTCCATGAACTCGCGGAAGCGCTCCTCGGTGTCCTCACCGCGGTTGTGCGCGTCCACCAGCTGCGACAGGTCGGCGACCATGTCCTTGACCGCCTGCACGTCCTGCTCGGTGGCGTTCTGCAGCGCCTGCTTCATGTTGGCGAAGGAGCTGTCGAGCACCTCCCGCCGCAGCAGGTCCTGGATCTGGTCGTAGGTCTGCCGGGCCTCGGCCGAGGCCCAGTCGTACTCCTTGAGCGCCCGGACCGCGCCCGCGGTGTCCTGGGGCAGCGCGTCGAGCTCGGCCTCCTTGAGCCGGGCCAGGTCGTCGGGGTCGGGGAACAGCTCCCGGCGCTCGGCCGCGAGTGCCCGGTCGAGCAGCTCCCGGACCTCCTGCAGCGTGCCGTCCATCCGGCCGGCGGTGCGGGCCTGGCGCAGCCGGTCCCGCACGGAGCGGCGCAGCTCGTCGAGGCCGCGCCGGCCGTCCATCCCGCGGCGCAGCAGCTCCCGCAGCGCCTCGCGGACGCCGCTGCCGCCGAGCACCGAGTCGCCGATCTCGTCGACGGCGCTGCCCAGGTCGTAGGGCGGGGCCAGCGGGTCGGGCCCGCCCCGCCAGCGGCCGTACCGGTACCCCTTGCCGGGGCGTGGGCGGACCACCGTCAGGCCCCGTACACCGTGCGGGTGCCGTCGGTGTCCTTGGCCAGCCGGCGGGTGAGGTACAGCCCCTCGAGGGCGAACTCGACCGCCGCGGCCGCCTGCTCGGCGGACTCCTCGCCCTCCGGCACCCCGAGGCGGCCCAGCAGCTCGGCCAGCCGCGGGATGGTGCCCAGCTGGCCCAGCAGCGCCGCGCCCGGCACCAGCTCGCCGGACTCGACGGTCTCCCCGCCGGTGAAGTGCTCCTGCAGGCCGGTCAGGTCCAGCCCGCCGCAGCGGGCGCGGAAGGTCTGCGCGGTCGCCTGCCGCAGCAGGTGCTCCAGCACCTCCAGCTCCCGGTCGTCGTCGGGGTCGCTGCCGGCGTCGGCGAACTCGACCTTGCCGCGGCTGGCCGGGACGACGCCCGGCAGGTCGACCACCCGGGCCACCGGCCGCGTCTCCCCGGCGATCGCGGCCCGGCGGACGGCGGAGGCGGCGACGGTCTCCAGCCCGGCGATGGCGAACCGGGCGCTGACGCCGGAGCGCTGGTCGACGTGGCTGGACTCGCGGACCAGCCGGGTGAACCGGGCGATGATCTCGACCAGGTGCTGGGGGACGACGGGCGCGTCGAACGCGTCGTGCCCGCTCGGGGCGCCGAGGCCGCTGGTCCGCGCCTCCTGCTCCAGCAGCCGGATCTCGTCGGCGAGCTCGATCGGGTAGTGGGTGCGCACCTCCGCGCCGAAGCGGTCCTTGAGCGGGGTGATGATCCGCCCGCGGTTGGTGTAGTCCTCCGGGTTGGCGCTGGCCACGAGCAGCAGGTCCAGCGGCAGCCGCACCCGGTAGCCGCGGATCTGGATGTCGCGCTCCTCGAGCACGTTGAGCAGCGCGACCTGGATCCGCTCGGCGAGGTCGGGCAGCTCGTTGACGCTGAAGATGCCGCGGTTGGTGCGCGGGACCAGGCCGTAGTGGACCGTCTCCGGGTCGCCCAGGGTGCGACCCTCGGCCACCTTGATCGGGTCGACGTCGCCGATGAGGTCGCCCACGCTGGTGTCGGGGGTGGCCAGCTTCTCGCCGAAGCGCTCGCTGCGGTGCAGCCAGCCGACCGGTGTGTCGTCGCCGTGCTCGGCGATCTGGCGGTGCGCCCACACGCTGATCGGGTGCAGCGGGTGCTCGTTGAGCTCGCTGCCGACGAGGACCGGGGTCCACTCGTCGAGCAGGCCGACGAGGGTGCGGATGAGGCGGGTCTTGCCCTGGCCGCGCTCGCCCAGCAGGACGAGGTCGTGGCCGGCGATGAGGGCCCGCTCGACCTCGGGGACGACGGTGTCCTCGAAGCCGACGATGCCCGGGAGGGTGGGCTCGCCGGCGCCCAGGCGGGCGAGCAGGTTGGCGCGGATCTCGGCCTTGACCGGCCGGGCGACGGCTCCGCTGGCACGGAGCTCGCCGAGGGTCGTGGGTGCGGGTGGGGTCTGCGCTGGGGCGACGTCCGTCACCTCAGCCACGGTACGACGACCAGGGACGATGCGGGAGCGGCTGCGTCGGGCCGGACGTGATCGTCCTCCCTGCGAGGATCAGGGGCATGGGAGCGGAGCTGGTCACCGGAGCCGACGTCGTCGCCGCCGCCGGGCTGCTGGACGGGGTCGCCCGGCGCACGCCGCTGGAGCACTCGCGGGCGCTGGCCGAGCGGGTCGGCGGCCCGGTGCACCTCAAGTGCGAGAACCTGCAGCACACCGGCTCGTTCAAGTTCCGCGGCGCCTACGTGCGGCTGTCCCGGCTGACCGCGGAGGAGCGGGCCCGCGGGGTCGTCGCCGCCAGCGCCGGCAACCACGCGCAGGGGGTGGCGCTGGCCGCCCGGATGCTCGGCGTCCGGGCCACGGTGTTCATGCCCGAGTCCGCGCCGCTGCCGAAGGTGGCGGCCACCCGCGGCTACGGCGCCGACGCGCGGCTGGTCGGGGCCGACCTCACCGCGGCGCTGGCGGCCGCCGTCGAGCACGCCGAGGCGACCGGGGCGGTGTTCATCCACCCGTTCGACCACCCCGACGTGATCGCGGGGCAGGGGACGGTCGGGCTGGAGCTGATCGAGCAGTGCCCCGACGTCGCCACCGTCGTCGTCTGCACCGGGGGCGGCGGGCTGGTGTCCGGGATCGCGGCCGCGGTCCGGGAGCGGCGGCCGGAGGCGCAGGTCGTGGCGGTGCAGGCGGCCGGCGCCGCCGCGTTCCCGGGGTCGCTGGCCGCCGGGCGGCCGGTGGCGCTGACCGGGGTCTCCACGATGGCCGACGGCATCGCCGTGGGCGCACCCAGCGACCTCACGCTCGCGCACGTCCGCGACCTGGTCGACGACGTGCGCACGGTGGGGGAGGAGGACCTCTCCCGCGCGCTGCTGTTCTGCCTGGAGCGGGCCAAGCTCGTCGTCGAGCCGGCGGGGGTGGCCGCGGTCGCGGCGGTGATGGCCGAGCCGGAGGCGTTCCGGCCGCCGGTCGTCGCCGTCGTGTCCGGCGGCAACGTCGACCCGGTGCTGATGATGAAGGTGGTCCAGCACGGCATGGCCGCCGCGGGCCGGTACCTGCGGCTGCGGCTGGCCGTCCCCGACCGGCCGGGGTCGCTGGCCGGGGTGCTCGCCGTCCTCGCCGAGGCCGGCGCCAACGTGCTCGAGGTCGAGCACGAGCGGACGGCGACCCGCCTGGACCTCGGGCAGGTCGAGGTGTTCGTCGTCCTCGAGACGCGCGGCCCGGACCACGCGCGCACCGTCGTCACCGCGCTCGAGCAGGCCGGTTTCGCCGTCGCGGAGGCCTAGCGCTCACTTCTCCCGGGTCCGGCGGTCTCCCCTCCGGGACCGCCGGACGAGGAGAGGTGTCGTGGGAGAGAACAGCAGGCGTCGGGTCGTTCGCGGACCGCGAAAAGGACTCGGGAAGTGTCGGTGCTCACACCTAGTTTCCCTGTCATGAACGACGCGATCCTCGTCGAGGGACTGCAGAAGCGCTTCGGGTCGAACACGGCGCTGGCGGGGGTGGACCTCGCCGTTCCCGAGGGCACGGTGCTCGGCCTGCTCGGGCCCAACGGCGCGGGCAAGACGACCGTCGTCCGCATCCTGACCACGCTGCTGCAGCCCGACGGCGGGCGCGCGGAGGTGGCCGGGGTCGACGTCGTCCGCGAGCCGGACCGGGTGCGCTCGCTCATCGGGCTGACCGGGCAGTACGCCGCGGTCGACGAGTACCTGACCGGGTTCGAGAACCTGGAGATGGTCGGCCGGCTGTACCGGCTGGGGAAGCGGGAGTCGCGGGCCCGCGCGGGGGAGCTGCTCGAGCGGTTCGACCTCACCGACGCCGCGAACCGGCCGGCGAAGACCTACTCCGGCGGCATGCGCCGGCGGCTGGACATCGCCGCCTCGCTCATCGCCCGGCCGCGGGTGCTCTTCCTGGACGAGCCCACCACCGGCCTCGACCCGCGCAGCCGGCTGGCGATGTGGGAGTTCATCGCCGACCTCGCCGACGGCGGGACGACGATCCTGCTCACCACCCAGTACCTGGAGGAGGCCGACCGGCTGGCCGACGGGATGGTGGTCATCGACCGCGGCCGGGCGATCGCGCGCGGCACGGCCGACGAGCTCAAGGCGCAGGTCGGCGGGCAGCGGCTGGAGTTCGCGGTCACCGACGCGGGCGCCCTGCCGGAGATGGTGGCGCGGCTGCGGCCGCTGGCGGTCGACGAGCCGCACGTCGACGAGCAGGCGCGCCGGCTGAGCATCCCCGTCAGCGGTGGCGCGGAGGTCCTGGCCGACGCGCTGCGCCGGCTCGACGGCCACACCGCCGACATCTTCGACGTCGGGCTGCGCCGCCCCGATCTCGACGACGTGTTCCTGGCGCTGACCGGTCACGCCGCCGAGGGCGAGGACGCCGGCACCACCGACCAGACCCCGGCCGAGCCGGTCCCCGCGGGAGGCGTGCGATGACCTCGCTGTCCGCGACGCTGTCCGACAGCGTCGTCATCACCAAGCGCAACCTGATCAAGGTCAAGCGGGTGCCCGACCTGATCGTGTTCGCGACGCTGTCGCCGATCATGTTCGTGGTGCTGTTCCGCTACGTGTTCGGCGGCGCGATCGGCGGGCTGCCGCCGGGCATCAGCTACGCGGAGTTCCTGCTGCCGGGGATCTTCGCGCAGACCGTCGTCTTCGGCTCCACCGTCACCGGCGCGAGCATCGCCGAGGACCTGCAGAAGGGGCTGATCGACCGGTTCCGGTCGCTGCCGATGTCGCGGTCGGCGGTGCTGGTCGGGCGCACCATCGCCGACTCCGGGCTCAACGTCATCTCGATCACGGTGATGGCGCTGACCGGCCTGGTGGTCGGCTGGCGGATCAACTCCTCGTTCGGCGAGGCGGTGGGCGGGTTCCTCGTGCTGCTGGTGTTCGCCTACGCGATCTCGTGGCTGATGGCGGTGGTCGGGCTGCTGGTCCGCACGCCGGAGGTGGTGAACAACGCCAGCTTCATCGTGATCTTCCCGCTGACGTTCATCGCCAACACGTTCGTGCCGCTGGAGACCTTCCCGGCGGTGCTGCGCACCTTCGCCGAGTGGAACCCCGTCTCGTCGGTGACGCTGGCCGCGCGGGAGCTGTTCGGCAACGTGCCCGCCGGCTACCCGGTGCCCGACGCGTGGCCGCTGCAGAACCCGGTGCTCTACACGCTGATCTGGACGGCGGTCATCCTCGCGGTGTTCGTGCCGCTGTCGGTCCGCCTCTACCAGCGCACCGCGTCCCGGTAGAGCGACCGTCGTACCCCGGTGGCCCAGGACCTCCTCGGTCCTGGGCCACCGGCGTACAGACCTCGTGCGGCGCGGCGCAGGATGGACGGTGATGAGCGCCGAGACCGCCCCCGCCGTGTCCAACCCGCTGTTCGCCGAGTCGCCGCTGCCGTACGGGCTGCCGCCGTTCGCCGACATCACGCTCGAGCACTGCCGCCAGGCGGTGCTGGCCGGGATGGCCGAGCAGCGCGCCGAGATCGCCGCGATCACCGGCTCGGCCGAGCCGCCGACCTTCGCGAACACGATCGAGGCCCTCGAGCGCTCCGGCGCGCTGCTGCGCCGGGCCGAGGCGGTGTTCGGCAACCTGTCCTCGTCGCTGTCCACGCCGCGGCTGCGGGAGATCGAGCGGGAGCTCGCGCCGCTGGAGGCCGCGCACGCCGACGCGCTGCGGCTGGACCCCGGACTGTTCGCCCGCGTCGACGCCGTCCACGCCGCCCGCCACGAGGCCGGGCTCGACCCCGAGGCGGTCCGGCTGGTGGAGCGGCACCACCTCGACCGGGTGCTGGCCGGCGCCCGCCTCGACGAGGCCGGCCGCGCCCGGCTGTCGGAGCTGAACCGCGAGCTGTCGGAGCTGTCCACGCGGTTCGGGCAGAACCTGCAGCTGGCCACCGAGGCCGCCGCCGTCCGGGTGGCCGACCCCGCCGAGCTCGACGGGCTCTCCGAGGAGGAGGTCGCCGCCGCGGCCCGCGCCGCCGCCGACCGCGGCCTCGACGGGTACGTGCTGCCGCTGCTGCTGCCCACCGGCCAGCCGGTGCTGGCCAAGCTGCGCGACCGGGAGCTGCGCCGCCGCGTGTTCGAGGCGTCGGTGACCCGCGCGTCGTCAGGCGAGCACGACAACGGGCCGGTGGCCGCGCGGATCGCCCGGCTGCGCGCCGAGCGGGCGCGGCTGCTCGGCTTCGCCACCCACGCCGACCTGGTGCTCGCCGACCAGACCGCCGGCAGCACCGACGCCGTCGACGCGATGCTCTCCTCGATGGTCGGCCCCTCGACGGCGAACGCGCGGGCCGAGGCCGCGGTGCTGGCCGAGGCCGCCGCCCGCGACGGCATCGCCGAGCTGGCGCCCTGGGACTGGGCCTTCTACAGCGAGCGGGTGCGCGCCGAGCGGTACTCGGTCGACACCGCGGCGCTGCGGTCGTGGTTCGAGCTGGACCGGGTGCTCGTCGACGGCGTCTTCCGGGCCGCGGAGCTGCTCTACGGCCTCCGGTTCAGTCCCCGCCCGGACCTCGCCGGCTACCACCCCGACGTCCGCGTGTGGGAGGTCAGCGGTCCCGACGGCGAGGCGGTCGGCCTGTACCTCGGCGACTTCACGGCGCGCGAGGGCAAGCGCGGCGGGGCCTGGATGAGTTCGTTCGTCACCCAGTCGCGGCTGCTCGGCACCCGGCCGGTCGTCGTCAACAACCTCAACGTGGCCCGCGCGCCCGAGGGCCGGCCGACGCTGCTCACCCTCGACGAGGTCGACACGCTCTTCCACGAGTTCGGCCACGCGCTGCACGGGCTGAGCTCCGCGGTGACCTACCCGCGCTTCGCCGGGACCGCGGTGCCGCGGGACTTCGTCGAGTTCCCGAGCCAGGTCAACGAGATGTGGGCGCTGTGGCCGGAGGTGCTCGCGCACTACGCGCGGCACGTCGAGACGGGGGAGCCGCTGCCGTCGTCCGCCGTCGAGGCGCTCGACGCCGCCCGGCTGTGGGGCGAGGGCTTCGCGACGCTGGAGTACCTCGCCGCGACGCTGCTGGACCAGGCCTGGCACCGGATCACCCCGGAGACCGAGATCGACGACCCGGCGGAGTTCGAGCGGCGGGCGCTCGAGGCGGCCGGCGTCGCCTCCGACCTGGTCCCGCCGCGCTACCGGACGACGTACTTCCAGCACGTCTTCGCCGGCGGCTACGCGGCGGGCTACTACTCCTACATCTGGTCGGAGGTGCTCGACGCCGACACCGTCGAGTGGTTCCGCGAGAACGGCGGCCTGCGGCGGGAGAACGGCGACGTCTTCCGCGAGCGGCTGCTGTCCCGCGGCGGCTCGGTGGACCCGCTGGAGGCCTTCCGCGCCGTCCGCGGCCGCGACGCCGACCCGGCGCCCCTGCTCCGCCGCCGCGGCCTCGCGCCGGCCTGACGGCGCCTGCTCCTGGGGCGTTCCTCGTCCTCCGGGGATCCTGCAGGACCCCTGGACCGCGAGGAGCACCCCAGGAGCGGCGGCGTCACAACCAGGGGAGCGAGAGGACCAGGTCCAGGTCGTCGGGGGCGTCGCCGTCGCGGACGAGCCGGTTGGGCTGGCGGTGGCCGCACGCCGTGCAGCGGTGCACCACCTGCCAGCCCTTGCCGGACTTCTCGACCAGGCCGATCGGCTCCATCGGCTGCCGGCACTCGCTGGCCCGGTCGCCGGGCAGGTCGTCGACGTGCAGCGACCACAGGCACACCGGGCAGTGGTTGCGGTAGTGCCCGTCGGTGTTCGCGGGGACGTCGGCGGCGCAGTGCACGCAGACGAAGCCGGTGTTCTCCGCCCGCCGGGAGCGGGCCACGACGCGGGGCCGGGTCAGGGGACGAACGGCTCGACGGCGACGACCTCGACGGTGATGTCGCGGCCGTTGGGCGCCTGGTAGGTGACCGAGGTGCCCGGCTTCGCGCCGAGGATCGCCGAGCCCATCGCCGACTCCGGCGAGTAGACGGCGAGGTCGGTGGTGCCCGCGATCTCGCGGGAGCCGAGCAGGAACTTCTCGGTCTCGTCGTCGCCCTGGAAGCGGATGGTGATGACCGTGCCGAGCTCGGCGGTGGTGGCCGTCGTCGGCGGCTCGCCCACGCGCGCCTTGCGGAGCAGGTCGGTCAGCTGCCGGATCCGGCCCTCCTGCTTGCCCTGCTCCTCCTTGGCGGCGTGGTAACCGCCGTTCTCCTTGAGGTCGCCCTCCTCGCGGCGGGCGTTGATCTCGGCGGCCATGGCGGGCCGGCCGGCCACCAACTGGTCGAGCTCGGCCTTCAGCCGGTCGTGGGCCTCCTGGGTCAGCCAGATGCCCTGCTCGTTCTCAGTGGGGGTGGTCACGCGGGGTACTCCTGCACAGCTCGGGGGCCGCGTCCCGGTCGGGAGGCGACGACGTCGATCCGGCCAAGCTAACACCGGCCGGGTGGCCCGTGCAGGGACCTGATGCGCTCCCTGTCGGGGAGCGGACGGTACCGGACCGCACCGTGACAGGCACCACATCCGGCCCTCCGGGGGACCGGTCGGCGGCGATCCGTCGGCGCGCCGGGGGACACTGGGGAGGTGACCGACGCCCACCCGTTGCGCCTGCTCGCCGTCCACGCCCATCCCGACGACGAGTCGAGCAAGGGCGCGGCGACGATGGCCAAGTACGTCGCCGAGGGCGTCGAGGTGATGGTGGCGACCTGCACCGGCGGTGAGCGCGGCTCGGTGCTGAACCCGTCGCTGGACCGTCCGGAGATCTGGGAGCGCCTGCCGCAGCTGCGCGTCGAGGAGATGGCGCGCGCCCGCGAGATCCTGGGTGTCCAGCAGGAGTTCCTCGGGTTCGTCGACTCCGGCCTGCCCGAGGGCGACCCGCTGCCGCCGCTGCCCGAGGGCTGCTTCGCGCTGGTCCCCACCGAGGAGGCGGCGGCGCCGCTGGTGGCGCTGATCCGCCGGTTCCGGCCGCAGGTCGTGCTCACCTACGACGAGCGCGGCGGCTACCCGCACCCCGACCACATCAAGACGCACGAGATCTCGGTGCACGCCTTCGAGGCGGCCGGCGACCCGGAGCGCTACCCCGAGCTGGGCGAGCCCTGGCAGCCGAGCAAGCTCTACTACCACATGGGCTTCACGCTGACCCGGACGCGGGCGCTGCACGAGGCGATGCTCGAGACCGGCGCCGAGTCGCCCTACGCCGAGTGGCTGGCGAACTGGGACCCGGAGCGGGACACGAGCCACCGCGTCACCACCCGCGTGCCGTGCGCGGAGTACTTCCCGGTGCGGGACGCCGCGCTGATCGCGCACGCCACCCAGATCGACCCGGACGGCCGCTGGTTCGCCTGCCCCATGGACCTGCAGCAGCGGGTGTGGCCGACCGAGGACTACGAGCTGGCCCGCTCGCTGGTCGACTCGGCGCTGCCGGAGGACGACCTGTTCGCCGGCATCCGCAGCGAGGTGCCGGTCCCGTGACCACCGGGCTGCTGGGCGGTGCGCTGACCGGGGCGGTGCTGGCCGCCGAGGAGCAGCTGCCCGAGGACGTCGGCAAGTCCGGCCCGTTCGGCCTGTTCCTCACCCTCGTCCTGCTGCTCGCCGTCTTCCTGCTGGTCCGGTCGATGAACCGGCACCTCAAGCGGATCCCGCGCAGCTTCGAGCCGGAGGACCGGGAGCCGCAGGTCGTCGTCCCCGACACCCCGGCGGAGCTGGTCGACCCGCCGCGCCGGCCCGGTCAGGACCTGCTCGACGACCTGCGCCGCGCGCCCCGCGCCATCGAGGGCCCCAAGCGCAGCGGCCCCGAGCGCGACGACCGGACGGACCCGCCGGCGCACTGACGCCGGCGGGCCGGCCGGGCCGGGGGCGGTCCGGCCCGGCCGCGGTGCTCACCAGGTGTGTGCGACGTCGACGACGAGGCGCGAGCCGTCGCCGGGGCCGTCGAGGACCAGCACGCGGAACGGCAGGCGGGCGCGCACGCCCAGCCCGACGGTGCTGCTGCCCTCGAACGAGCCGGCCCAGGCGACCTGCCGGAAGGTGCGGTACCCGCCCACGGCGACGGCCTCGGCGTCGTTCCGCGGGTCGTAGGTCGCCGCCCCGGCGTCGGTGTACCCGGGGGTGTGGACGACGACCTGCAGGTCGGCGGCACCGCGCAGCGGCACCGGCCGGCCCGAGCCGTCCTGCACGACCCGGGGCACGTACCGGACGTCGTGGCCGACGTCGGCGGCGTCGATCCCGTCGAGGTCCAGGACCAGCCGGTCGTAGCAGTCGTGCCGGCCGGTGCGGACGTCGTCGAGGGTGCCGCCGCCGCGGTCCGCGACGGCCTCCGGCAGGGAGCCCCACGCCGTGCTGCAGGAGGCGGCGGAGGCGGACGGCAGGGCGACGCCGAGGGTGGCCGTGGCGGCGGCCAGGACGACGGCGGCGCGGGTGCGGGTGGTGCTCATGGCGGGCTCCCGGGTCAGGGGGATGCGGACGAGGTGAGGATGCGCCGACGACCGCGTGCAGACCATGGCCCGGATCGCCCACGGACGTCGATCTGAGGGGTCTTCCGCTGTGCACAAGTGACAGGAAACTGCCCTGTGGGGGCGACACGAGGTGGCACATCGCCTTCCCGTTGCCGCGGGGTGACGATGGGTATCCCCGAGCCGTGTCGAACCGCCTCGCCACCGCCACCAGCCCCTATCTGCTGCAGCACGCGGACAACCCGGTCGACTGGCGCGAGTGGGGTGAGGAGGCCTTCGCCGAGGCCCGCGAGCGGGACGTCCCGGTGCTGGTGAGCGTCGGGTACGCCGCCTGCCACTGGTGCCACGTGATGGCCCACGAGTCGTTCGAGGACGAGGCGACCGCGGCGCAGATGAACGCCGGGTTCGTGTGCGTCAAGGTCGACCGGGAGGAGCGGCCCGACGTCGACAGCGTCTACATGACCGCCACCCAGGCGCTCACCGGCTCCGGCGGCTGGCCGATGACCGTCTTCACCACCCCGGACGGGCGGCCGTTCTACTGCGGCACCTACTACCCGCCGCGCCCCGCCGGCGGCATGCCCGCGTTCCGGCAGGTGCTCACCGCCGTCTCCGAGGCCTGGACCCAGCGCCGCGACCAGCTCGAGGAGGCCGGCACCCGGATCGCCGAGGGCATCTCCCGCCGCCTGGACCTCGGCCCGCCCACGGCGCTGTCGGCCGCCGACCTCGACGCCGCCGCGGCCGCGGTCGCCGCCGACCACGACGACCGGCACGGCGGGTTCGGCGGCGCGCCGAAGTTCCCCCCGTCGATGCTGCTGGAGTTCCTGCTCCGGCACGCCGCCCGCAGCGGGGACGCCCGGTCGCTGGAGGTGGCCCGCCGCACCCTGGAGGCGATGGCCCGCGGCGGCATCCACGACCAGCTGGCCGGCGGCTTCGCCCGCTACTCGGTCGACGAACGCTGGGTGGTGCCGCACTTCGAGAAGATGCTCTACGACAACGCCCTGCTCCTGCGCCTGTACCTGCACCTGTGGCGGGCCACGGGGGAGGACTGGGCGCGGCGCGTGGCCGACGCGACCGCCGCCTTCCTCGTCCGCGACCTCGGCACGCCCGAGGGCGGACTCGCCAGCGCGCTGGACGCCGACACCGACGGCGTCGAGGGCCTGACCTACGTGTGGACGCCGGCGCAGCTGACCGAGGTGCTCGGCGACGACGACGGCCGCTGGGCGGCGGAGCTGTTCGGGGTGACCGGACGCGGCACGTTCGAGCACGGCACCTCCACGCTGCAGCTGCTCCGCGACCCCGACGACCCCGCCCGCCTCGCCCCCGTGCGCGAGCGGCTGCTGGCCGCCCGCGCCCGGCGCCCGCAGCCGGCCCGCGACGACAAGGTGGTCACCGCCTGGAACGGGCTGGCGATCGCCGCACTGGCCGAGCACGGCGTCCTCACCAGCACCCCCATGTCGGTGGACGCCGCCCGACGCGTGGCGGAGCTGCTCGCCGGCGTGCACTGGGTGGACGGGCGGCTGCGGCGGGCCTCGCGGGACGGCGTCGCCGGGGCGCCGGCCGCGGTGCTCGAGGACCACGGCGACCTCGCCGAGGGGCTGCTCGCGCTGCACCAGGCCACCGGCGAGGGCCGGTGGCTGGAGTGGGCGGGCGACCTGCTCGACGTCGTCGCGGAGCAGTTCCTGGACGCCGACGGGTGGCACGACACCGCCGCCGACGCCGAGCCGCTGGTGCACCGCCCGTTCGATCCCGCGGACGGGCCGACGCCGGCCGGGGTGGCCGCAGCCGCGGGGGCGTTCGTCACGTACGCGGCGCTGGCCGGGTCGCCGCGGCACCGCGAGCTCGGCGAGGCCGCGATCGGGCAGCTCGGCCTGCTGGTGCGCCGGGCGCCGCGGGCCGCCGGCTGGGCCGCGGCGGTGGGGGAGGCGCTGCTCGCCGGGCCGCTCGAGGTCGCCGTCAGCGGGCCGGCCGGGCCGGAGCGGGACGAGCTCGCCGCGGCCGCGCGCGCCTCGACCAGCCCGGGCGCCGTCGTCGTGGTGGGGGAGCCCGACGCCCCCCGGGTGCCGCTGCTGGCCGACCGGCCGGCCGTCGGCGGGCGCCCCGCCGCCTACGTGTGCCGGGGCTTCGTCTGTTCCGCGCCGGTCACGGACGTGTCCGCTCTCAGCGCAGCGATGGCCCCTTCCTGACGCCGGTATGCGGTCTTACCGTGTAATCCCGTAAGCACCGCACCGTTGGAGGCCGTCGTGCACGGACACCACCACCGCTTCGCCGACTCGCCCTTCGCCCGCATGGGCGCCCCCGGCTGGCGCCGCCGCGGCCCGGGCGGCCGCGGGGGCGACACCCCGCCGGTCGACCGCGCCGAGGTCGCCGGCTGGTTCGCCGGGCGGCTGCCCGACGGCTGGTTCACCGGTCCGGCCGACATCACGGTCGACCGGGACGAGATCACCGTCGTCGGCCCGCTCGCCGAGCCCGACGCCGGCGAGGGCGACCCGACCGCCGCCCGCGCCGGCCGGATCGCCCGCTTCCGCGAGGACACCCGCGGGCAGCGGATGGCCATCGCCGACGCCGCCCAGGAGCGCTACGGCCGCTCGGTGGCCTGGGGCGCCTCGTGCGGCGACGTCCGCGAGGTGTTCACCAACGCCTCGGTGCCGGTGATGACCCGGCTGCGCCAGCCCGAGCGGCTGGTGCTCGACACGCTCGTCGACGCAGGCGTCGCCCGCTCCCGCTCGGAGGCGCTGGTGTGGGCCGTGCGGCTGGTCGGGCAGCACGCCGACGCCTGGCTGACCGAGCTGCGCGACGCCATGGCGTCGGTGGAGGAGGTCCGCGCCCGCGGGCCGGAGGTGTAGACCTCTGCCACGCTGCCCGGGTGGGCCCACGGGAGCTGCTGCACACCGCGTACGAGGACCTCACCCGGGTGCTGCTCACGCTCACCCGCGCCGAGGGGTGGGCGCCGACCGGCTGCACCGGCTGGGCGGTCGTCGACCTGACCCACCACCTGCTGCAGGACGCCCGCCGGGCGCTGGTCGCGCTGGCCACCCCGGCGGGCGGCCCGGCGGACACGAGCGCGGTGGACTACTGGCGCTCGTGGCGCCCGCCGGCGCCCGACGACGAGGACGGCCTGTGGGCCACCCGCGCCGCGGCCAGCCTGCACGGCGGGTTCGCGGCGGTGCAGCGCAGCCACGCCGAGGCCGCGGCGGCCGTGCTCGTGGCCGCCGGGCGGGTGGCCGACGGCGACCTGGTGCGCACCCAGGGTGCCGTCATGACCGTGGCCGACCTGCTGTCCACGCTCACCGTCGAGGCCGCCGTCCACCACCTGGACCTGGTGGCCGCCCTCGACCGTCCCGGACCCGGGCCCGCGGCGCTGGCCGAGGTGCGCCGGGTGCTGGAGGGCCTGCTCGGCGGCCCGCTGCCGCCGGGGTGGGACGACGCCACCGCCGTCCGCCGGGGCACCGGCCGGGAGCCGCTGACCGACGCCGACCGCGCCGCGCTGGGAGGCGCGGCCGCCCGGTTCCCCCTGTTCGGCTAGCCCTTCCGCAGGTCGGGGACACTGGAGGGCGTGCCAGCAGCTGCCGCCGTCCCCGCCGCGACCGACGTCCTCGTGGTGGGGGCCGGGCCGGCGGGCTCGGCCGCGGCCGCGTGGGCCGCGCGCACCGGCCGTGACGTGCTGCTCGCCGACGCCGCCGTCTTCCCGCGCGACAAGACCTGCGGCGACGGGCTGACCCCCCGCGCGGTCGCCGAGCTCGACCACCTCGGCCTCGGCGACTGGGCCCGCTCCCGCGCCCGCAACCGCGGCCTGCGCGCCGCCGGGTTCGGGCGGGTGTGGGAGCTGCCCTGGCCGGGCGGCGCCTTCCCGGACCACGGGAGCGCGGTGCCGCGCACCGAGCTCGACGCGCGCGTCCGCGACGTCGCGCTGGCCGGCGGCGCCACGCCGCTGGAGGGCGCGCGGGCGGTCGACGTCGAGCGCGACGGCGACCGGGTGACCGGCGTGGTCCTCGACGTCGCCGGGGAGCGGACGACGGTGCGCTGCGAGCGGCTGGTCGTCGCCGACGGCGCCCGCTCGCCGCTGGGCCGGGTGCTGGGCCGCCAGTGGCACCGCGACACCGCCTACGGCGTCGCCGCCCGCGGCTACGTCGCCTCCGGGCGCAGCGACGACGAGTGGATCTCCTCGCACCTGGAGCTGCGCGACGCCGACGGGGCGCTGCTGTCCGGCTACGGCTGGGTGTTCCCCTTGGGGGCGGCGTCCGGGCAGGTGAACATCGGCGTCGGCACGCTGGCCACCGCGCGCCGACCGGCCGGCGTGCAGCTCCGGGCGCTGCTCGACACGTACGCCACCGCCCGCCGCGAGGACTGGCAGCTGGACGGCCCGGTGCACGCGCCGGCCTCGGCGCTGCTGCCGATGGGCGGGGCGGTGTCCGGCGTCGCGGGGCGGAACTGGGCGCTGGTCGGCGACGCCGCCGGCTGCGTCAACCCGCTCAACGGCGAGGGCATCGACTACGGCCTGGAGACCGGGCGCACGCTGGCCGGCCTGTTGGAGGAGAAGGACTGGTCGGAGGCCTGGCCGGTCACCCTGCGCCGGCACTACGGCGAGGCGTTCTCCGTCGCCCGCCGCCTGGCCGGGCTGCTGACGTTGCCGCGGCTGCTGCCCGCGGCGGGGCCGGTCGGCATGCGCTCGCGGGCGCTGATGACCGTGGCGCTGCGGGTGATGGGCAACCTGGTCACCGACGCCGACCGCGACGTCGTCGCCCGGGCCTGGCGCGCGGCCGGCCGGGTCTCACGCCGCTTCGACGACCGCCCCCTGTTCGCCTGAGCGGGGGCCCGGAGGGGTCCCCGACGTCGGACGGGGAAGGGTTCAGCGCGACAGGGGCACGGCACCTGGCCGCGGTGTCTGACCGGAGGTCAGACGAACGGGGAGTTGTACATCGCGAAGTAGACGGCGATGTAGTGGCAGATGGCGGCCACGACGGTCATCGCGTGGAAGACCTCGTGGTACCCGAAGACGCCCGGCCACGGGTTCGGCTTCTTGATCGCGTAGGCCACGCCGCCGACGGTGTAGAGCACGCCGCCCACCGCCAGCAGCACCAGCGAGGTCACGCCCGCGATGTGCAGGATGTCGGTGAGGATGAAGACGGCCACCCAGCCCAGGCCCACGTAGAGCGGCACGCCCACCCAGCGCGGCGCCGTCGGCCAGGTGAGCTTGAGGCAGACGCCGGCCAGCGCACCTGCCCAGACGCCGCCGAGGACCCAGTAGCCCAGCGGCTGGTCGACGGCGAGCAGCGAGAACGGCGTGTACGTGCCCGCGATGAACAGGAAGATCATCGAGTGGTCGAGCCGCTTCATGACCTTCCAGCCGCGCGGTGACCAGCGGCGCCGGTGGTAGAGCGCGCTGATGCCGAACAGGCCGCAGATGGTCAGGCAGTAGACGGCGACCGAGAAGCCGGCGCGGGCGCCGAGCACCGAGCCCAGCGGCACGAGGACGGCGCCGGCGGCGATCGCGCCGAAGAACGCGAACAGGTGCAGCCAGCCGCGCAGCCGCGGCCGGGTGTCGGGATGCTCCCAGTCCCCGTCGGCGAAGTCCGCGGCGGTCCAGGTGTGCTCGACCCGCTCGCCCTCCTCGAGGACGGTGGCGAGGGCAGGGCCGTGCGGGGCCTCGATCTCGGCTCCGTCGGCCTCTACCCGGACCGGCTCCAGTTCGTCGGCAGCAGAGGTCACGCACCGAGGTTACGGAGGCGTAGGTGCGCCTGCACCGCCAGAGACCCGTGAGTTCCCCGGGCAGCCTCCCGGAGGGGCGGCGCGCTGCCCGGGAGCCAGCGGAACGACGGTGTCCCGGGGCGCCTAGGGTGTGGCTCCGTGGGGGCGCGTCAGTGGGTCCGCGACGTCCTGACGCAGATGTACGAGCGTCGCCTGGCCCGGCAGCTGGTGGGCGCCGACGTCCCCCGGCACGTGGGCGCGATCATCGACGGCAACCGCCGCTGGGCGCGGGCCACCGGGCTGCTCGACCCGAACGCCGGGCACCGCCGCGGCGCCGACCGCATCGCCTCCTTCCTCGCCTGGTGCGACGAGGCCGGCGTCGAGGTGGTCACCCTCTTCCTGCTCTCCACCGACAACCTGTCCCGGCCCGAGCCGGAGCTGACGCCGCTGCTGCGGATCATCGAGGGCGTCGTCGAGGACCTGTCGGCGCCGGACCGCCGGTGGCAGCTGCACCCGGTCGGCGCCCTGGGCCTGCTGCCGCCCGAGACGGTCACCGTGCTCAAGGAGGCCGAGGAGACCACCCGCGACCGGCCGGGCGCGACGGTGAACCTCGCCGTCGGCTACGGCGGCCGCCGGGAGATCGCCGACGCCGTCCGCTCGCTGCTGGCCGAGCACGCGAGCCGCGGGACGTCGCTGGACGAGCTGGTCGAGGTGCTCGACGTCGAGCACATCGCCGAGCACCTCTACACCCGCGGCCAGCCCGACCCGGACCTGGTCATCCGCACCAGCGGCGAGCAGCGCCTGTCGGGTTTCCTGCTCTGGCAGACGGCGCACTCGGAGTTCTACTTCACCGACGTCTACTGGCCCGACTTCCGCCGGGTGGACTTCCTGCGCGCGCTGCGGGCCTACGCGGCGCGGCACCGCCGTTTCGGTGGGTGACAGACTCGGGCCCATGGCAGCCGGTGCGGTCGACGTCCCCCTCGAGTACGTGCGGCTGGGGCTGCGGTTCGACCGGCTGGAGTCCGGCTTCGTCGACGCCTACACCGGCGAGAAGCGGATCCGCGCCGGGGTGGAGAGCGAGCCGGCGCCGACGCCGCAGGGCCTGCGCGACCAGGCCCGGGCGCTGCTGCGGGAGCTGGACTCGACCGTGCTCCCGGCCGACCGCGCCGCGTTCCTCCGCGGCCAGCTCACCGGCCTGGAGTGCAGCGCCCGGAAGATGAGCGGCGAGCCGGTGGGCTTCCTCGACGAGGTGCGCAGCTACTTCCAGGTCGACCTCACCCTCGGCGACCCGGCCGCCTACGCCGCCGCGCACGCCGAGCTCGACGCCCTGCTGCCCGGCGAGGGGTCGCTGGCGGAGCGCTACGCCGCGCACCGCCGCCGCGAGGAGTGCCCGCCGCAGCGGCTGGAGGCCGCGGTGCACGCGCTGTCCAGCGCGCTGCGCGACCGGGTCCGCGGCCGGTACGGGCTGCCCGAGGCCGAGACGGTGCGCTACGAGGTGGTCACTGACAAGCCGTGGTCGGGCTTCAACTACTACGAGGGCGACTTCCGCTCGCGGGTGGCGATCAACGCCGACCTGCCGCACCGGCTCAGCCAGCTGGTGCACCTGGTGGCGCACGAGTCCTACCCCGGCCACCACACCGAGCACTGCCGCAAGGAGCGCGGGCTGGTCGAGCGGGCCGGCCACCTGGAGCACACGGTGTTCCTCGTCAACACCCCCGAGTGCCTGATGGCCGAGGGGCTGGCCGACCTCGGCGTCGACGCCGCCGTCGGCGACGGCTGGGGGCCGTGGTCGGCCGAGGTGCTCGGCGACCTGGGGCTGCGCTTCGACGGGCACCTCGCCGAGCGGATCGCCGCGGCCGCAGCCCCCCTGAA
This sequence comes from Geodermatophilus sp. SYSU D01045, assembly GCF_054050295.1. NCBI lineage: Bacteria > Bacillati > Actinomycetota > Actinomycetes > Geodermatophilales > Geodermatophilaceae > Geodermatophilus > Geodermatophilus sp. SYSU D01045. The sequence continues at coordinate 52,224 of NZ_JBJGZB010000013.1, forward strand.
CCGGGTGCGCCAGGACGCCGCCGTGCTGCTGCACGACCGCGGCACCGACGCCGACGAGGTCGCCGCCTACATCCAGCGCTGGTCGCTGGTCAGCTCCGACCGCGCCCGCCAGCAGCTGCGGTTCCTCACCCACCCGCTGTGGCGGGCCTACATCACCACCTACGTCGAGGGCTACGACCTGCTGCACCGCTGGCTCGGCGCCCGCCCGGCCGGCCAGGACGTCGCCGACCGCTTCGTGCGCCTGCTCGACGAGCCGCTGACCCCCGCCGTCGTCACCGCCGAGCTCTCGGACGCCTGACCGGTGCCCCGCCGCGACCCCCGGGAGGCCCGCGCCCTCGGCCTGTGGACGGCGGGTTGGCTGTTCGTGCTCCTGCTCGCCGGGCTGCTGTGGATCGGCGACCTCGCCGTCCAGTGGCCGGTGCTGCTGGTCCCGGTGCTGTGGGCGGGGGTGGCGGTCCGGCCGCGCCGGGGACGGCGGGAGGAGGCCTGGGACGTGCCCGGGCACGGCGGCCCGCCGCCCACGTGGGAGCTGCCGGTGTCGCGCCCGCTGCCCCGGCCCCCGGACGCGCGGGGGCGCGAGCCGTACTGAGCCGTGGGCCCGGTCGTCCCTGGGACGGGCGGTACGGGTGGGACCCCATCGGGTGAACAGTGCGTTTCGGCGTGCTGCGACCGCGCGCTCCTGTCGGTCCGGAGCTCTACCGTCCGGGGTGGACGACGGGCCCGCCTCGCCGTCCACGGGAGGCCCGGTTGGTGCTGACGTTCTCGTCGACCAGGGGGGCCGGTACCCGGCCCCTGTGCCGGGGCCCGGCCACCTTCGAGCCGGGGCGCGGTCTCGCGCCCCAGGGGAGACGACCCGTGACCACTCGCCGCACGTACGTCCTCGACACCTCCGTCCTCCTGTCCGACCCCCGCGCGCTGCTGCGCTTCGGCGATGCCGACGTGGTGCTCCCGCTGGTCGTCATCGGGGAGCTCGAGGACAAGCGGCACCACCCGGAGCTCGGCTGGTTCGCCCGCCAGGCGCTGCGGCTGCTCGACGACCTGCGGGTCACCCACGGCCGGCTCGACGCACCGGTCCCGGTGGGGGAGGACGGCGGCACGCTGCACGTCGAGCTCAACCACAGCGACGCCGCGGTGCTCCCGGCCGGCTTCCGCAACGACAGCAACGACAGCCGGATCATGGTGGTCGCGCTGAACCTGCGGGCCGAGGGCCGCGACGTCTGCCTGGTCACCAAGGACGTGCCGCTGCGGGTCAAGGCGGCGGCCGTCGGCCTGGAGACCGACGAGTACCGCGCGCTGGACGCCGTCGACGAGGGCTGGACCGGCATGGCCGAGCTGTCGCTGGACGACGCCGAGCTGTCGGGCCTCTACGACACCGGCGAGGTGTACGTGCCGGCCGCCGCGGAGCTGCCCGCGCACACCGGTCTGGTGCTGCTGAGCTCGCGCGGGTCGGCGCTGGGGCGGGTGACCCCGGACAAGCAGGTGCGGCTGGTGCGCGGCGACCGCGAGGCGTTCGGGCTGCACGGGCGCTCGGCCGAGCAGCGGGTGGCGCTGGACCTGCTGCTGGACCCCGAGATCGGGATCGTCTCGCTCGGCGGGCGGGCGGGCACCGGCAAGTCGGCGCTGGCGCTGTGCGCGGGGCTGGAGTCGGTGATGGAGCGGCGGGCGCACAAGAAGGTCGTGATCTTCCGGCCGCTGTACGCCGTCGGCGGGCAGGAGCTCGGGTACCTGCCCGGCAGCGAGGGCGAGAAGATGTCGCCCTGGGCGCAGGCGGTCTACGACACCCTCGGCGCGCTGGTGTCCACGGAGGTCCTTGACGAGATCGCCGCGCGCGACCTCATCGAGGTGCTGCCGCTGACCCACATCCGCGGCCGCTCGCTGCACGACTCGTTCGTGATCGTCGACGAGGCGCAGTCGCTGGAGCGCGGCGTGCTGCTGACCGTGCTGTCGCGGCTGGGCAGCGGGTCGCGGGTGGTGCTCACCCACGACGTCGCGCAGCGGGACAACCTGCGGGTCGGCCGGCACGACGGCGTCGCCGCGGTGGTCGAGCAGCTCAAGGGGCACCCGCTGTTCGCGCACGTGACGCTGACCCGGTCCGAGCGCTCGCCGATCGCCGCCCTGGTCACCGAGATGCTGGAGGACCTCGAGCTCTGACGGCGGGCCCCTCCTGGGTGTTCTCCGTCCTCCTGGGGTCCGGCAACACCCCTCGAGCACGGAGAACACCCCAGGAGGGCTCACCCTCCGCCGCGGACGAGTGCTCGCCGGATGCGTGCACCCAGCCGGGTCCGGTCCTGCACGTCCTCCCAGGTCCAGCGGACGACGCCCCAGCCCTCGTCGCGGATGGCGTCCTCGCGGCGTTTCTCCTCGAACACGGCGTCGCCCGGGTCCTGACCCGGCCGGAGCGGCCGCTCGAACTCGACCCGCCCGTCGAACTCCCCGAGCAGCCGTTCGGGCTCCCACGCGAAGTCGGTGCGGCCGAGGAGGACGCCTTCCGCCGTCCGCACCGGGAACTGCAGGCCGCTGGGGCCCGGACCGAGGGCGTGCAGCACCACCCTGCTGCGGCTGTCCCTGACGCTCTCGCTGCGGCCGTCGGCGAACCGGACGGCGCGGGCGGCCGGCCGGGCGCCCGGCCGGCCGCGGCACCGGCCCAGGGCGTCGGCCAGCGCGGCCGCGGTGCAGAGTCCGGTGTGCAACGCTGCGTCGAGCACGACGACGGCCGGCTCGAGAGGCAGCGTCCGGGCGAGGTCGACGGCGGTCCGGGCCGGCGAGGTGACGGGAACGCCGCGGACATCCACGACCTCGTCGTCGTCCAGGTGCCCGACGTGGACGAACAGGACGCGACCGGCGCCGTTCCACGCCGGCGGCCGCCGGGTGACGTGCACCCGGCTCAGCGGCACGCCCCGAAGCGGCATGCCGAGCAGGACCGCCGCCGACTGGTGGCTGACGACCGCCGGCCGCCGGAGCTGTCCGAGTGTCGCCGTCACCAGGAGACGGTGGCGGGTCGTCGCGGCATCCGGCGCGGCGCCGTCGAGGTAGGCGCCGCGCCGCAGGCGGGTCCACTCACGGCGCCGGGCCAGGCGGCCGAGTTCGTCGTCGGTGGAGCCCTCGTCGAGCGCGTCGCGGCGGAGGAGCAGGCGGGGCGGCACGTCGGTCACCGAGCGACCGTGGCGTCCTCACCCGTCCGGCAGGGTTCACCGCTCCCGGTGGTGGAGGACGCACTGGGTCGTGGACGGCCGCTCCTGGGGCGTTCCTCGCGGTGCCGGGGTGCTGCAGGACCCCGGGAGTCCGGACGACGCCCCAGGAGCAGGAGTGGGTCAGGCGGCGGAGGTGGGCCCCTCGTCGGGGAGCGCCGGCGTCCGGGACGCGCGCTGCCGGTCCGGGCGGGTCCGCGGCGTCGCGGCGTAGCGCAGCAGCGCCACGGCGCCCCAGCCGGCGAGCAGGCACCAGGGCAGCCGGGTGACGACGTCGTCGAGGGTGAAGTCGCCGCGCAGGTACAGCGCGAGCACCGGCAGGGCCAGCACGAGCCCCGCCGCGAGGACGTCCCAGCGCAGCGGGCTCATGCCTCAGCGGTCTCCAGCCGCTCGCACAGCAGCGAGGCCCAGCGGTGCGCGGTCGCCCGCACGCCGTCGAGGAGCGCCACGGGCACGGTCGTCCGACCCAGCACGGCCGCGGGGTCGGCGGTCAGGTCGGTGTCCTGGACGACGAGCGCGTCGACGCGGGGCAGCGCGTCCAGCCACGGACCCACGTCCTCGGGCTTGCGGGTCGCCTCGACGACGGCCCAGACCGCGACCGGCGAGAAGATCGCCATGACCTGCTCGAGCCACGTCCGGCCCCCGGCGCGCATCGGGGCGTCCACCGCGACGACGGTCGGCGTCCCCGCGGCGGCGGCCTCCTGCTTGCGTGCGATCGCGGTGTCGACCGAGGTGATCCGGCTGGACTGGGGCGCGAGCGCGGCGAGGTCGCCGCGGGTGGCCCACTGCAGCCGGTCGGCGTCGAGCCGCATGGTCGCGGCCAGCGAGCGCGCGGCGGCGAGCGTCTCGACGCCGGGCCCGACGACCAGCAGCACCTCGCCGGCACCGGCCGGGGCCGACGGCGCCGCGGGCAGCGCCGCGCCGAGCGCCCGGGTCAGCGCCGCGTAGGTGCCGGACTGCGCGACCTCGGCGGGGAAGCCCGCACCGAGCAGGTCCTCCGGCACGCCGAGCGCGCGCAGCCGGGCGACGGTGCCGGCGGCCTCGACCATCCGCGGGTCGACCCAGCCGCGGCCCGACGGCACCGCGCCGGCCTCGCGCACCGACGGCACGACGACACGGGTCGGCGTCCAGCCGCGGCCGGCGCGGGCGTCGACGGGCAGGCGGGTGACGGTCGCCAGGCCCGGCGCGGGGGCGGCCACGCGGGCGACGGCCTGACCGGGCACCGGCGGCAGGCGGCGCGCCGGCGGCACCGGCGGGCGCCCGAGCAGCCGCGGCACGGCCAGCTCGGCGCCGGGGGTGGGCGGCGGCAGCAGCGACAGCGGGGGCAGGACGGCGGTGGAGTCGAGCGGCAGCGGGGCGGGGTCGCTGGCGGTCGGCGCGAGCACCGCCTCCCCGGCCTCCCACTCGTCGGACTCGGCCGCGGCGTCGACCCAGCCCGGCTCCTGGTCCACGCGCTGCGACGGCGCCGGGACCGGCGGGCGGCCGCGGTGCACGCCGCCCTGGGTGGAGGCGCCGGCGAGCACGCCGCGGAGGATGTCGGTGAGCGCGTCGTCCGGGGTGTCGTGGGCGAGGGCCGCGCGCAGCACCTCGGCGATGGCCTCCTCGCGCCCGGTGACCGGGCCGGTGAGGTCCCGGTCGGCCCAGGCGGCCACCGGCTGGGGCGCCGGCACCTCGATCGGCTCGGCGACGACGGCCGGCAGCACGTCGGTGACCGGCTCGTCCTCCGCCGCGAGGGCGAGGGCGACGGGCGCCTCGACGGCGGCGTCCTCGACGGCGGCGTCCTCGGCGGCGCCCTCGTCGGCGGCGCTCTCGTCCAGATCCGGGCCGAGCAGCTCGGTGAGGAGGGAGTCCTCGTCCGCGGTCTCCGCAGGGTCCTCGGTGTCCGCAGGGTCCTCGGTGTCCGCAGGGTCCTCGGTGTCCGCAGGGTCCTCGGTGTCCGCAGGGTCCTCGGTGTCCGCAGGGTCCTCGGTGTCCCCGTCTGCCGCCGGGGGCTCCTCGACGGCGGGCTCCTCGACGGCGGCCGCCTCGGCGACGACCTCGGCGACGGGCTCGGCGACGGGCTCGGCGGCGGCGGCCGGGCGGGGGACGGGCACGGGATCGGCCCACATGTCCACGCCGGGACCGGGCTCGTCGGACAGCTCCGGGACCTCGGGAGCCTCGTGCTGCGGCTCCTCGACGACCGGCTCCTCGACCAGGGCCTCGACGGGCTCCTCGGCGACGGGCTCCTCGGCGACGGGGGCCTCGGCGACGGGCTCAGGAGCCACGGGCGCCGGAGCGGGGGCGGCGGCGCGGGCGGGCGCGGCCATCGCGGCGGCGAGGGCGGCGGCCAGCGGCATCGCGGGCGCGGCGGGAGCGGGCTCCGGGGTCCGCAGCACCGCCGGGGGCGCGAGCTCCTCGTCCGTGGCCTCGGCGGTCGCGGCGGCAACCGCCTGCACCGCCCGCAGCGCCTCGGCGGCGGACATGGCGGCGGCCGAGCGCACGGCGTCGTCGACCGCCTCGCGCACCTCCCGGTCCCCGGCGACGACCTGCGCCAGCGCGGCGGTGAAGAGCGAGGGACCGGCGGCCTCGACCGGCGGGCGCACCGCGGTCCGGCCGGGCCGCCGGGCGGCGGAGGCACCGGCGGCGGCGGCCGGCGCGGCGGCAGCAGCAGACGGCGCGGCGGCGGGCGAGGACGGGGCAGCCGTGCGGGGAGCGGCAGCGGGACGGAAGGCGGAGACCCCGGTGGCGGGCCGGCGGGAGGCGCCCACCGACGCCCGGGAGTACAGGCCGACCCCGGGGTCGCCGTCGCCGGACCCGAGCAGGCCGGCCAGCTCGGACACCGGGTCCGGCAGCTCGGTGGGGATCGTCGGGCGCTCGGTGGGGACGGTCGGGCGCGCGGTGGGCCGGGCCGCCGCGGGACGGCTGCGGTGCAGCTCGGTGGCGCGCAGGAACGCGCCGGTGTCGGCGAGCGGGCGGGGGTCGCGGCTGAGCGCGGCCTCGATCCGGCGGGCCGACTCGGACTTCGGGGCGGGGCCGCGCCGGGCCGGCTCGACGTCCTCCACCTCGGCGACGAACCGCTCGGTGGCGAAGAAGCCCAGCACGCCGCCGGACCGGACGCGGCGGACGCCGGTGATCCGCACCGCGTTGCCGTACCGCTCGCGGGCCGCGGCGACGGCGGCCTCGGGCGTGGGCGCCTCAACGGATGGCAACGGCACCGTTCACCACTCCCAGTGACTCGATCTGGGCCGTCCGGGAGACCTCCGAGTAGGAGATCACCGGCAGGCGGGGGAGGACCTGACGCATCAGGCGGGACAGCGCGGCCCGCACCTGGGGGGAGCAGACGAGGACGGGGGACAGGCCGTGCTGCTCGGCGTCCTCGAGCAGCCCGCTGCACCCGGTGACCAGCGCGTCGACCGAGCCGGCGTCCAGCGCCAGCACCTGGCCGCCGTCGCTCTGCCGCACCGCCTCCAGCAGCCGCTGCTCGAAGGCGGGCTCCAGCGTGAGCACGTGCAGCCGCTCGTCGGGGGTGACGTAGGGGTGGCTGATCGCCGCGCCGAGCGCCGCGCGCACCGCCTCGACCAGCCCGTCCAGGTCGGTGGAGGTCTTCGCGCGCAGCGACAGCGCCTCGAAGATGCGCACCAGGTCGCGGATGGAGACGTTCTCCGCCAGCAGCGCGTGCAGCACCCGCTGGATCTCGCCGAGGGTGAGCAGCCCCGGGGTGAGCTCCTCGACGACGACCGGGTGGGTCCGCTTGACCATCTCGACCAGCAGCCGCACGTCCTCGCGGCCGAGCAGCTCGGCGGCGTTCTGGCGGACCACCTCGGCCAGGTGGGTGGTGATGACCGAGGAGCGGTCGACGACGGTCGCGCCGGCCATCTCCGCCTGCCGCTGCAGCTCCACCGGCACCCACTTGGCGGGCAGGCCGAACACCGGCTCGCGGGTCGGCCGGCCCGGCAGCCCGTCGAGGGCGTCGCCGATGGCCAGCACGGTGCCGGCGGGGGAGGTGCCCTTGGCCGCCGGGACGCCGTTGAGCCAGATGACGTACTGCGACGAGGGCAGGTCGAGGTTGTCGCGGGTGCGGACCAGCGGGATGACCAGGCCGGTCTCCATCGCGACCTTCCGGCGCAGCGCCTTGACCCGGTCGAGCAGGTCGCCGCCGCGGGCGGAGTCGACGAGGTCGACCAGGTCGAAGGCCACCTCGAGCTCCAGCGGGTCGACCCGCATGCGCTCGGCGATCGCCTCGGGGGAGTCCGGCGCGGGCTCCTCGGCGGCGGCGAGCGCGGGCGTGTCGTCGTCCTCGGCCGGGGTCTCCTGCATCCGCGCGGCCATGACCAGGAACAGCCCGCCGATGACCAGGAACGGCAGCTTCGGCAGCCCCGGGATCAGGCACATCGCCAGCGCCGCGCCGCCGGCGATGCGCACCGGCTGGCGGAAGCGGCCGAGCTGGGCGAGCAGGTCGCTGCCCATGTCGCCGTCGCTGGCCGAGCGGGTGACGATGATGCCGGTCGCGGTGGACAGCAGCAGTGCCGGGATCTGCGAGACCAGGCCGTCGCCGACGGTCAGCAGCGAGAAGGTGGAGACGGCGTCGCCGGGCGCCATGCCGCGCTGCATGACCCCGACGGCGAAGCCGCCGATCAGGTTGATCAGCGTGATGATGATCGCGGCGATGGCATCGCCCTTGACGAACTTCGATGCCCCGTCCATCGAGCCGTAGAAGTCGGCCTCGGCGGTGACCTCGGTGCGCCGCTTGCGCGCCTGCTGCTCGTTGATCAGGCCGGCGTTGAGGTCGGCGTCGATGGCCATCTGCTTGCCGGGCATCGCGTCGAGGGTGAAGCGGGCGCCGACCTCGGCCACGCGGCCGGCACCGTTGGTGATGACGACGAACTGGATGATCGTGAGGATCACGAAGATCACCAGGCCGACGACGAGCGAGCCGCCGATCACGAAGTGCCCGAAGGCCTCGATGACCTTGCCGGCGTAGCCGTCGGTGAGCACCAGCCGCGTCGAGGAGACGTTGAGGGCGAGCCGGAACAGCGTCGCGATGAGGATCAGCGACGGGAAGACCGCGAAGTCCAGCGGCCGCTTGATCTGCATCGCGACCAGCAGGATCAGCAGCGACGCGGTGATGTTCAGGCCCAGCAGCAGGTCGAGCACCGCCGCGGGCAGCGGCACGACCAGCATGAGGACGATGGCCACCACGCCGATCGGCACGGCGGCCTTGGTCATCCCTCGCACGGGCACTCCATCGGCAGCCGGGGGTGCCCGGCCGACCGCTGACGGCGCACGAGTCACAGCCGTCCCAGGGTCGCGTCAGGAGGGGAGCGGGTTCCTCCGGCGGCCGGCCTTCGGCAGGTCCCGGACGTCGGGCGCCTCGAACCCGGGCCGGTGGAAGCCGCCGCGCACGCCGCGGGCGCCGAGCTGCATGACGAAGGCCAGCACCCGGGCGACGGCGGTGAACAGCTGCGGCGGCACCTCCTGGCCGAGCTCGCAGGAGGCGTGCAGCGCCCGAGCCAGCGGCACGTCCTGCACCATCGGCACCCGCGCCTCGGCGGCCCGCTCGCGCAGCTTGGCGGCGATCTCGTCGGCGCCCTTGGCCACCACCCGCGGCGCGCCCTCCTCCGGCTCGTACCGCAGCGCGACGGCGACGTGCGTCGGGTTGACCAGCAGGACGTCGGCGGTGGCGACCTCGGCCATCATCCGGTTGCGCGACATCGCCAGCTGCATCGACCGGCGCTGGCCCTTCACGTGCGGGTCGCCCTCGGACTGCTTGTGCTCCTGCTGGATCTCGTACTTGGTCATCTTGAGCTTGGTCATCGTCTGCTTGCGCACCACGACGTAGTCGGCGATCGCGATGACCAGGCCGGTGATCGCCACGACGCGGAACATGAGGACGGCGGAGGAGGCGAAGGTGGCCACCACCGCCGACAGCGGCAGCGCCCCGGACGCCGACACCAGCGCCTGCGCCCTGCCGCTGGTGACGACGACGACGGTGCCGAGCGCCGCCGTCTTGATGACCGCCTTGAGCGCCTCCCACAGGCCGTGGGTGCCGAACATCCGCTTCATCCCGGGGAACGGGTTGAGCTTCTTGAGCGTCGGCTTCATGCCCTTGGTGGCCAGCGCGACCCCGCCCTGCGCGGCCGAGGCGAGCACCCCGACGAGCATGAGCGCGAGCGCCATCGGCAGCACCGTCTCGAGGAAGGCCCTCAGCGCCTCCCCGAGCAGCGCGCCGACCGCGTCGGCCTCCGGGTGCTCGACCACCGACCCGAACCGCACGAACAGCCGGCCCACCGCGTCGAAGGCGTTCCCGACCAGCATCGGCAGGAAGACGCTCGCCGCCGCCACGCCCGCCCAGGTGCCGAGCTCCTGGGTCCGCGGGATCTGCCCCTCCTTGCGCGCCTCCTTGAGGCGCTTGGGAGTGGGCTTCTCGGTCTTCTCACCACCCTGACCGTCCTTGGCCACCCGGCCTCACCCGCTCCGGAAGCCGACGACCGCGCGGGTGGCCTGCTCCACCAGCGCGTCCAGCGCCGGCGGCAGCAGCGGGAAGGTCAGCCCGAGCAGCGCGAGGGTCAGCATGATCTTCACGGGGAAGCCGATGGCGAAGATGTTCAGCGCCGGGGCGGCCCGGGACAGCAGGGCGAGGGCGACGTCGGCCAGCAGCAGCACGGCCACCATCGGGCCGGCGATCTGCAGCGCGGCGAGGAACATCATCGAGAACGCCGTCAGCACGACCTCGCCGACGTCCCCGGCCGGGAAGCCGCCGCTGACCGGCAGCCCCTCGTAGGAGGTGGCGAACCCGCGCACGATCACCAGGTGGCCGCCGCTGGTGAACAGCAGCGTCGTCGCGAGCAGGTAGTGCAGCTTGCCGATGACCGAGTTGGTGGTCATGGCCAGCGGGTCGTAGGCCGGCTGCAGGGAGAAGCCGCCGGTGAGGTCGATGAGCTCCCCGGCGAACTGCACCGCGGTGAAGAACAGCTGGACGACGAAGCCCAGCGCCGCGCCGATGGCCACCTCGCTGACCGCGGTGACGACGAGGAAGCCGGTGGTCGGCTCGGGCAGGCCCGGCGCCACGCGGTCGACCAGGGCGACCGCGAGCGCCAGGGCCAGCGCGCCCTTGACCGGTGCCGGGATGGTGCGGGTGGTGAACGGCGGGGCGAGCAGGACGAAGCCGGCCGCCCGGGCGGTGGCCAGCAGCAGGGCCGCGAGGGTGACCGCCGGGACCTCGAGGTCCATGCCGGTCAGGTCCGCCCGAGCAGGCGCGGCAGCTGGTCGAAGAGGGTGTGGGTGAAGTCGACCAGCTCGGAGAGCACCCAGTTGCCGGTGACCAGCAGCGCGATGCTCACCGCGATCATCTTGGGGACGAACGACAGCGTCGGTTCCTGGATCTGGGTCGCCGCCTGGAACAGCGAGATGAGGAAGCCCACCAGCAGGGCCGTGAGCAGGACCGGGGCGGCGACCTTGGCGGCCACCATCATGGTCTGGACGGCGATGTCGGTGACGTCGGCGTCGGTCATCCGTACGACCCCACGAGAGACGTGGTGATCATCGCCCAGCCGTCGACGACCACGAAGAACAGCAGCTTGAACGGCAGCGACACGATCGAGGGCGGCACCATCATCATGCCCATCGACATGAGCGCGGCGCTGACCAGCATGTCCATCACCAGGAACGGGATGAACACGACCAGCCCGATGATGAAGGCGCTCTTGAGCTCGGAGAGGACGAACGCCGGGACCAGAGTCGTCATGCTCACCGCGGCGCGGTCCTCGGGCTGCTCCTCGCCGGACAGGCCGACCATGAGCTGCAGCTCGTCGTCGCGGGTGTTGTCGAGCAGGAACTCCTTGAGCGGCACGACGCCGGCGTCGTAGGCCGCGGAGACCGTCATCGCCCCGTCCACGTACGGCTGGACGGCGACGTCGTTGATGTCCGAGAGCACCGGCCCCATGACGAACAGCGTCAGGAACAGCGCGATGCCGGTGAGCACCGAGTTCGGCGGCGAGGACTGCAGGCCCAGCGCGTTCCGGGTCAGCGACAGGACGACGACGATCTTGGTGAACGACGTGCACAGCAGCAGCACCGCCGGCGCCACCGACAGCACGGTGATCGCGAGGATCAGCGTGATGGAGGTGCTCGGGCTGCCGTTGCCGACCGAGATGTCGACCCCGCCGTCGACCGCGGGCACGGTCGGGGCCGTGGGCGCGGTCGGCGCGGTGGGCGCCGCCGCGGCCGGACCCGCGAGCAGCACGCCGGCGAGCGCGCAGCCGAGCAGGGCCAGCAGGACGGTGGCGGCCCGGCGCGCGAGGACGCGCGCGGGGACGGTGGCGGTCATCAGCGGCGGACCGTCCGCTCGCGCAGCTGGCTGACGAAGCCCTGCCAGCCCGACCGGTCGAAGACCGAGCCGGCCAGCGCGCCGCCGACCCGGGGCGCCGGGACGGCCGGGCCGCCCGCGGCCGGCGGCGCGGCGGCGGCGCGCTCGGCGAGCGTGGCCTCCACGGCGTCGCCGTCGAGCTCGGCGAGCAGGGTGACCTGCTCCTCGGTGGCGCCGACGACGAGCACCCGGTCGGCGATGCGCAGCACGTTGACCGTGCTGGCGCGGCCCATCCGCTGGCGGGCCACGACCTCGACCAGGCCGCCGCTGGAGCCCAGGCCGCGCTTCTTCGCCAGGCGCGCGGCGAACCACAGCACGCCACCGACGAAGGCCAGCGAGAGCACCAGCCGGATCAGCATCCAGGTCATGCCTGCGCGGCCCCCAGCTCGGCGGCGGCGTCGCTGACGATCTCGCTGATCCGCAGGCCGAAGTCCTCGTCGACGACGACGACCTCGCCGCGCGCGATGAGGGTGCCGTTGACCAGCAGGTCGGCCGGGGCGCTGGCGGCACGGTCGAGCTCGACCACCTCGCCCGGGTGGAGCGAGAGCAGCTCGCCCACGGTCATCCGGGTGCGGCCGATCTCGACCGTGACCTCCATGGCCACGTGCCGCAGCAGGTCCAGGCTGTTGCGCGGGGTGCGCGGCGCCGTCGGCAGGGTCACCTGCAGCGCGAGCGTGGCGATGTGATCAGCGGAGGGGTGCCCCGCGCCGGCCACCAGCGGCACGGCGACGAACATGCCCTTGTCGCGCAGCCCGTCGAGCGCGGTCACCGGGTCCTCGGTGCGCTCGGCGTCCACCCGGACCCGGCCCAGGGTGGCCGCGGCGGCCTCGAGCGCGGGACGCAGCGCGGTGGCGACGTCCATCGGGCCGACGGGGGAGTTGTCGAGGGCCTCGACGACCTCCGCCGAGAGCACCAGGACGACGTCGCCGGTGATCTCGCCGGACAGCCGGGCGCCGACGGCGGCGGTCGCGGCCGGCGGGACCGGGACGGCGTCGGGGTCGGTGACCGCGGGCCCCGGGACCAGCTCGGCGCCGGAGGGGACGAGCGCGGCCGCGGCGCGGGCGGCGGCCACCACGACGGCGGTGATGGTCTCTGCAGCAGCGTGGGTGGCGGCCTGGGCGGTGTCGAGCGTGGCGGTCATGCGGGGTCCTTCACGGCGGACGGGGTGGGGACGATGGCGGCGGCCAGCCGGCGGCGGTGGTTGCTGGCGATGGCGTGGGCGAAGACGGCGTCGTTGGTGGTGACCTCGAGCGGCGCGTCCCGCGGGTGGCGCAGCAGCAGCACGTCGCCGACGGTCAGGGAGAGCAGGTCCTCCGAGGACACCTCGAGCGGGCTGAACCGGACGCTGACGTCGACCGGCACCAGCTCCAGGCGGGCGGCGAGCAGCTCCGCGGCGCGCTGCCGGGTGCGCTGGGCCGACTCCGACAGCTGCGGGGAGGCGGCGCTGTCGAGGGCCTGCTGGAAGGAGCTGAAGGGCAGCACCAGGGACGCGGCGCCCTCGCGGCTGCCGATCGACATCGTGTAGCGGGCCACCATCACGGTGTCCGAGCCCGCCGCGGCCTGGGCGAGGGCGGGGTTGTACTCGATGCCGTCGATGGCCGGCTGCAGCTCGGTGACGTGGGCGAAGGCGGCGGCGAACTCCTGCAGCAGGCGGGTGAGCAGCGAGGTGGTGATGGTGGTCTCCATCGCCGTCATCGGCCGCTCGGGCTGCTGCGCGGCGCCGGAGCCGCCGAGCAGGTGGTCGACGCCGGCCATCGCCATGTCCAGCGGGTAGGCCAGCAGGCCCTTGCCGCCCAGCGGCTCGATGGTGAACGTCGTCAGGAAGCAGGGGTCGGGCAGCGTGGCGAGGAAGTCGTCGTAGGAGTGCTGCTCGATGCCGTGCAGCTCCATCCGGGCGCCGGTGCGCAGCATCGTGGTGAGGACCGTCGTCGCCTGGCGGGCGAAGGCCTCCTGGGCGATCTGCAGCACGCGGACGTGCTCGCGGGAGAGCTTGGTGGGGCGGCGGAAGTCGTAGGTGCGGGGCGCACCGCGCCGGCTGCGGCCGCCACCGGCCGGCGCCTGCGGCCCGGGCCCAGCGGGCGCGGTCGCGGTGTCGGGGCGGGTCACGGTCCCCTCATCGGCGGGGCCGGAACGCGAACTGACCGGCGGCGCGGGGCGCCGCCGGTCAGCCGGGGAGTGTGGGACGGGTGGGACTACTGCGTCACTGGGTGACGTACTCGGTGAAGTAGATGCCCATGACCATCTCGACGCCGTCCTCGGTGTAGGCCTCGACGATCTGGTGCTCCAGCGACTCCTTGAGCGCCTCGCGGGCGCCGGCGACGTCGGCCGGCTGGGCCTGCGAGTAGGTGGAGATGATCAGGTCGAGGGCCTTCGAGCCGTCGACCCCGCCGCCCCCGTGACCGCCCGAGGCGGCGTCCTCGGTCGCCTGCAGGCTGATGCCGATCTTCAGGTAGCCGCCGCCGGCCAGGTTGACCGTGACCGGCTCGAGCGCCACGACCTCGCCGGCCACCGGTTCCTCGGCCTCGGCCTCGCCGGTGAACAGGAAGAAGTACGCGGCCGCGCCGGCCACGACCAGCAGGAGGGCCAGGAGGACGACCAGCTTCTTCCGGCCGCCCTCGGCCTCCTCGCCCTCGGCCGGGGCGTCCTTCTCCTTCGCCTTGCTCTTGGTGCTCACTCGTGGGTGCCTTCCTGTGCGGGGGCCGCGTGTACTGGTGCGTCGAGGCCGGGCAGGAGCTCCCGGGCCTCGGCGGAGGCGTCGGACAGCACGACGACGTCGACGCGGCGGTTGAGGGACAGGGCGTTGGGGTCGCTCGCCGGCACCACCGGGCGGGTGTCGGAGTAGCCGGTCCCGGACATCCGGTCCTGCGGGACGCCGGCGGCGGCGAGGTAGCGCACCACCGTGGTGGCCCGGTAGGCCGACAGCTCCCAGTTCGACGGCCACGGCCCGCCCGGCGTGACCGGCAGCGAGTTGGCGTGCCCCTCGATCGCGAGGTCGTTGGGCAGCGTGGCCAGCGTGCCGGCGACCGCGTCGAGGATGGTGCGGCCCTGCGGCTGCAGCGTGGCCTCCTCCGGGCCGAACAGCACCGGGTCGGACACGATGTGCACGGTCAGGCCGCGCTCGTCGATCTCGTACTGCGCCGTCCCGGCGTGACCGGCCGCCGCGAGGGCGGCGTCGATGGCGTCGCGGGCGGCGGCGAGCTGGTCGTACTCGGCCCGCGCCTCCGCCGCGACGTTCGCGGCCTCCTGGGCGGCGGCCCGGGCGGCCGCGGCGTCGACGTCGGCCTCCGCGGCGGGAGCCGGTGGGATCTGCACGTCGACGGCCGCGTCGAGGGAGTCGAGGACCGACGCGTCGGAGTTGGTGCCCGCGCTGCTCAGGGCGCTCACCGGGGCGCCGAACGCCTCGGACAGGCCGCTGGCCAGCGCGGCGAACTTCTCCTTGTCCACCTGGCTCATCGCGAAGAGGACCACGAAGAGCACCAGGAGCAGCGTCATCATGTCCGCATAGGACACCAGCCACCGCTCGTGGTTCTCGTGCTCCTCCTCCTCGTGCTTCCTGCCGCGGCGGCGGCCGCCGTGGCCGCCGGAGCTCACGCCGCCTCCTTGGCGACCTCACTGGGCGGGATCAGGGAGTTGAGCTTCAGCCGCACCGCGCGGGGGCTGGTGCCGGCCTGGATCTCGGCGATGCCCTCGACCAGCAGCTCCATCTGCGCGGCCTGCAGCTCGCTGACCCGCAGGATCTTGGCGCCCATCGGGAGGAACCAGAAGTTGGCGGCCATGACGCCCCACAGCGTGGCGACGAACGCCGAGGCGATCATGGGTCCCAGCGCCTCCGGGTTGCTGAGGTTCCCCATCACGTTCATCAGGCCGACGATGCAGCCGACGATGCCGATGGTCGGGGCGTAGCCGCCCATGGCGTTCATGAACTTGGCGGCGACCTTGTCCTCCGCCTTCTTCGCGGCGATCTCGCTCTCCAGGACCGCCCGCAGCTCCTCGGGGTCGGTGCCGTCGATGCCCATCTGCAGGCCGCGCTTGAGGAACGGGTCCTCGATCTGCTTGACCTGCGCCTCGAGCGCGAGCAGGCCCTCCTTGCGGGCCTTCTCGGCGAGGGACACCAGGGTCTGGATCTGTGCGCTGGCCGGCGGGACCTTGGCCGGCACCACGGCCATCTTGAACCAGCCGGGCAGCTTCTTGAGGTCGTCCATCGTCTGGCTGGACATCGCCGCGCCGAAGGTGGCGACGATGACCAGGACGATGGCCGGGAGGAAGATCAGGGTCGTCGGGTCCGAGCCCTCGAGGACCATGAAGACGAGGAGGGCGACCAGCGAGACGACGAACCCGATCAGGGTGGCGGGATCCACGGGTCAGCGCTCCTCGCGGGCCGGGAAGGGCACGACCGCGGCGTGGGTGGCGCTGCCGCCGTCGGGGGCCGGCGTCGTCGGGCGGTAGGTGCCGCGGTCCATGGCGTAGGCGGTCGCGAGGATGCTGGCCCGGTACTCGCGGATCGCGTCGAGCACCTCGTCGACGTCCTCGCTGACGACGTACTTGGTGCCGTCGACGAGGAAGACGACGGTGTCGGGGTGGCCCTCGACCCGCTCGATCAGGTCGGGGTTGAGCGCGAAGTGCTCCCCGTTCAGGCGCGTCACTCGGATCACGGGTGGGTCCTCTGGCTCGTACGGGAAGGGGGAGGGCCGCGACGGCGCGGCGCCGGCTACAGGGACCATCGGTCCCGCGCGGGGACTGCTTGAGCCGAACCCGGCCCGCCGCATCACCCCCGGGGGTGAGCCCGGCACCGCGTTCCCGCACGTCACACGCGTACCGGGAGGCGACCGGGGGACGACGCGGCGCGGCCCGGCACCCCGGGGAAACGGGTGCCGGGCCGCGGCCTCGCACCGTGCGGGAACGGCCCCCTCGCAGGGGCCCGCGCCGAGCGGAGCGAGGTGTGGGGGCGAGGGGTCCTCAACGCTTGAGGTTGACCAGGTCCTGCAGGATCTCGTCGGAGCTGGTGATCACCCGGCTGTTCGCCTGGAAGCCGCGCTGGGCGACGATCAGGCCGGTGAACTCCTCGGCGAGGTCGACGTTCGACATCTCCAGCGCGCCGGCGGTCAGCGAGCCGCGCCCGCCGGTGCCGGCCTCGCCGATGACGGCCTGGCCGGAGTTGTCGCCCACCCGGTAGCTGGAGTTGCCGGCCTTGGACAGGCCGCCGGGGTTGGCGAAGGTGGCCAGCGCCAGCTTGCCGATCGGCTCGCGCAGGCTGTTGGAGTAGACGCCCATGATCGTGCCGTCGTTGCTCAGCGAGATCGACTGCAGCGTGCCCATGGCGTTGCCGTCGACGCCGCTCGGGGTCAGCGCCGTCTTGCCGCCGAACTCGGTCATGCCGGTGAGGTCGACCGGGATGGTGCCCGGCCAGTTGGCGCCGGTGACGCCGAGGGTGAAGGTGCTGCCACCGGAGGGCCGGCCGGTGGCCGGGTCGAAGGTGAGCGTCTGCGCCGCGCCGATCGGGGTGCCGTTCTCGCCGGCGGCCACCGACCAGGTGTTGGTGCCGGTCTTGGTAAACGTCAGCGCGATCTGGTGCGCGGTGCCGATCGAGTCGTAGGCGGTGATCTGCGTCTGCACCTGGGTGGCCGCGACCGGCGGGGTGGCCAGCGGGTCGGCCGCCACGGACGCCGTCGACAGGTTGCCGGCCAGCGCGCCCGTCGTCGTCGCGGTCGGGGACATGACCTGGCCGAACGGGATGGTCAGCGGGCCGATCGGGCCGTTGGCGTTGACGGTGCCGTCCGCGCCGGCCGTCCAGCCCTGCAGCTGGGCGCCGTCGGGGGTGACGAGGTTGCCGGCGCCGTCGTAGTCGAAGGACCCGGCGCGGGTGAACAGGTTCTCGTTGCCGGCGCGGGTCACGAAGAAGCCGTCGCCGCTGATCATGAAGTCGGTGGCGCGGCCGGTGTTCTGGGTGGAGCCCTGGCCGAAGTTGGTGGTGACGCCGGCGACCCGGACGCCGAGGCCGACCTGGGCGGGGTTGGTGCCGCCGGTCTCCGCCGTCGGCGCGGAGCCGTTGCGGATGACCTGGGACAGGGTGTCCTCGAAGACGGTCTGGCTGCTCTTGAAGCCGACGGTGTTGACGTTGGCGATGTTGTTGCCGGTCACGTCGAGCTTGGTCTGGTGCGCGCGCAGGCCGGAGATGGCCGAGAACATCGAACGGAGCACGGGGAGGTCCTCTCAGGAGGGAGAGCGGGGGTCAGGCGGGGAGGGAGATCTCGCTGAGGCGGCCGAGGGGCACCTCGGTGCCCCCGACGACGGCGGTCGGCTCGTCCCCGCCGAAGCGGACCGAGGACACCGTCCCGGTCTGCGTGGTGCCGTCCTCGGCGGTCCAGCTGACGCTGTGGCCGACCAGCGCGCCGGCCGAGAGCGAGCGCTGCAGGGCCAGCAGCTCGGCGTTCTGCGCGGCGATCTCCTCGAGCTTCTCGACCTGGGTGAACGTCGCCGTCTGCGACATGAACTCGGTCGTGCTCGTCGGGCTGTTCGGGTCCTGGTAGCGCATCTGCGCGACCAGCAGCTGCAGGAACGTGTCCTTGCCCATCTGGTCGCTGCGGTCGACCGCGGTGGTGGCCGTGTACGTGGCCGGGCTGCCGCCCACGCCGCCCACGGGCTCGGTCATCGTCGGCTCCTCTCAGGCCCGGACGTCGAGGACGCTCGACGCGGGGTGGTCGGCGGCGGCAGCCGGGCGGCTCCCGTCGGGGGCGGTGGTGCGCAGCCACGGCCGGCTGCGGTCGTCGGCGGCGCCGCGGCCCTGGGCATGCCCCTGCGCCGACCCGCGGCCGTGCTCGCCCGCCTGCTGCCAGCCGGCCTGCGCCTGTGACGAGCCGGAGCCCGCCGGGTCGCGGTCCACCTGCACCCGCGAGCAGGTCAGACCCGAGGTCTCCAGGTCGCGGCGCAGGTCGGGCAGCGCGTCGAGGAGCGCGGCGCGGCCGGCGTCGGAGGCGCCGCGCAGGCTCAGCTCGACCGTGCCGTGGTGGACGGTCACCCGGACCTCGACCGGGCCGAGCGTCTCGGGGGTGAGCACCAGCGTCATGGTGTGCGTGCCGTCGGGGCCGGCGGCCAGCGTGGCGACGGTGGGGGCGACCTGGGCGGCCACCGGCGGCTGGGGCACGTCGGGCCGGGCCGGGGCCCCGGCCGGGGCCGCCGCGGTGGGAGCCGGTGCCGGGGCGGGCACCGGGACCGCCGACGGCAGGGTCCCGCCGGAGGTGCCGGGGTCGCGCTCCTGCGCACCGGGGTCCGCGGCAGCAGGGGGGACCGGTGCGGCGGCCGGCGCCTCGGCGGGGACGGGCACGGCGGCCACGGAGGGGACCGGCGCCGGCCGCGGGTCCGCCGCGACGACGACGATCCCCGCGGGCAGCGCTGCCGCTCCGGGAGCCGTGGGCGCAGCGGTCGCGGAGGCCGGGACGGCGGTGCCGGGCAGTGCGGCGGGCGCAGCGGTCGCGCCGGCCGGCACGCCGGCGTCGGCGGGGACCGGTGCCGGGACGGTCCGGGGGAGACCGGCGGCGACGCCCGGAACCGCGACGGCCCCGGCCGGGACGGCGCCGTGCGCGGCGGCCGAGCCGGGAGCGGTGCTGCCGGAGGTGGCCGGGCCGGGTGCGCCGCCGCCGGGGACGGCGGTGCCGAGGGCGAGGGCCAGCGCCCAGCCGGCCGGGAGCGCGCCGGGCGGGACCGCGGTGTCGCCCGCGGGCCGCCCGTCGGCGGGGGCGGCGTCCTCGAGGCCGTCGGCGGTGGTGCCGGGGTCGCTGTGGCGCCCGACGGCGTGGCCGGGCCGGTCGCCGTCGCGGCCGACGCCGCGGTCGGCACGGGGGCGCCCGGCGACGGCATCGTCGAGGGCGTCGTCGAGGGCGTCGTCGAGGGCGGACGCGAACCCGGCGGCCGAGCCGGGGTCGGAGCCGCCGGCCGGGGAGGCCGGGGCGGGCGCGGCCGCGGCGGCGGTCAGGACGGGAGCTGTCACGAGTAGGCCTCCGCGGCGCTGGTGACCCTGCGGACGTAGGACTGGGTCTCGCCGTACGGCGGGACGCCGCCGTAGCGGGCGACCGTGCCGGGACCGGCGTTGTAGGCGGCCAGCGCCAGGTCGGTCGAGCCGAACCGGTCGGTGAGCTGGCGCAGGTAGCGGGCGGCGCCGTCGATCGACGACGCCGGGTCGGTGGCGTCGACGCCGAGGCCCCGGGCGGTGGCCGGCATGAACTGCATGAGGCCGGTGGCGCCCGCCGACGAGACGGCGGAGGAGTCGAAGCCGGACTCGACCTCCGCCACCGCGGCGAGCAGCGCCGGGTCGACGCCGTGCCGCGCCCCGGCGGCGGTGAACAGGTCGGCGTAGGGGACGCCCGCCAGGCCGGCGCCGGGAGAGGTCACCGGCGCTGACGCGGCGGCGGAGGCGGGCAGCACCCGGCGGATGACGGTCGGGGTGCCGACGTCCTGCACGCGGACGACGTCGCCCTCCTGCGGCGCGGCGATCATCTTCCCGTCGCCGACGTAGATGCCGACATGGTCGATGCCCGGGCGCGACGGGGAGTTGTCGAAGAACACGAGGTCGCCGGGCCGGGCCTCGGCCAGGCTCGCGACCGGCGTGCCCGCGGTGGCCTGCTGGGAGCTGGTGCGGGGCAGGTCGATGCCCAGGTCGGCGAAGACCCGCTGCACCAGGCCGGAGCAGTCCAGGCCGACCGAGGGGTCGGTGCCGCCCCAGGCGTAGGGCACGCCGAGATAGCGCTGCGCCGCGGCGACCGCCTGCCCCTCCGGGCCGCTGCCGGCGGCCGCCGTCGCGCTGGACGCCGTCGCGCTGGACGCCGTCGTGCCCGCGGTGCCGGTGAGCCCGGCGGCGGACGCCGCGCCGGCCCAGGCGGCCGACGTCGAGGTGGCCGACGCCGAGGCGAAGGTGAGGATCCGGTTCTGGATCTCGGCGATGCGGCTGTGCACCGCGGTCAGTCCCTCCACGGCTCCTCCTCTTCTGCCTCGGGTCCGGTCCGGGCGTGCCGGGCGGTGACCAGGTCGTCGACCGCGCGCTCCTCGGCGCCGAGCTCGGCGGTCCGCAGCGCGAGGAGGTGCCGCTCGCGCAGCTTCTCCAGCGCCTTCGTCTGCTGGGCGGCGGCGGTCCACCGCGCGCGCAGCAGCCCGGCCTGCTCGGCCGAGGCCTGCGCCGTCGCCCGTGCAGCTGTCACATCGGCAGCCGCGGCGGCCGATGCGACCATCGCGGCGACGAAGACGTGCGCGGGCGCGGACGCGGGCGGGACCCGGGCGGCCAGCGCGGCGGCCTGCGCCTCGGCGCGGCGCTCCGCCTCGCGGGCCGCGGCGGCGGCCTCGGCGGCGGCCCGCTCGGCGGCCTGCTCGGCGGCGCGGCGGACCCGCAGCACCGGCTCGAGGCGGAAGGCGGCCGGCCGGGCCACCTCAGCCCGCCGTCACGAGCCGGTGCAGCATCGCCCAGGCGTCGTCGGGGGAGGTGGTGTCCTCCAGCGGCTGGCGCAGGAAGGCGTCGATGGCGGGGGAGAGCGCGCGGGCGCGGTCGACCAGCGGGTCGCTGCCGGCCTGGTAGGCGCCGATCTCCACCAGCTCCTTGACGTCGCGCAGCGCGCCCATCAGCCGCCGCATCTCGCGGGCGTCGGCCATCCGCGCGGGCGCGGTGACCGCGCCGGCGACCCGGGAGATCGACTCCAGGACGTCGACGGCGGGGAAGTGGCCGGTGGTGGCCAGCTTCCGGGTGAGCACGACGTGCCCGTCGAGGATCGAGCGGGCGGTGTCGGCGATCGGCTCGTTGTGGTCGTCGCCCTCGACGAGCACGGTGTACAGGCCGGTGATCGAGCCGGTCGCGCCCGGTCCGGCCTTCTCCAGCAGCCGCGGCATCATCGCGAAGACGCTCGGCGGGTAGCCGCGGGTGGCCGGGGGCTCGCCGGCGGACAGGCCGACCTCGCGCTGGGCCATCGCGGTGCGGGTGATCGAGTCCATGAGCAGCAGCACGTCGCGGCCCTGGTCGCGGAAGCCCTCGGCGATGCGGGTGGCCACGAACGCGGCCTTGAGCCGCACCAGCGGCGGCTCGTCGGAGGTGGCGACGACGACGACCGTGCGCGCCATGCCCTCCGCCCCGAGGTTCTCCTCGAGGAACTCCTTCACCTCGCGGCCGCGCTCGCCGATCAGCCCGATGACCCGGACGTCGGCCTCGGTGCCGCGGGTGATCTGCGCGAGCAGCGTGGACTTGCCGACGCCGGAGCCGGCGAAGATGCCCAGCCGCTGGCCCTTGCCGACCGGCACGAGGGTGTCCAGCGCGCGGACGCCGACCGGCAGCGGCTCCTCCACCCGGCGGCGGGACAGCGCGTGCGGCGTCTCGCTGGCCAGGTCGACCCAGTCGACGCCGGGGCCGAGCGGGCCGTGCCCGTCGACCGGGCGGCCCAGGCCGTCGAGCACCCGGCCGAGCAGCGCCTCGCCGACCGGCACCTGCAGCGGCATGCCGGTGTTCCGGACCGGCGCGCCGGCGTGCACGCCGCCGAGCTCGCCCAGCGGCATGCAGGTGAGTCGGTCCCGGGAGACGGCGACCACCTCGGCCATGAGCCCCCGCGGGCCCGGGCCGACCTCGACGAGGTCCCCGACGGCGGCGACGACGCCCTCGACGGTGAGGGTGAGCCCCATGGCGCCGACGACCGAGCCGGTGAGCTGCGGGCGGGCGGCCAGGCGGGCGCGCTGCAGCAGCGCGGCGGTGCTCACGACGACAGCACCGCCCGTACCCGCGCCAGCGCCGCCGACAGCTGGGCGTCGACCCGGCGCGGGCCGCACTCGGCGACCGCGCCGGCCCGCTCCACGGCGTCGTCGCCGACGACGGTGACCGACCGCGGCAGCGCGGCCAGGGCGGCCGGCGGGACCTCGGCGAGGTCGTCGGGGTGCAGCCGGACGACGGCGGGCGCGTCGGCGGGGACGAGGGTCAGCGCGCGGCGGATCGCGTCGACGCCGGCGGTGGTCGAGGCCGACAGCTCGCGGCCGAGCAGGTCCTCGACCAGCGTCAGGACGCCGTCGAGCACCGTGTCGCGGACGTCCTCGGCTGTGGGCACCGCGGCGGTCTCGAGGGCGACGACGGCGGCGCCGAGCGCAGCCGTGGCCGTGGCCATCCGGCGCTCCCAGCGGGCCTGCACGTCGGCCAGCCGGGCGGCCGCCTGTGCCTCGGCCTCCGCCACGACCCGGCCGGCCTCGGCCATGCCCTCGGCGTAGCCGGCGCCGTGCCCCTCGGCGCGGGCGAACTCGCGCAGCCGGGCGAGCTCCTCGGCGTAGACGTCGCCGAGCCGCAGCACGCCGCGGCCGTTGGGCACCGGGACGTCGGCGGCGCGGCGGACCGCCGACCGCCGCTCCACGACCACCTCGGGGGCGCCGTCCACGACGGGCAGCGTCAGGGGCCGGGTCAGCTGCTCGGTCGGCGGCGGGGCCTGCGGAGGGGTCGGCAGGAGGTCCAGGGGCCGGGTCAGCTGCTGGGTCGGCGGATGGGTCACCGCCTGCGGTGTCGGGCGCGGCTCCGGCACCGTCGTCCCCGGCACCTGCCGATAGGGGGCCGCCGCGCTGGCCGAGGCCCCGCGCAGCAGCACCGACTCCCGTGCCGTGCTCCGGTGGGCGGCCCCGTCCAGGGTCCCGACCCGAGCGTGCGAGGGACGGGGGGCACGGGGTCCTTCAGGCGACGAACTCATCGTCCCCACCGCGCGAGATGGTCAGGACGCCCTGCTCCTCGAGCGTGCGGATGACCGCGACGATCTTGCCCTGCGCCTCCTCGACCGTGCGGGCGCGGACCGGGCCGAGCAGCTCGATCTCCTCGGCGAGGTTCTCGGCGGCGCGCTCGGAGAGGTTCCGGACCACCTTGTCGCGGACGTCGGGGCGCACGCCCTTGAGCGCGGTGGCCAGGTCGTTGGCCTCGACCTCGCGCAGCACCAGCTGCATCGAGCGGTCGTCGATGGTGGTGATGTCCTCGAAGACGAACATCTGCGCGCGCACCTGCTCGGCCAGCTCCGGGTCGGAGGTGTCCAGCCACTCGAGGATCGAACGCTCGGTCGGCCGCGGCGAGCGGTTGATGATCTCCACGAGGGTCTCGACGCCGCCCACGGTGGACATGTCCTGGTGGGCGAGCAGCGACCCCATGCGGCGGCCGAGCTCCTCCTCCACCAGCCGGACCATCTCCGGGGAGGTGCGGTCCATCGTGGCGATCCGGTGGGCCACCTCGGCCTGCTGCTCCGGGGAGAAGCCCGAGAGCACCTCGGCCGACTGCGCGGCCGACAGGTGGGCCAGCACCAGGGCGATGACCTGCGGGTGCTCGTCCTTGAGGAAGGTGACCAGCTGGCGGACGTCGGCGTTGCGCAGCGAGGCGAACGGCACCTCGGTGTAGACGACGTTGAGCCGGGCGAGGATGCCCTCGGCCTTGTCCTCCCCGAGGCCGGCGGCCAGGATCTCGCGGGCGAAGTCGACGCCGCCGCGGCCCACGTACCGCTGCGCGGCCATCATCTGCGAGAACTCGGTGAGGACGCCGTCGACGTCGTCGGGCTCGACCGCGCCGAGCTTCATGATCTCGCGGGTGAGGGCCTCGACCTCGCGCGGGCGCAGCTTGGACAGCAGCAGCCCGGCCTCCTCCTTGCTCATCTGGGCGAGGAAGACGGCGGCCTTGCGCAGGCCGGGCATCTCGGGACGCGGGGGAGCCGGCGGCAGCGCGGGCAGGTTGGTCCCGCCCGCGCCCACCAGCTGCTCGACCGGTGCGAGCGTCACAGTTCCTCCTCGCCGGCGCTCGTCGGTACTGCGACGCGCGTCGCTCCGTCCATCAGTGATCTCGCGAGCTCGGTCACTTCACGTCACTCAGCCAGCCGCGCAGCATCTGCGCCACCTCGTCCGGACGTTCGCTGACCATCGTCGCGATCTCCCCCCGCACCCGCTGCCGCTCCGCGGCCTCCAGTTCCAGCGCCCGGTTGTCCAGGACGGCGGTGTCGTCCCGCGAGCTGGACACCCGCAGCCGCTCGAGCTCGGCGATCAGGCCCTCGTCGAGCTCCAGCGGCTCGTCGTCCTCGTCGTCCTCGTCGTCGCCACGGCGGCGCGAGCGCAGCCACACGACGAGGACCAGCAGCGCGATGCCGAGGGCGATGCCGCCGTTCTTGACCAGCGACCACATCTGCGCCTGCTGCTCGGCCTCGCGGGCCGCGGTCATCTCCGCGGCGGCGGCGTCGGCGGCGGTGGTGTCGAAGGCGAGCGAGGCGACGCTGATGTCGTCGCCGCGCGCCGTGTCCAGGCCGACGGCGTTGCCGATGAGGTCCTGCACCTGGGCCTGGTTGAGGTTGCCGGCCACCGTGTCGTTGAGGACCACCGCGACGGTGAGCCGGTTGACCTCCCCGGGCGCGGTGACGGTGTTGGTGACCGTCTGGTCCACGGAGTTGTTCGCCGTCGTCGACTCGGTCGAGTAGGTGGAGGTGCCGCCGCCGGTGCCGTTCGCGGCGTCGGCGGTGTTCTCGGGGCCGAGCACGCCGCCGACGGCCGTGCCGTCGCCGGTGTACTGCTCGGTCGAGGTCTGCTCGGAGACCGGCGGGGTGCCCTCGGTGTAGCCGTAGGTCGTCGCGGTGCTGTCGCTCTGCGACATGTCCAGGTCGGCGCGCACGGCGACGCGGGCGTTGCCGGGGCCGAGGACGGTGTCGAGGATGGCCTGGGCGTTGGACGCCAGGCGGCCCTCGTAGTCGGTCTCCATCTGCGAGCGGGCGTCGCCGGAGGCGGCGCTCACACCCTGGCCGGCGGCCGAGAGCAGCTGGCCGGTCGAGTCGGAGACGGTGACCTGCGCCGGGTCCATGCCCTCGACGCTGGAGGAGACCAGGTTGGTGATCGACTGGATCTGCTCGCCGGAGAGCTCGGTGCCCGGCGCGAGGTCTAGGAGCACCGAGGCGGTCGGCTCGCCCTCGTCGGAGGCGAAGACCTCGTCCTCGGGCAGCGCGACGTGGACCACCGCGGTCTGCACGCCGTCGAGCGCCTCCAGGGTGTTGGCCAGCTCGCCCTCGATGGCGCGCTGGTACTGCACCTGCTGCTGGAACTCACTGGTGGTGATGCCCTGCTCGTCGAGCAGCGCGTACCCGGTGTCCGAGCCGGCCGGCAGGCCCTTGCCGCTCATCTGCAGCCGCAGGTCGTAGACCTGCTCGTTGGGCACGAGGATGGTGCCGCCGCCGTCGGAGAGCTCGTAGGAGACGCCGGCGGCGTTGAGCTCGTCGACGATCGCCGAGGCGTCGGTCGAGGCCAGGTTGGAGAACAGCGGCGCCATGGTCGGCGTCGTGATCCAGCGGTAGAAGAAGAAGCCGCCCAGAGCCAGCCCGACGACCAGCAGGCCGATGACGACCTTCTGGCCCAGGCTGATGGTGGCGAGCGTGCTCCGCAGCTTCGCCAGCGGCCCAGCGAGTGCGGCAGGCATCAGACGGGCATCCTCATGATCTCGGTGAAGGCCTCGACCGCCTTGTTCTTGATGGTCACGACCATCTCGGTGGCCACGGAGGCCTCCTGCGCGGCGATCATGTAGTCGTGCACGTCACGCAGGTCGCCGGTGGCGCCCTGGACGGCGAGGGCGTCCTTGGCCGACTGCAGGCTGCCCAGCCGGTCGAGCGCGCCGGTCAGCGCGGCCGCGAAGCCCTCGCCCGACGTGGAGGCCGCCGGGGCCGCGGCCGCCGTGCCCGCGGTCCCGCCGAGGGCACCGATCGTCGGGATGCCGGGCAGCGAGATGCCGTCGATGGGGGAGCTCACGGTCAGCCCTTCCCGAACTGGAGGGCGGCCTGGTAGGCGGTGGTCGCCCGGTCCAGGGACGCCAGGTTCGCCTGGTAGCCGCGCTGGGCCATGATCAGCTGGGTCATCTGGTCGCCGAGATCGATGTCCGGGTACCGGACGTAGCCCTCGGCGTCGGCCAGCGGGTGGTCGGGCTCGTACACGAGCCGGCCCTCGCCGCTGCCGAACTCGGCCCGGGCGATGCGCACGCCACCCTCGCCGGAGCCGTAGTCCACGGCCTGCGCGACGACCATGCGCTCCCGGAACGCCTCGCCGTCGGTCGAGCTGACCGTGTTGATGTTGGAGATGTTGTCCGAGACGGCGTCCATCCAGCGACGGTGGACGGAGAGTCCGGACCCGGAGATGTCGAGGCTGTCGAACACGTCAGGACGTCCTCAGGGCCGTGCGCAGACCGCTGTACTTGCCGTCGAGCGCGGTGAGCGCGAACTGGTAGCGCAGGCCGGTCTCGGTGGCGATGACCGTCTCGCTGTCGAGGTTGACGTTGTTGCCGTCCTCGCGGGTCGGCTCGAACGAGCGCGCGATCGAGCCGCCGGAGACCGTGGGCGTCCTGCCCTGGCGCAGCTCGGTGCGCAGCGAGGACTCGAAGTCGGTGCGGCCGGCGAGGAAGCCCGGGGTCTGGACGTTGGCGATGTTGTCCGCCGTCACGCGCTGGCGCTGGGCCAGACCGCTCAGCGCCGCGTGCAGCGTCGTCATCGTGACGTCGCTGATCGTCATCGGGTGGACCGCCGGCGGGCAGGACGGCAGGACACGACTGGCCTCCGGGTACGTCGGGGGACCCCGGCGCGCGAGCGCAGGGGAGGGGCCGCCGATCCGTGGCGAGAGTGGTGCTGTCCGTGCAGGACCGTTCTCGGCAGCGGTCCGTCACACCTTGACCACGTTCCGTGACTCGCGTGACGGGTGTGACGGATGGCAAGGACGGGCCGGGTGCGCACTCACGGGGCCGGTGGCGCCTCCCGAGCCGCCATCCGCGTGCAGGAGGCGGTCCCGGCCCGGGGACGACGACGGCCGGGCCCGCCGTGAGGCGGACCCGGCCGGGTCGGGACGTTGTGGAGTCGTGCCAGTCGGGGTCAGAGCGCCCTGTCGATGAAGGCGGCCACCGGGCGGGGCCGGTAGGCCATCCGCGCGGCGACGTCGCGCTGGCGCTGGGACTGGGTGATCCGCTCGACGAGCTCCTCGGCGACGGCGAGCTGGTGCTGCAGCAACCGGGCGGCCCGCTCGCGCAGGTCGGTCGGCACCGGGCCCAGCACGGTCGGCGGGGTCCAGTCCTCCATGCGCCGGCCCCAGGCGGCGATCTCCTCGGCGCGGTTGCCGCGGATGGCCCGCTCGGCGTCGAGGACCTCGACCTCCATCTCCTCGAGGACGCTGGCCCACTCCGCGCGGCGCTGCGCGTCCGCGGAGTGCGCCGGGGTCATGCGGTGCCCGCCAGGCCGGCGGCGGCCTGGCGCCAGGCGTCCCGCAGCGGCTCGACGACCTGCAGGCACGAGCGCACCCGGTTGGCGTCCTGCTTGACGATCGCCTGGTTGAGCTCGGCGATCAGCCAGTTGTAGAGCGCGGCGAGGCGGGGGCCGCCCTCCCAGGCGTCGACCCGCAGGCTGCCGAGCAGCTCGAAGACGATGTCCTGGGCGTGGCGCACCTGCTCGCGCGCGTCGGCGCGCCGGCCCTCGGCCAGCGCCGTCCGGGCGCGCTCGAGGTCCAGGGCCAGGCGGTCGTAGAGCATCACCAGCACCTGCTGCGGCGAGGCGGTGCTCACGGCGTCGCCGAGGTAGCGGGAGCGGAGGGAGGCGGCGGTCATCGGGGGAGCTCCTGGATCGGGGACGGGGGAGCGGGGATCAGGAGAGATCGGGTCAGGCCAGGCTGGAGAGCTGGCCGGCCAGCCAGGACGACTGCGACTTCAGCGAGCTGAGGGCGGTCTCCATGGCGGTGAACTGCCTGGTCAGGGTCTCCTTGCGGGCCGCCAGGCGCAGGTCCCAGTCGGCGATCCGCACCTGGATGTCCTTCGCGAGGTCGTCCCGACCCCTGGCGAGCAGGGTGAGCGTTCCGGTGGTCGCATCCGTGGTCCGCTTGGCCAGTTCCTGCATGCGAGTCGCCACGCCCGGGGCGCCCGTGGCCGTGCCGGCGAACGCGGTCCTGGTCGTGGCCGGGTCGGCCTGCAGCGCGCCCAGGAACGTGTCCTTGCTGAACTGGACCTTCCCGTCACGGGTGAGCTGGATGCCGTAGGTGCCGGGGGAGCCGAGACCCGCGACGACGTCGGAGACCGCCCTGAGGACCTGGCCGGTGAGCTGGCGCAGGCTGCTGTCGCCCGCCAGCGCGGCGGCGGAGTCCTTCCCGTTGGCCGACTGGGTGGCGATCTCGGAGAGCGCGGCGTTGACAGCGTCCACGAA
Organism: Geodermatophilus sp. SYSU D01045; assembly: GCF_054050295.1. Lineage (NCBI taxonomy): Bacteria > Bacillati > Actinomycetota > Actinomycetes > Geodermatophilales > Geodermatophilaceae > Geodermatophilus > Geodermatophilus sp. SYSU D01045. The sequence goes on from NZ_JBJGZB010000013.1 coordinate 80,924, forward strand.
CGCCTGCACCTTCGCGGCGACGGCATCGGGGTCGGCGCTGACGTCCACGGTGACCTGGGCGGCGTCCTCGCGGGTGACCGTGACGGTCCCGCCGGGGACCACGCCGGTGAAGGTGTTCGTGGCAGAGGTGATCTCGAGGCCGCCGCTGTCCCCGAGGGCGATCTTCGCGTCCTTGCCCTGGCGCAGCTCGGTGAAGCCGCTGCCGAGGGAGAACTCGCCGGCCGCGCCGGTGCTCCTGGCGCTGACCTGCAGCTTGTACTGGCCGGGGGAGACCTGCAGCACGGTCGCCTGCAGCCCGAAGCTGCTGGCGTTGATGGCGGCTGCGGTGTCGTCGAGCGAGCCGGTGCCGACGGTGATGGTGCCCTTGACCGTCGTGCCGTCGGGGCCGTAGACGGTGAGGCCCGAGTAGACACCGGCCGTCGTGGTCGACGGCTGCGCCGTGGAGCCGACGACGGCGTGCGCGGCGGCGACCGACTTGACGGTGAAGGTGATCGAGCCGGTCTGCGGCGTGCCGGTGACGGCCACGGCGACGGCACTGCTCGAGCTGGTCGCCTTGGCGGCGGTCCAGGTGGCGTCCTTGCCCAGGGCCTCCGCGGCGGTGCGCACCGCGTCGACCTTGGTGTTGATCTTGCGGTAGGCCTCGGCCGCCTTCTGCGTCTCGGTCAGCCGGGTCTTGAGCCGTGTCTGAGCGGTTCCCTCGGCGGCCACGAGCTGGGCGATGAGGCTCGTGGTGTCGAGACCCGAGATCAGGCCGTCGACGCTCAGGCTCGCCATCGCTCGCCTCCAGGGGACGGGTCCGGTGGGACGGGTGTGGTTCGGTCCAGGTGTGCAGTGAGGGGGGAGGCGTACGCCTCCCCCCTCACCGGGTGGTGCTGGTCCTGCTGCCTGTCAGGCGCTCAGGCCCCGCGTCAGCGGAGGAGCTGCAGGACGCCCTGCGAGCTCTGGTTCGCCTGCGCCAGCATCGCGGTGCCGGCCTGCGACAGGATCTGCGAGCGGGTGAAGGACACCATCTCCTGGGCCATGTCGGTGTCGCGGATGCGGCTCTCCGACGCGGTCAGGTTCTCGACGGCGACGTTCACGTTGTTGAGGGTGTGCTCGAACCGGTTCTGGATCGCACCGAGCTCCGCACGCTGGGTCGAGACCTCGGTGATCGCGGCCTGCAGCGTGTTGCTGTTGGCGATGTCGATCGCAGCCATCGCCGTCCCCGCCGTGAAGTCCGCGGCTGCGGTGGTGGAGATGGCGATGACGTCACCGTTGTCGAAGCCGACCTGGAAGGTCTTGGCGGCGCCGTTGAACACCAGGTTGCCGTTGAACTTGGTGTTGTCCTGGATGCGGCCGATCTCGGTCTCCAGGGCGTCGAACTCCGCCTGCAGGGCAGCCTTCGACTGGGTGCTCTGCGTGCCGTTGTTGTACTGCACGGAGAGGTCGTTCATCCGCTGGAGCATGGAGTGGACCTCGGTCAGCGCACCCTCAGCGGTCTGGGCGAGGGAGACGCCGTCCTGGGCGTTGCGGGCACCGACCTTCAGGCCACCGATCTGGGCGCGCAGCCCCTCGGAGATGGCCAGGCCGGCCGCGTCGTCGGCAGCCCGGTTGATGCGCAGGCCGCTGGACAGCTTCTCCAGCGACTTGCCCATCGCCGTGTCGGTGGACGACAGGTTCCGGTAGGCGTTGAACGCGGCGATGTTGTTGTTGACGCGCAGACCCATGGTGTTCCTCCTTGGAATGGGGTCTTCCTGGTTCCCGCTGCATCCGTGCTGCGGGCCTTGCAGGTGGTGTTACGGCTGGGGCCGGCCGGCTCTTGAGGCGAATCCGCGACTTTTTCCGGCCGGTCTCACTCAGGCGGGGCGGGCGGTTCCGTAGGCCGCCTGCCAGCCGGTCCGCGGGCGGGGGATCGGCGGCACGGCACGGTCCGCCGGGACGCGGCCGGCCACCCGGTCGACGTAGAGCCGCTGCTGGTTGCGCGCCCGGACCCCGCCGTCGGCGGGCACCGTCCGGCCCTCCCAGACCTCGCTCATCGCCGCGTGCAGCAGGGTCAGCGCGCGGGCGCGCATCTGCGAGACGCGGGAGAGCGTGACGCCGAGGTCGGCGGCGATGTCGGTGAGCGACTCCCCGCCGAAGAAGTTGCGCTCCACGACCTCGTCGAGCCGGTCGGGCAGCGCGCGGATGGCGTCCTGCAGGTAGCGGGCACGCTCGCCGCGCAGCACCGCCCGCTCGGGGGACTCGCCGGGGTCGGGCAGGTCCAGCGTGCCGCCCTCCGCGCCGGTCTCGGCGTCGATGCTCACCATGACGGCGCGGTGGACGTCGACCTGCAGCGCGTCGAGGTCCTCGCGGCGCACGCCGAGGGCCGCGGCGAGCTCCTCGCGCGTCGGCGGCCGGCCCAGCCGGATGGTCAGCGCGTCGGACGCGGCGTCGGTGCGGCGGGCGGCGGCCCGGACCGAGCGGCTGGCCCAGTCGCCCGAGCGCAGCTCGTCGAGGACGGCGCCCTGCAGGCGGGGGAGGGCGTAGGTGGCGAACGTCGCGCCGGCCGACGGGTCGAACCGGCGGGCCACCTCGACCAGCGCCACCTTCGCGCAGGACAGGAGGTCCTCCCGGCTGACGTGGCCGGGCAGCGAGATGCGCGAGGCCACCGCGTTGACCGCGAACGAGCACAGGGGCAGGTGCTCGGTGACGAGCGCCTCGACCTCCGACGCCGGACGCACGGCGTCGGGCGCGGCGGCGGTCTGCTGCGGGGGAGCGGTGCGCGCGGTGGCCGTGCGGTCGGTCACCGGGGAGCGGGCTGCTGGCACGGTCCCTCTCTCGGCAGGGACCGCACCGTCCCGGACGCACAACTCCTGCCAATCCCGGGAACTCGGCTTGAGGGCCGCTTGCCCGCTGCCGACCGTCTGTCCGCGAAGGCGGGGACACCGCCGGGAGACGAGGGAGGCGGTGGCGGACGTGGACTTCCAGCACCTGTCGACGCTGCTGTGGCGCGAGCAGGAGCTGCTCGACCTGCTGCTGTTCAAGGCGGAGGAGAAGCAGTACCTGATCCTGTCCGGCAAGACCCGCTGGCTGGCCCGGATCGCCCACGAGATCGAGGTCGTCCTCGACCAGCTGCGCGTCCTCGAGGTCGAGCGGGCCGCCGCCACCGAGGCGATCGCCGTCCGGCTGGGCACCGGGGTCAACCCGTCGCTGCGCCAGCTGGCCGAGGCCGCGCCCGCGCCGTGGAACGACCTGCTGGCCAAGCACCACGAGGCCCTGCTCGTCCTCGTCACCGACCTGCGCAGCCTCTCCGACGCCAACCGCGAGCTCATCGAGGGCGGCCTGTCCGCGATCGGCGACGCGCTGCTGTCGGTCCGCCACCCCACGGCCGGCACCTACGGCGCCACCGGCCGCTCCGAGCACGGGTCCTCCCGCGCGGTCACCCTGGACGGAGCCCTGTGAGCACCTTCTCCGGCCTCAACACGGCGTCGACGGCGCTGTGGGCCGCCCAGCGCGGCCTCGACGTCACCGGCCAGAACATCGCCAACGTCAACACCGCCGGCTACTCCCGCCAGCGCGTGGACCAGACCGCCATGGGCGGCACCGCCGTCCCGGCGATCCACTCGGTCAGCACCGGCGTGGACGGCGGCGTCGACTCCGACAGGGTCCGCCGCGTCCGCGACGCCTTCCTCGAGGCCCGCGCGCAGCTCGAGACCTCGGCGAGCGCGCAGCTCACCGCGGAGGCCGACGCGCTCTCGCAGATCGAGGACGCGTTCCGCGAGCCCGGCGACACCGGCCTGCAGAGCATGCTGTCCGACGTCTGGGCCGGCTTCTCCGACCTGGCCGACAGCCCCCTCACCCTCGCCTCGCGCAGCCAGGTGCTCGAGCGGCTCGACGTCCTCGCCGACGGCATCCGCACCACCCGCGCCGCGCTGGACCAGCAGTGGGGGCAGACCCGCGACGGCCTGCAGGCCCTGGTCGCCGACGTGAACACCGCGGCCGCCTCGGTCGCCGAGCTCAACGGCGCCATCCGGCAGGCCACCCTGTCCGGCCTGCCGGTCAACGAGCTGTCCGACCGGCGCGACGCGCTGGTCCTGCAGCTGTCGCAGAGCATCGGCGCCACCGCCGTGCCGCGGGCCGACGGCGTCGTCGACGTGACCGTCGGCGGCACCAGCCTGGTCGCCGGCAGCACCGCCACCGCCGTCCGGCTGGCCGGCTCGGACAACGCCGATGGCGTCGGCGCCGACGCGCCGCGGCTGGAGACCCGGCCCGGCGGCTCGACGCTGCGCGTGGGCGGCACCGCGGCCGGCCGGCTCACCGCCCTGACGCAGACGGTCCCGGCCTACCGCACGCAGCTCGACGGGTTCGCCCGCTCGGTCGCGGCGACGTTCAACGCCGCGCACACCGGCGGGTACGACCTGACCGGGGCGCCCGGGCAGGCGCTGTTCGACACCGGCGGGTCCGGCACCGTGGTCACCGCCGCCAACCTCACCCTGCGCCCGCTCACCCCGCAGCAGGTCGCCGCGGCGACGACGCCGCCGTCTGGTGCCGGCAACGCGCCGTCGGCCGACGGCGACAACGCCGACGCCTTCTTCCAGCTGAGCCTGGACCCCGCCGGCCTGGACGCGGCCTACCGCAAGCTCGTGGTGGCCCTGGGCGTCGAGTCCTCCGTGGCCACGCGCAACGCCGAGGTCCAGTCCGTGGTGTCCGCGCAGGTCGACGCCGCCCGGGAGTCGACCTCCGGCGTCAACCTCGACGAGGAGATGACCAACATGCTGTCGTTCCAGCACGCCTACAGCGCCGCCGCGCGGATGGTGAGCGCGATCGACGAGGCGCTGGACACCCTCATCAACCGCACCGGCGTCGTGGGCCGGTGACCGGGATGCGCATCACGCAGCGGGCCGTCGCGCAGACCGCCCTGCAGGGCCTCAACCGCAACCTCGCCGACCTGGGCAAGCTGCAGGAGCAGCTCACCTCCGGCAAGGTCGTCAGCCGGCCCTCGGACTCGCCGACCGCCGTCAACCGGTCCCTGCAGATCCGCAAGGACCAGGCCGCGACCGAGCAGTACGCGCGGGGCATCTCCGACGCGCAGAGCTGGATGGAGATCACCGACACGGCCCTGACGTCCGTGATCACGCAGGTGCGCCGGGTCCGGGACCTCACCGTGCAGGCGACCAACGGCACGATGACGGAGAGCAGCCGCACCGCGATCGCCACCGAGGTGGCCGCGCTCCGGGAGAGCCTGCTCGGCCTGGCGAACGAGAACGTCGACGGGCGCCCGGTCTTCGGCGGCGTCACCAGCGGCAAGCAGGCGTACCGGGACGACGGCACCTGGGTCGGAGTGGGCAGCGCCGACGGGACCGGCGTCGTCCCCATCACGCGGCGGATCTCCAACGACGAGCGCGTCCGCATCGACGTCACCGGCGTCGAGGCCTTCGGCCCGCCCGGGAGCGACCTGTTCGCCGTCGTGGGGAAGATCGCCACCGACGTCCGGGCCGGGGCCTCGGTCCAGGACGACCTCGCCGCCCTCGACGCGGCGACGGACCGGCTGCTCACCGCGCTCTCGACGATCGGTGCCCGCGCCGCCCGCATCGACAACGCCGCGCAGGTCAACTCCGACCGGTCGCTGGCGCTGCAGAAACAGCTCGCCAACGTCGAGGACGTCGACCTGCCGAAGACGATCATGCAGCTGCAGTTCCAGCAGACCGGCTACCAGGCCGCGCTGCAGGCGACCGCCCAGGTCATCCAGCCCTCGCTCGCGGACTTCCTGCGGTGACCCTCGCGCCGGTCGTCACCCTGCCACTGCTGGGCATGGTGTCCCCGCTGCCCGGCTTCCCCGACTTCCGCGACTACGTGCTCGTCACGGCCGACGGGGACGGGTTGCTGTTCTGGCTGCAGTCCCTGGACGCCGACGGTCCGCGGTTCCTGGCCGTCCCCCCGGCCCGGTGGTTCCCGGACTACGCGCCCGTGCTGCCGGCCCCGGTGCTGGCCGACCTGGACCTCGCGGACCCGGCCGACGCCTCGCTGTTCTGCCTGGTCACCGTGCCGGCCGAGGGCCCGGCGGCGGCGACGGTGAACCTGCGCGCCCCCGTCGTGCTCAACCCGGCGAACTGGCGGGCCACCCAGGTCGTGCTCCCCGACGGCAGTCATCCGATCCGGCGTCCCCTGCGCCGATAGAGGAGGGGAGCGGGTCCGCCCGCTCGACCCCCGCGCCCGGGCGGGGATGCCAGGAGGCCGTCACACACACCCATGGAGGGGTACCCGTGCTCACACTGACCCGCAGCGTCGGCGAGACCATCCGCATCGGCGACGACATCGAGGTGCACGTCGTCGAGGTCCGCGGCGGCACCGTCCGGCTCGGCTTCAAGGCCCCGCGCGAGGTGACCATCCACCGCGAGGAGGTCTACCGGCAGATCGCCGAGGCCAACCTGCTCGCCGCGCAGGTCACCGCGGACACGCTCGGCGCGCTCGCGGCCTTCGCGCCGCAGGCCGCCGGCTCCGCCGCCTCCGCCCCGGCAGCTCCCACCCGGGTCGGGGAGCGGCCCGCCCCGCCGGAGTCGCCGGCGCGCTGACGACACGCCACCGACGGCGGGTCCGCGGCTCGGCAACAGTCGCCGATGCGCGGGCCCGCCGGACCGGCCACGACACCGGGACGGGCAAGACCTGACGAAGGTCGGCCCGCAGATTGCACAGGGCACGGCGAGTTGTGTGCCGGTCACTGTCCGCTCATGCGCCAGAGTTGCCCCCGAGCACGACACAGGGGGCGATGAGGATGCAGCACAGCGTGATGGCAGGGACCCAGCAGGCCGACGAGACCGTCGTCGTCCACGTCCAGCTGCGGCCGCGCCGCGGGTCCACCCGGCGCTGCCTGGCCGAGCTGACCGCGCTCGCCGCCGCGCACCCGTCGGTCGCCTTCTCGGTCAGCGGGCTCGGCAAGGACGACCGCGTCGTCCGCGTCACCGTCGGCGTGGAGCTCGGCCCCCGCGAGGCGATCGCCCGCTTCTCGCCGCAGGCGCAGGCCGCCTACGCCTTCGTCAGCGACCTGTTCACGGTCCTGTACGACCACATGCCGGTGTACGCCGCCGAGCCCTCCGCCGCCGAGCGCGCCGCCGCCGAGGTCCTCCTCCGGGCCGACGACGCCGACCTCGAGGCCCCCGCCGGCGCGTTCCCCCTCGAGGGCGTCCCCGCCTGACGCCCCACCCCTCGCCGACGCCTTCCCCGCGATCGACCAGGAGCCCCCGGTGACCAGCACCTCCCAGACCGCCGTCCCCGCCGCCGACCAGCCGGCCGACGCCGGCACCCGCGCGCCGCTCGTCTTCGGCGGCGTCCCCGAGGCCGAGGGCTTCGCGCGGGTCCCGATCACCGCCCGCGACCGGGTGCACTTCCGGGTCGACCGCGACCTGCCGCTGGCCGCGTTCCGCGCCGACCTGCCCGACGGCGTCACGGTCAGCCACGACGAGGGCGAGGGGCTCTACCGCGTCGACGGCCCGTGCGGCCAGGGCCAGGTGCTCGCCGACTGGATCCGCGCCTGGTGCGCGGCCCGCGACGTCGCCACCGTGGGCCTGCGCGCCGAGGCCGGCGTCCGCCGCCGGGCGCCGCGCGACCTGCCGCCGGCCTTCCTCGAGGACCTGTGCCGGCACTACCAGCCGGTCAGCCTCAAGCGGCTGCAGCGCAACACGAGCACCCTGCGGCTCCACGTGCCGGATCCGGACGACCTGCACCAGCAGGTCGCCGAGTGGATCCTCAAGGCGGTCGGCCAGTACGACGAGACCAAGGGCGTCCCGTTCGGCGCCTTCCTCGCCACCCAGCTGTCCAAGTGGGTGCACGACCTGGGCCGCAACGCACACGGTCGCACCGCCGCCGACACCGAGAACCGGCAGCAGAAGGCGATCGCCGCCTTCCAGGCCGAGCACAACCGCCGGCCCACCGAGCGGGAGCTCGCCGCCTACATGGGGCAGAGCGTGGCCACGCTGCGGCGCAACTCGCAGACGGTGGCCACCCTCAACGGCCTGCGCAACCTGCAGTCCCTCGACGGCGGCCCGGACGCAGCCGAGGTGCTGCTGCCCGACTCCAGCGAGGCGCCCGACCAGATCATGGACGAGGCGGAGCAGACGCTGCTGTCGCACGCGCTGACCGCGGCCTGCGCCCCCGACCCGACGGCCGCGCGCGGTCAGCGGGCCGCGCAGCCGAACGTCCTGGGCTGGGCCACCTGGTACCTGACCACCTGGGGCGGGCAGACCAAGACCCAGGTGTCGGCGGACCTCGGGACCTCGGTGCGCAACATGAACGTGCACGCCGACCGCGTCGAGCGGGCCCTCAAGGACCGGCTCGCCGAGCTGTCCGAGTGACGCGCGGGTAAACGGCCCGAAGACGTCCGGTCCACCGGGGTCCAACCCGGCCCCGGACTGCCGATATCGAGGACGTGACCGCGAGTCCCCGCTGCACCGCCGCCCGGGGCGCGCAGACGCCGACGGGGGGAGGTGTGCGGTGAGCGTGCTCCCTGCGGGCGACCCCGCCGTCGTGCTGCTCCCGCACTGGCTCTCCGGTGCCGACCGCGAGCTGCTGGCCGGCGTCGTGCGCGCCGCCGCCGAGCGGCCCGGCGTCCACCCGGTCGCCGCCGTCCACCTCGCCGACGTCCTCACCGAGCTGCACGTGGCCGCCGCCCGCGACGCCGTCTGGCCCGGTCCCGCCGCGCGCGTCCGCCGGGTCACCGGCTGGGCCGAGGACGTCCTGCCGGTGCGGCTGTCGGCCGCCGAGCTCGACAGCGTCCTCGGCCTGGCCGAGCTGCCGACCGGCCTGCGCGCGGCCCTCGGGGGTCGCCGCCCGTGACGCCCGGGCGCCCCGGTCGCTCCGCGTCGGGCCTGCTGCAGCGGCTGCGCCCGGCGCCGGTCGCCGTCGACGACGTCCGCGCCGCCGCCGACGCGGTGCTGCCGGGCCTGGCCACCGGCGGCCTGCGCGCCGCCGTGCTCGCCGACTCCGCCCGCGGGCCGGTGCTGGTCCTGGCCGAGGACGAGCGCCGCGTGCGGGTGCCCCTGCACGATCTCGCCGAGGACATGACCGACGCCGGCGTGGCCCCGACCGCCGACGGCGTCGCCGCCGCGCTCACCGCCTTCGTCGCCGACCGCCCGGTCAGCGACGCCGCGGCCGCCGGCGCCGGCGTCGCCGTCCTCGACTGGACCGGCCCGGGGTGCACCGACGTCGGCTGGCGGGTCGTCGTCCGCCGCGGGGACCGCGCCGTCGCCTGGACGCCGTCGGACCGCGCCGACGCCGCCGTGGTGGCCCGCACCCGCACCGCCGCCACCGCGCGCGCCGCCGAGGCCGGGGGCGTGCTCCGCGTCGAGGGGCCGGTGGCGCTGTGGTCGCACCCCGGCGCGCCGGTGCTCGCCACGGCCGCGCTGGCCGATCCCGAGCGGCTGCTCGGGCGGATCGCCGACGCCGGGCTGCGGCTGGCCGAGCCGCACGTCGTCGTCACGCCCCTGCGGCCGCTGGCGTGCGCCTCCCCGGGCGTGACCGACCGCCTGGCCGGGCTGACCGGCGAGGCGTGCGTGCGCCTGCCCTGGGCCGCCCTGTCCGACCTCCGCTGGCTCTAGCGCTCCCCGGCCCGCCGAGATCACGTGATCTCGGCGTCCCAGGGCCCTCCACGTGCCGAGATCACGTGATCTCGGCACAGCGGGAGCGGTCCGCTAGGCCAGGTGACCGAACTCCCAGTGCCAGGGCTCGGGCTTCTCGCCGCCGGGCCGCGCCCAGTCGGGGTTGACGAAGCCGAACTGCCCGGCGTGCTCGGTCATCCACGTCCACTGCGGCGTGCCGGCGACGTTCACCCCGCCGCACAGGTCCACCGCCAGCGCCCAGCCGTGGTTCGACGTCCCCGGCACCGCGGCCAGCGCCGGCTTGCGGCGGAAGGCGTCCACCTGCGCGGCCATCGACCGGTAGGAGTCGGTGGTGCACAGGGGGCTGCCGAACGCCGCCTCGTAGGCCCGGGCCAGCGCGGCGTAGCCGGCCGCGGCGTCGCAGCGCAGCGCGTGGCCGCGGGCGATGGGGCACAGCGCCTCGGCGGGGATCCGGCCGTTGGACCAGCCTCCCCACGCGGGGCTCACCGGCCCGACCGGGGCCGGGGGCGCGCCGCAGGCCCCGCGGCCGGACGCCGACGCCGGCAGCGGCGCGTTCGGCGCCGCGGGCGCGGGCAGGGTGACCCGCACGGCGCGGGCGTCCTCGGGCATCGCGCGGACGCCGACCTGGTAGGTGGCCGCCGAGGCGCCGAGCACCTCGCCGTCGCCGAGGTGGACGGCGACGTCCGCGCCGCCGTCGGAGACGACCAGGTCGCCCACCTGCAGCTGCGAGGCGGGCACGACGGTCGCCGCGGCCCACTGCTCCGCGGCGGCGGCCGGCAGGTCGTAGCCGGCGAGCAGCCAGGCGGAGGCGGTGAGCCCGCCGCAGTCGAAGGCGTCCGGGCCGGTGGCGCCGGCGGCGTACGGCCGGCCCAGCCGGGACAGCGCGCTGCTCACCGCGGCGACGGTCTCGGCCGGCAGCACGGTCACCGGCCGGTTGCCGACGACCGCCCACGCCACGCCGGGGACGGCCTGGCCGGCGGCGTCCAGCGCGGGGGAGAAGCCGTCGGGCAGCGTCGCCGGGTCGGCGAGCTCGGCCGCGGACGGCGGCTCGACGCCCGCCGACGCCAGGCCGGCGAGGTAGGCCTGCCAGCGCTGCAGCGCGGCGGTGTTGCGCTCCTGCTGCGCGCCGGCGGCCGGGACGGTGCCCAGCGCGGCCAGCTGCGCGGAGACGTCGAGGCCGAGGTCGTCCACGGTCGCGCGGACGCCGGCCAGCACGGTGCGGGCCTGCGCCGCGGCGGTGTCGACGGCGTCCTGCGCGGCGGCCACCCGTCCTGCGGCGTCCCGCGCGGCGGCCGCGGCGCGCTCGGCGCGGACGACGGCGCTCTCCCGCTGCTGCGCGGCGCGGTCCGCCAGGGCCTGGCGGTAGAGGACGTCGCCGGTGGTCGCGGGTGCGGCGGCGGACAGGCCGAGGACCGGCATGCGGGTCCGCGCGGAGGCGCGGTACAGGTCGGCCGCGGCGGAGCCGACGGTGACCTGCTCGGCGGCGACGGCGGCGCGGGCGGCCTGCTCGGCCGCGACGGCGGCCTGCAGCTCGGCCCGCCGGGTGGCGACCTCGGCCTGCAGCCGGCGGTAGGCGTCGGCGTCCTGCAGCAGGGTGCTGCGGGCGGCGAGGGCCAGGCCCGCCGGGTCGGCAGCCACGGTGGCCGAGCCGGGCGCGGAGGTGGCCGGGGCGAGCAGGACGGTGAGGACCGGCACGAGCAGCGTGGCCAGGCCGACGACCAGCAGCCGGGTGCGCCAGGGACCGCGCTCGCGCGGCGCCCGGGCGGCGGGCCGGCGGCGGGCGGGCTGCTTCCGGCGCTTCTTCGTCGCGGTGCCGGTGCCGGCGCGGCGGGCGGGACCCGGGGCGCCGGTGGCGGCGCGGGCGGCGAGCAGGGCGCGCAGCGCCTCGGCCTCGCGGGCGGTGAGCTCGCGGCGCGGAGCGGTGCGGGGAGGAGCCGTGCGCGCGGGGGCGGGCGTGCGTGGTGCGGGCACGGCGGCGTCCCCCGGGCGGTCTCGATCGGCTGGCCGCGCTCCGGCGTGGAGCGCTCGCCGTCAGATCGACCGCCCGGGGGACCCGGAGGAGGGACGGGAGGGGAGGTCTCACCCCGACGGGGGAGGGGATGCGCCCGCCCGGGGGACCGGGCGGGCGCGCCGTGCACCTCCGCGGAACCGCACCGAGGGATCAGCGGTCGGGCGGCCACCAGGCACCGTGCCGCGCCACCAGCGGGATGCGGTGCTCCGCACCGTCCTCGGTGACCACGACCAGCTCCACGGCGGTGATCGGCACCGGCCGGTCGTCGTCGTCGCGCAGCAGCCGCCCGGTGGCCAGCGGGATCGGGGGCAGGACCAGCAGGTCCTCGCCGGGCGGCTCGCTGCCCATCGACGACGTCGTCAGCGCTCGGCCAGCGGGACGAACGCCCGCTCGGTCTCACCGGTGTAGACCTGCCGCGGGCGGCCGATCTTCGTCGTCGGGTCGGCGATCATCTCCCGCCACTGCGCGATCCACCCGGGCAGCCGGCCCAGCGCGAACAGCACGGTGAACATCCGGGTCGGGAAGCCCATCGCCCGGTAGATCAGCCCGGTGTAGAAGTCGACGTTCGGGTAGAGCTTGCGCTCGACGAAGTAGTCGTCGGACAGCGCGATCTCCTCGAGCTGGCGGGCGAGGTCGAGCAGCTGGTTGTCCCCGCCGAGCTTGTCGAGCACGGCGTCGGCGGTCTGCTTCACGATCGCCGCGCGCGGGTCGTAGTTCTTGTAGACCCGGTGCCCGAAGCCCATGAGCTTGACGCCGGGCTCCTTCTTCTTCACCCGCTCGACGAACCGGTCGATGTCCCCACCGTCGCGCTGGATCGCCTCGAGCATCTCCAGCACCGACTGGTTGGCCCCACCGTGCAGCGGCCCGAACAGCGCGTTGATGCCGGCCGACACCGAGGCGAAGAGGTTGGCGTGCGAGGAGCCGACCAGCCGCACCGTCGACGTCGAGCAGTTCTGCTCGTGGTCGGCGTGCAGCACGAAGAGCATGTCGAGGGCGGCGGCGAGGTCGGGATCGACCTCGTAGGGCTCGGCGGGGAAGCCGAAGGTCATCCGCAGGAAGTTCTCGACCAGGCCCAGCGAGTTGTCCGGGTAGAGGAACGGCTGGCCGACCGACTTCTTGTACGCGTAGGCCGCGATCGTGGGCAGCTTGGCCAGCAGCCGGACGGTGGAGATCTCCACGTGCTGCGGGTCGAAGGGGTCCAGCGAGTCCTGGTAGAAGGTCGACAGGGCGCTGACCGCCGAGGACAGCACCGGCATCGGGTGCGCGTCGCGCGGGAAGCCCTGGAAGAACTGCTTGAGGTCCTCGTGCAGCAGGGTGTGCCGGCGCAGCTTGTCGTCGAAGGCGGCCAGCTGGTCGGCCGTGGGCAGCTCGCCGTAGATCAGCAGGTAGGTGACCTCGAGGAAGCTGGCCTTCCCGGCGAGCTGGTCGATCGGGTAGCCGCGGTAGCGCAGGACGCCCGCGTCGCCGTCGATGTAGGTGATCTCCGACGTGCACGAGGCGGTGTTCACGAAGCCGACGTCCAGGGCCACCTGCCCCGTGGTCGTCAGGAGCTTGGAGACGTCGAGCCCGGAGGGGCCCTCCGACGCCGGGACCGTGCGCAGCGGGAGGTCACCTCCCCGGTGCCGGAGGGATACCTCGGGGGTGCTGGCTGTCTCGGTCATGGTGGTCCGACGCTACTGGCGTCGGGCCCCGAGGACGACAGGGACCGTCCCCCCGACGGGGTGGGCCGGGTCCCCGGCCCACCCCGGACGGTCAGGGGTGGGTCATCGAGAGGACGTCGAGGGCCTCGTCGAGCTGGGCCTCGGTGAGCTCGCCCTGCTCGACGTAGCCGCGCTCGAGCACCACCTGGCGGATCGTCTTCTGCTCGGCCAGCGACTGCTTGGCGACCTTCGCGGCCTCCTCGTAGCCGATGTACTTGTTCAGCGGCGTCACGATGGACGGCGAGGACTCGGCGTAGGTCCGGCACTGCTCGACGTTGGCGACGATCCCGTCGACGCAGCGGTCGGCCAGGATCCGGCTGACGTTGGCCAGCAGGCGGATCGACTCGAGCACGTTGCGGGCCATGAGCGGCAGCGTCACGTTGAGCTCGAAGACGCCGGTGGTGCCGGCGTAGGTGACCGCCGCGTCGTTGCCGATCACCTGGGCGGCGACCTGGATGACCGCCTCGGGGATCACCGGGTTCACCTTGCCGGGCATGATCGAGCTGCCCGGCTGCAGGTCGGGCAGCTGGATCTCGCCGAGGCCGGTGCGCGGGCCCGAGCCCATCCACCGCAGGTCGTTGGCGATCTTCACCAGGCCGACGGCGATCGTCTTGAGCTGGCCGGAGGCCTCGACGAGCGAGTCCCGCGAGCTCTGCGCCTCGAAGTGGTTGCGCGCCTCGGACAACGGCAGGTCCAGCTCCGCGGCGAGCGTGTCGATGATGGCCGCCGCGAACCCGGGCGGGGTGTTGATGCCGGTGCCGACGGCGGTGCCGCCCAGCGGCAGCTCGCCGATGCGCGGCAGCGAGGCCTCGAGCCGCTCGACGCCGTACCGGACGGCCGCGGCGTAGCCGCCGAACTCCTGGCCGAGGGTGACCGGGGTGGCGTCCATGAGGTGGGTGCGGCCGCTCTTCACGACCTCGGCGAACTCCGACTCCTTGCGGGTGAGGGAGGACTCGAGGTGGCGCAGGGCCGGGACGAGGTCGCGCACGATCGCCCGGGTGGCGGCCACGTGGATGGCCGAGGGGAAGACGTCGTTGGACGACTGCGAGGCGTTGACGTGGTCGTTCGGGTGCACCGGAGTGCCGGCGGCCTCGGTGGCGAGGGTCGCGATGACCTCGTTGGTGTTCATGTTGCTCGACGTCCCCGAGCCGGTCTGGAAGACGTCGATGGGGAAGTGCTCGTCCCACGTCCCGGAGGCCACCTCGGCGGCGGCCGCGGCGATCGCCCGCGCGACCTCGCCGTCGAGCACGCCGAGGTCGGCGTTGACGCGGGCGGCGGCGCCCTTGATGGCGGCCAGCGCGGCGATGAGCTCGCGCTCGATGGGGGTGCCGGAGATGGGGAAGTTCTCCACGGCGCGCTGCGTCTGGGCCCGCCACTTGGCCCACGCGGGGACACGGACCTCCCCCATGGAGTCGTGCTCGACGCGGTAGTCCTGCTCGGTGGCCACGCTGGCTCCCGTGTGGTGTCGGTGGGATCGGTGCTGCACGCGTGACCCTAGAAGGGCCCCGTCGACCCCACTGCCCGCAGGCCCGGAGTGGGACCCGGAACGGGACCGCCCCGGGTCCTACCGTGCGGCGACCGCCGACGGCCCGAGGAGGCCCCGTGACCCACCCGCATCCCCCGGACGCGCCCGGCACCGTCCCCGTGGGCGGCTGGACGCCGTGGGGCACCTGGGACCCCACCGCCGGCCGGGCACCCGTCGTCCCGCCGCCGGCGCCGGTCGCGGGACCCGCGCCGGCCTCGCGCGTGCTCCCCGCCGCCCTGCTCGCGGGCGGCCTCGCCCTCGGGCTGGTGCTCGCCGCCGTCCTCGGCGCGCTGGTGCTCCGCGGCGCCGCGGACGACGCCGGCCGCGCGGCCGGCGCGGCGATGGGCGAGGCGGTCGGGGAGGTCCTCTACGGCGGCGTGCCCCCCGGGTCCTCCTGGACCGGGAGCGTGCTCGGCGAGGTCGAGCAGTCCGAGCCGGTGCCGCCCGGCGTCCTCGGGTCCGACCCCGTCCTCGACGCCCACGCCCAGGGCTGCTTCGACGGCGACCTGCAGGCCTGCGACGACCTGTTCGCCGAGTCGCCGCCGCTGTCGGAGTACGAGGAGTACGCGCTCACCTGCGGCGGCCGCGTGAAGGCGTGGTCGGTGCCGCTGTGCACCGACCTCGACTGACGGCGACCGTCACCTGCCGGTGCTGGTCGCCGCCACCCGGTCCCCCTAGCCTGACCAGCGCATCTACCTGAACCGAGGAGTCCGCACCATGTCCCAGCCGCCGTACCCGCCGCCGGGCGGCAACGACCCCCGGGGCGAGCAGCCCGGCCGGCAGGGGTGGGGGCAGTCCGACGACCCGACGAGGCAGTCCGGTCAGCCGGCGCCCCCCACGTCCCAGTTCCAGCCGGGCCAGTACGGCCAGCCGGGCGGGCGCGACCAGACCTCGCCCTTCGCCCAGCCCGGTCAGCAGCCCCACGGCCAGCCGGGCCAGGACCCGACGCAGCAGTTCGGGCAGCAGCCCTACGGCCAGCAGCCGTACGGCCAACCCGGCTACGACCCGGGCCAGCAGTACGGGCAGCAGGCCTACGACCCGAGCCAGCAGTACGGCCAGCAGCCCTACGGCCAGTACGGGCAGCCCGGCTATGGCCCGAACCAGCAGTACGGCCAGCAGCCCTACGGGCAGCCGGGCTACGGCCGGCCGCAGCAGAAGGGGGGCAAGAAGAACGTCGTCATCGCGTCGGTGATCGCCGGCGTGCTGCTGCTCGCGGCCGCGGCCGTCGGGCTGTTCTTCCTGCTCCGCGACGACGACGGCTCGACCGTCGCCGACCCGACGCGCACCAGCACCTCCTCGTCCGCGTCCGGCTCGTCGTCCTCGGGCCCGTCCTCGTCGTCGGGCTCGTCGAGCAGTTCCTCGTCGTCCTCGCCGTCCTCGTCGTCCTCGACGTCGTCCGGCGGAGGGGGCGGCGGTGCGGGGTCGACCTCGGCGCCGGTGCCGCCGCAGGGCCTCGGGGAGGACCCGGACGGCGAGTTCCAGCCGCTGGCCGAGGCCTGCTTCGCCGGTGACTTCGCCGCCTGCGACGACCTGTGGATCGGCACGCCGGTCGACTCGGCGTACGAGGAGTACGCGGGCACCTGCGCCGGCCGGGTGGGCTACCAGACCGGCACCTGCGAGTCGCGGCTCGGTGCGGGCACGCCGGAGCCGCAGAGCGACCCGGTCCCGCCGCAGGGCCTCGGGGAGGACCCGGACGGCGAGTTCCAGCCGCTGGCAGACGGCTGCTTCGCCGGTGACTGGGCGGCCTGCGACGACTTGTGGGGCGCCTCCCCGTCGGACTCGCAGTGGGAGCAGTACGCCGGCACCTGCGCCGGCCGGGTGACCTACGAGGTCGCCAACTGCCAGGGCCGGCTCGGCTGACGCCGGTCCCGTGGACGCACGACGGCCCCGGGGCGCTCGCCCCGGGGCCGTCGTGCGTCTACTCCTCGTCGGAGCGGTCGAAGGGCACGGCCGAGTAGGCCCGCAGCTTCTCCAGCGAGTGCAGGCTGTCGATCGAGCGGATGGTGCCCGAGCGCGAGCGCATGACCAGCGACTGCGTGGTGCAGCCGCCGGCGCGGTACTGGACGCCGCGCAGCAGCTCGCCGTCGGTGATGCCGGTGGCGACGAAGAAGACGTCGCCGCGCACCAGGTCGTCGATGGTGAGCACGCGGTCGAGGTCGTGGCCGGCGTCGACCGCCTTCTGCCGCTCCTCGTCGTCCTTGGGCCACAGCCGGCCCTGCAGCGCACCGCCCATGCACTTGAGCGCGCAGGCGGCGATGATCCCCTCCGGCGTGCCGCCGATGCCCATGAGCAGGTCGACGCCGGTGCCCTCGCGGGCGGCGGCGATCGCGCCGGCGACGTCGCCGTCGGTGATGAACCTGATGCGGGCGCCGGCCTCGCGGACCTCGTGCACGAGCTGGTCGTGCCGCGGCCGGTCGAGGATGCAGACGGTGACGTCCTCCACCCGGCCGTGCTTGGCCCTGGCCACCCGCCGGACGTTCTCGGCGACCGGCGCGGTGATGTCGACGACGTCGGCGGCGGCCGGACCGGTGGCGATCTTCTCCATGTAGAAGACGGCCGACGGGTCGTACATGGCGCCGCGGTCGGCCACCGCCATGACGGCGATGGCGTTGGGCATGCCCTTGGCCATGAGGGTGGTGCCGTCGATGGGGTCGACGGCCACGTCGCACTCGGGGCCGTAGCCGTCGCCGACCTGCTCGCCGTTGTAGAGCATCGGCGCCTGGTCCTTCTCGCCCTCGCCGATGACGACGACGCCGCGCATGCTCACCGTGCCGATGAGCGCCCGCATGGCGTCGACGGCGGCGCCGTCGCCGCCGTTCTTGTCGCCGCGGCCGACCCAGCGGCCCGCGGCCATCGCGGCGGCCTCGGTGACGCGCACCAGCTCGAGCGCGAGGTTGCGGTCGGGCGCCGGGCGGTCGGTGCGGAAGGTGCTCTGGCGGGGGGCGGGTGGCACGGGTCCGTCGGGTACGGGCAGGGTCACGGGACCTCCTGAGTCCGGCACCGTTGCCGGTGCCCACCGCCCGCGACCCGTCCCCGAGCCGGTCGGGCGCGCGGGGCCGTCCGGAAGCGGGGCGGCGGGGTTGTGGATCGGTGCTGCGATCCTAGGGGCATGACCAGTTCCGGCCCGTCGGGTCAGCAGGCCCCCGAGGAGCAGCCGCCCCCGGCGCCGACCGCCGCGGAGCGCGCGAACCGGATGAGCGCGGCCAACATGCTCCGGTCGCTGCTGCCGCTGGTGGTCATCGTCCTGCTCGTCGCCGGCTGGGTCGCCTTCCGGCAGGGCGGCACCGACCCGGTCCGCCCGATCGACCCGACCAGCAGCGTCCGGCTCGCCGCCGAGCGGGCGTCCTACACCGTCGAGGTGCCCGCCCAGCTGCCCGACGGCTACCGGCCGACCAGCGCGCGCACCGACGCCGCGGACGCCGGCGACGGGGAGCCGGTGACCCTGGAGATCGGCTACGTCACCCCGTCGGACGAGTACGCGGGCTTCCTCACCACCGACGACCCCGACGCCGACCGGCTGACCACCGTCCTCGACGGCGCGGAGGACGACGGCAGCGTCGACCTGGCCGGGCGCAGCTGGACCCGGCTGACCAACGGGCGCGGGGAGACCGTGCTGTCCCTGGAGACCGGGGACGTGACCACCGTGGTCACCGGCTCGGCCGGCGACGACGAGCTGGAGACCGTCGCCGCCGCCGTCGCGCCGGTCAGCGTCCCCAGCTGAGGCTCAGCCCTCCTGCTCGGCGGGCGCCGCGGCGGCCAGCCGCTCGCGGGCGCGGTCGAGCCAGTGCTGGCACAGCTGCGCGAGCTGCTCGCCGCGCTCCCACAGGCCGAGGGACTCCTCGAGGGTGAGGCCCCCGGCCTCGAGCCGGCGGACCACCTCGGCCAGCTCCTCGCGGGCCTGCTCGTAGGTCTGCGTCGGCTGCTCGGTCGTCGGCTCGCTCACGGCTCCCCATCCTGCCCGTCCACCCGGACGGCCAGCCGCCCGCCCGCCACGCGCACCGCCAGCCGCTCGCCGTCGGCCACCTCGGCGGGGTCGCGGACCAGGGCGCCGTCGGCCCGCTGCACCAGCGCGTAGCCGCGCTGCAGCGTCGCCTGCGGGGACAGCGCGGCCACCCGCGCGCGGGCGTGGTCGAGGTCGCGCTCGGCGGACTCGACGCGGTGGGTGAGCGTGCGGCGGGCCCGGTCGCGCAGCGCCGCGACGTCGTCGGCCCGGCCGTGCAGCAGCCGCTCGGGGTCGGCGAGCACCGGGCGGCTGCGGACGCTCTCCAGCCACCGCTCGGACTGCTCCAGGCGCACGGTGAGCAGGTGCCGGGCGCGGGCGCGCAGCCCGTCGACCAGCCGCCGCTGCTCGCCGATCTCGGGCACGACGCGGTGCGCGGCGTCGGTGGGGGTGGCCGCGCGGACGTCGGCGACGTGGTCGACCAGGGTGGTGTCGGTCTCGTGCCCGACGGCGGTGACCACCGGGGTGCGGCAGGCGGCGATGGCGCGGACCAGGCCCTCGTCGGAGAAGGGCAGCAGGTCCTCGACCGAGCCGCCGCCGCGGGCGATGACGATCACCTCGACCTCGGGGTCGCGGTCCAGCCGCTGCAGCCCGTCGATCACCGAGGCGGCGGCGTTCACGCCCTGCACCAGGCTGTGGTGGACGGCGAAGCGCACCGCGGGCCAGCGACGGCGGGCGGTGACCAGCACGTCCCGCTCGGCGGCGGAGTCCTTGCCGGTGACCAGCCCGACGACGGCGGGGGCGAAGGGCAGCGGGCGCTTGCGGGCGGGGTCGAACAGGCCCTCGGCGGTCAGCAGCCGGCGGATCCGCTCGATGCGGGCGAGCAGCTCACCGAGCCCGACGGCGCGGATCTCGGTGGCGCGCAGCGAGAACGAGCCGCGCGCGATGTAGTAGTCCGGCCGCGCGCGGACGATGACGCGGGCACCCTCGGTGAGCTCCAGGCCGGGCCGGTCGGCGACGTCGCGGGCGCAGGTGACCGGCACCGAGAGGTCGGCGGCGGGGTCGCGCAGGGTGAGGAACACGGTCGCGGCGCCGCTGCGCCGGTTGAGCTGGGCGACCTGCCCCTCGACCCAGACCTCGCCGAGGCGGCCGATCCACTCGGCGACCTTGCGGGCCACCGTCCGCACCGGCCAGGGCGACTCGGGGGACGAGGGCGCACTCACGGTCCCGAGGGTGCCAGGCGGGCCCGACGGCCCCGCCCGGCACCCCGGGGTTCACCCCCGCGGCTGCAGGGGGCTGGTCTCGACGGCCTGCTGCTCGAGCTTCTCCAGCCGGTTGCGCAGCATCGTCAGGAACGGCGCCCGCGCGCGGGTGGCCTCCTCGTAGGCGAGCAGGTCCGACACCGTGGCCAGCTGGTAGCCGCGCAGCCGGCCGCGCAGCTGGGCAACGGTGAAGGAGTCGTAGCCCTCGATCGGGGCGGCCCCGGCGGCCTGCGAGCCGGACAGCTCGCTGCCGCCCTGGGCGTCGTCGGTGGGGGCGGCGGAGTCCCCGCCGACGGCGTCGACGGCCGCGCCCTCCGCGATCGCCGCGTCCTCCTCGGCGGTGTCGGCGCCGCCGACGTCGGTGCGCACCCCGGTGGCGGCGGCGACGGTCGTGCCGCCCTCGTCGGTGGCCTCGGCCGGCTCGGGCTCGACCGTGTCGGTGGCCGCGCCGCTGTCCTCGCCGGGCGCGGGCTCGCCGCCGTCCTCGGGGGCGACGACGCCCTCCTCGGTGACGGTGCCCTCGACCGTGGTGACCTGCCCGTCGGGCGTGATGACGTCGACCTCGGTCGCGACGTCCGCGGCCGCGGCCGCGTCGGCCTCCGTGTCCTCCCCCAGCACGCCGGCGTCGGCGCCCCCGGCGGTGTCGTCGGCGAGGCCGATGTCGGTGTCGGCCACGCCGGAGTCCGCGGCGTCGGGCAGCACCGTGTCGTCGGTGCCCACGTCCGGGGCGCCGGCCAGCTCACCGACCGGGGAGCCGCCCGGGTCGCTGGCGGCCGGGGTCTCCGCCGGGGCGGCCGCGGTGCCGGCGGGGGAGTCGGTGCCGGCGGGGGAGTCGGTGCCCTCGGCCTCGAGCAGCGCGCTCTCCAGGGCGTCCTCGGCGGTCAGCGCGGAGTCGGCGGCGTCGAGCGCGGACGCGGCCTCCTCGGCGCCCAGCACCTCGTCGTTGACGTCCTCGACGGCGGCGACGACCGCGGCGGGGGACGGCTCCGGGGGCAGCCCGGCGAGCTCGTCGTCGACCAGGCCGGCCGCGTCGGTGTCGACGTCGACCTCCATGACGTCGACCTCCACGACGTCGACCTCCACGACGTCGGTGTCCGCGTCGCCGACGGTGTCGACGTCGGGGGCGCGGTCGAACGCGGAGTCGCGCAGCACGTCGATCGGCTGCGCGACGAGGGGAGCGCCGCCGGCGGCGGCCTCCTCGTCCTCGTCGAAGGTGGCCAGGCCCGGCTCGCGGTCGCCGCGCAGCCCGGTGAGGACCTCGTCGCCGCGGGCGACCAGCCCCGACCACTGCTGCTGCAGCTTCATCGCCGCCTGCAGCGCGATGCCGACGATGCGCACCGGCAGGCCCGGCAGCGTCTGCGGGAGGCTGCGGACGTCGTCGAGGACGGTGGCGGCCAGACCGACGGTGGCGCGGATCGGCTCCGGGATCTCACGGGACATGCGCCCAGCCTGCCGCAGCGCGCGTCGAACGGCACAGCGGCCGGTCCCCGGCCCACCCGGTCGGGCGGCGTGCGGCTCGTCACGCTCCCCGCGACGGCCGGGCCAGGGGCCCGGCGCCACCTACCATGGGGTCATGGCTGATCAGCGCGGACGGGTCCTGCTGGCCGATCCCCGGGGCTACTGCGCCGGTGTCGACCGGGCGGTGGTGGCCGTCGAGCGGGCCCTGGAGATCCACGGCGCCCCGGTGTACGTCCGCAAGCAGATCGTCCACAACAAGCACGTGGTGGCCACCCTCGAGCGGCGCGGCGCCGTGTTCGTCGACGAGACCGACGAGGTGCCCGAGGGCGCCGTCGTCGTCTTCAGCGCCCACGGCGTCTCGCCGGCCGTGCACGAGGAGGCGAAGGCACGCTCGCTGCGCACCATCGACGCCACCTGCCCGCTGGTGAGCAAGGTCCACCAGGAGGCGAAGCGGTTCGCCAAGGAGGACTACGACATCCTCCTCATCGGCCACCGCGGGCACGAGGAGGTCGAGGGCACCTCCGGCGAGGCCCCCGAGCACATCCAGCTCGTCGACGGCCCCGACGACGTCGCGAACGTGCAGGTCCGCGACCCCGAGCGGGTCGTGTGGCTCTCGCAGACGACGCTGTCGGTCGACGAGACGCTCGCGACCGTCGACCAGCTGAGGACCCGGTTCCCCGGGCTGCAGTCCCCGCCGAGCGACGACATCTGCTACGCCACGCAGAACCGGCAGCAGGCGGTCAAGCAGATGGCCGGCGAGTGCGACCTGGTGATCGTCGTCGGCTCGACCAACTCGTCGAACTCGGTGCGGCTGGTCGAGGTGGCCCTGGAGGCCGGCGCCCGCGCCGCGTACCTGGTCGACTACGCCGCCGAGATCGACCCCGCGTGGCTGGAGGGCGTCGGCACCGTCGGCGTCACCAGCGGCGCGTCGGTGCCCGAGGTGCTGGTCGGCGAGGTGCTCGACCTCCTGGCCGAGCGCGGCTACCCCGACGTCGAGCCGGTCAAGGCGGCCGAGGAGCGGCTGGTGTTCGCGCTGCCGCACGAGCTGCGGCCCAAGCGCGGCGAGACCGCCCGGCCCGTCCGCTAGCGCCCGAGACGCGGCGAGCCCCCTCCCGGCCGGGAGGGGGCTCGCCGCGTCTCGAGGTGCGTCTAGCGGCGGGCGGCCCAGCGGACGATCGCCAGGACCAGGGCCACGGCGGTGGCGACGGCCATGGTGGGGAAGCCGCGGATGAGCACCGTCGCGAGCGTCGGCAGGGCGAAGCTCGCCGACGGCGCGAGGCCGATGTTGACCAGCGCGACCGCCACGAACACCAGCGGCGGGGCGACGACGACCGTGAGCAGGTCGCGGCGGCGGACCAGCAGCGTGCCGACGGCGGCGGCCGCGACCAGCGTGACGAGGGTCAGCGTGCCCAGGCCCGTGCCGAGGAACGAGTCGACGGCGCCCCCGGCGAGGGTGATGACGAAGACGCCGAGGACGACGAGCAGGCCGCGCATCCGGCTCCCCTGGGTCGGCTCCGCGGCGGCCCGCCCGGCCGCACGCGCGCCGGCACGGGTGCCGTGGGCGCGGGGCGGTGCCGCGGGCTCGGGACGCTCGGCGAGCGGGTGGACGCCCGGGTGGGAGACGCTCTGCTGCGCGGGGCGCGCGATCGGGGAACGGGACACGGGCCGGGCCTCGACGGGCGGACGCGCCGGGACGGCACTGCGGCCGGCGCCGCGGTCACCGGGGCGGCTGCGCGGCGGGGGCGGCGGCACCGGCGGGAGGCCCATGCGCATCGAGCGGTCCGGGCCGGTGGCGTCGGGACGCCCCGCCCGCGGGCCGGCGTGGGGGCGCGGCGCGCCCACCCCGCTGCCCCGCCAGGTGTCGGCAGTGCTCGCCGAGGCCATGGCGTACCTCCCCGTCCGGCGTCCTGGCCCCTCCGGGCCGCTGTCGGTCCTCACGGTAGCGACGGCGGGCCACCCGCTGGGGGAGTTGCCGGTCTCGACGCGCGACAGGTCGCCGTGTCGATTTGGCAACTCTCGATGACCCGCGGGGTCGGTGTGACGGGCGTGGCCCCCGGGCCGGGCGGGACGGCCCGGTCTGGACGCCGCTCAGCGCCCCTCGGGCAGCCGCCAGCGCAGCGGGGGAGCGGCGTCGGCGTCGGCAACGTCGGCCGCATCGTCGGGGAGGGGCAGGTCCTCACCGGCCGGCCGCAGCTGCCGGACCACCGCCTCCACCTCCGCCGGGGCGGGCACCGGCGTCTCGCCGACGCCGAGGTCGTCGAAGCGGCGGGCGGCGGCGAGCACGGAGCGCTCGTAGGAGCCGACCGTCTCGTTGTAGCGGGTCAGCGTCGAGCCCAGTGCCGAGCCCAGGCGGGTGAGGTGGCCCGACAGCGTGGTGAGCCGGGCGTGCAGGCGGCGGCCGGTCTCGATGACCTGGTCGGCGTCGCGGGCCAGGCGCTCCTGCCGCCAGGAGTGCGCCACCGTGCGCAGCAGCGCGAGCAGCGTGCTCGGGGTGGCGATGACGACGTCGCGGCCGAAGCCGTACTCGAGCAGGCCGGGCTCGGCCTCCAGCGCCGTGGTGAGGAACCCGTCGGAGGGGACGAACAGCACGGTGAACGGCGCGGCCGGGCGGAACGCGGTGGGGTAGCGGCGCTGGGCGAGGGCGTCGACGTGGGCGCGCAGCTGCCGGGCGTGCGCGGCGACCCGCTGCACCCGCACCGTCTCCTCGGTCGCCTGGGTGGCCTCGATGTAGCCGGTGAAGGGGACCTTCGCGTCCACGACCACCTGCCGGCCGTCGGCGAGGGTGACCACGAGGTCGGGCCGGACGCCGGCGCCCTCGTCGTTGGTCGACGACGGCTGCTCGACGAAGTCGCAGTGCTCGAGCAGGCCGGCCACCTCGACCACCCGGCGCAGCTGGATCTCGCCCCAGCGGCCGCGGACGTGCGGCGTGCGCAGCGCGGTGACCAGCGCCGCGGTCTCCTGGCGCAGCATCGCGCTGGTCTGCCCGACGGTGCCCATCTGCTCGCGCAGCTCGCCGTGCGCGGTGGCCCGGGCCTGCTCCATGCCGGCGAGCAGCCGGTGCAGGTGGTCCAGCGACTCGTGCAGCGGGTCGAGCCCGGACTCGGCCGGGCGGCGGCGGGCCAGCAGCGCGACCACCCCGAGGGTCACGGCCGCCCCCACCAGCACCCCGAGGAGCAGGCCGAGCAGGAGGGAGGCAGCGTCCACGGACAGCAGGGTGCAACACGCCACCGACAACCCGTGGGAGGCGGCTCCGTCCCGCTCCTCCCTCAGGCGTCGACGGGGACCGGGGCGTGCGCCGCCTCGTGGTCGAGCAGCCAGCGCTTGACCGGCGTGCCCCAGCGGAACCCGCCCAGGCCGCCGTCGGAGCCGAGCACCCGGTGGCACGGGACGAACAGCGCGGCGGCGTTGCGGGCGCACGCGTTGGCCGCCGCCCGCACCGCCGAGGGCCGGCCGCAGCGGGCGGCGAACTCGGCGTAGGTGTCCGGCTGCCCCGGCGGCACGGTGCGCAGCACCTCCCAGGCGTCCTCGAGGAACGGCCCGGAGCGCTGCCGGACGGGGACGGCGTCGATCGCGCCGACGTCACCGGCGGCGTGCGCCTCCACGACGTCGAGGACCGGCAGGTGCTCCACCCGCTCGACCCAGGTGGGCCGCAGCGCGCGGTGCACGACGGGCAGCAGCTCGGCGACGTCGCCGGTCCACCCGGCGGCGAGGACGACGTCGCCGCCGTCGGGCCCGGGTGTGACGACGACGGTGAAGGGACCGGGCGGGGTGGCCACGGTCGCGTAGCGGGCGGACGGGGTCATGACGCACTCCGATCGGCGGGGGAGCGGGTGAACAGTGTGGGCGCCGCGAGCGCCCAGAGGTGCATCGCGGCGTACGAGCGCCAGGGCCGCCAGCGCGTGGCGGCCTCGGTGTCGGAGCTGCCGAGGGCGGCGAGGGCGCGGCACAGCGCGAGGTCACCGGGCAACCACACGTCGGGGTCGCCGAGGCCGCGCATCACCACGAGCGCCGCCGTCCACGGCCCGATGCCGCGCAGCGCCAGCAGGTCGCGGGCGGCCGCCTCGCGGTCGCAGCCGGGGTCGAGGACCACCCGCCCGTCGGCGAGCGCGGCGGCCAGGCCGCCCAGCG
This sequence comes from Geodermatophilus sp. SYSU D01045, assembly GCF_054050295.1. Lineage (NCBI taxonomy): Bacteria > Bacillati > Actinomycetota > Actinomycetes > Geodermatophilales > Geodermatophilaceae > Geodermatophilus > Geodermatophilus sp. SYSU D01045. The sequence continues at coordinate 106,517 of NZ_JBJGZB010000013.1, forward strand.
TGCGGCGGCGGGCGCCGGTCAGGCCGACGGCGGACAGGTCGGCGCCGGCCAGGGCCTCCGGGCGCGGGAAGGCGTGCGTGAGCGTGCCGACCGGCTCGGGCAGCGGCGTCCCGGCCAGCGTCAGCACCCGCGCGGTGAGCGTGCGGGCACCGGCCACCGACACCTGCTGGCCGAGCACCGCCCGCGCCGCCGCCTCCGGGGCGTCGGGGGAGGCCGGCACCCGGCGGCCCGGGGCGACGGCGACCAGCGGCGCCACCGCCGGGTCGGCGCCGAGGACCTCATCGACGGCGGCGGGGTCGGCGTCGAGGTCGAGCAGCCGCCGGCAGCGGGGGACGGCGGCGCGCAGGTCGCGCAGGTCGGTCAGCAGCAGCCGGGCGGTCACCGCGGCACCGCCGTCGGCGGCGGGGGACAGCCGGACGACGCCGGGGCCCGCGGGCAGGTCGAGGACGCGGGAGAACGTCGTCCCGTCCCACTCCTCGAGGCCGGGGACGGCGTGCGCGCCGAGGAAATGCAGCACCTCGGCGGCGTCGAACGGGGCGCGGGCGGCCAGCCGCAGGGTCAGCCAGCCCGGCGTCCCGCCGACCGTGCCCGGCCGGCGGCTGCGCAGCTCGGTCGGGGTGCAGGCGAAGACCTCGCGGACGGTGTCGTTGAACTGCCGGATGCTGGCGAACCCGGCGGCGAAGGCGACGTCGGCCATCGGCAGGTCCGTGGTCTCGATCAGCACCCGCGCGGTCTGCGCACGCTGGGCGCGGGCCACGGCCAGCGGTCCGACGCCGAGCTCCCCGACCAGCAGGCGGTGCACCTGCCGCTCGGAGTAGCCGAGCCGGGCGGCCAGCCCGGGCACGCCGGTGCGCTCGACCTCGCCGTCGGCGATCAGCCGCATGGCCCGGGCGACGACGTCGGCGCGCACGTCCCACTCGGGCGAGCCGGGGACGGCGTCGGGCCGGCAGCGGCGGCAGGCGCGGTAGCCCGCGGCCTGGGCGCCGGCGGCGGTGCCGAAGAAGGAGACGTTGGCGGCCGCCGGCGTGCGCGCCGGGCACGAGGGGCGGCAGTAGATGCCGGTGGTGCGCACCGCGGTGAAGAACCAGCCGTCGAACCGGGCGTCGCGGCTGGCGACCGCGCGGTAGCAGCGTTCGGCGTCGAGGGGGGAGAGCACGACCCCGAGCATGGCACCGGGGACGGTCGGGGACTGGCGGTTTCCGGACGCGGCCGTGGGCCTCCTCTGGGCCCACGGGGGATCTCCGCGGCCCGTCGTCCGTTGGCCGGGGTGTGCAGACGCCGGAGGCCGCCCCGCCCCGGCAGCGGCAGGTGGCGGCCCTCGTCGTCGGCGTCCTGGTGCTGCTCGCGGCGTTCCTCGTGGTGCGCCAGGTGACGACGCCGCCGCGGTCGGCGGACTGCGCGGCCGCGGAGCCCGGGGTGCGGGTCGACCCGGCCGCGGTGCCGGACGGGCCGGTCGCCGGGTACGGCGCCGAGCAGCTGGCCAACGCGGCGGCGATCGTGAACGCGGCCGAGGCGCTGGGCCTGGACACCTGCGCCCAGGTCATCGGGGTCATGACGGCGATGGGCGAGTCCTCGCTGCTGGTGCTGGACCGCGGCGACGCCGCCGGACCCGACTCGCGGGGGCTGTTCCAGCAGCGCGACAACGGCGCCTGGGGCTCCTACGAGGACCGGATGGACCCGGCCACCAGCGCCACCAACTTCTTCCTGGCGCTGCAGGAGGTCCCGGACTGGCAGTCGCTGCCGCCGACGATCGCCGCGCACCGCACCCAGCGCAACGCCGACCCGTTCCACTACCAGCGCTGGTGGGACGACGCCGTCGAGGTGGTGGGCGCGCTGGCCGGCCGGCCGGTCCTGGCTCCGCGTCCCTGACCCGTCGTCCACCGGATGGTGGACGACGGACCCACCGCGAGGCCGTCCCGGGCAGCCGGTCGCGCCGAGAGGCTCGAGGCCATGACAGCGATCGAGACCGCGCCGCCCCCTGCGGCGCACGGGTACGGGACGGCGGTCCGCGTCCGCGGGCTGGTGAAGCGGTACGGCGGGCGGGCGGTGGTCGACGGCGTCGACCTCGACGTCCGGCGCGGCGAGGTCTTCGCCCTGCTCGGCCCGAACGGCGCGGGCAAGACGACGACCGTCGAGGTCCTGGAGGGCGTGCGCCGCCGCGACGGCGGGGAGGTCGCCGTCCTCGGCGAGGACCCCGCCCGCGCCGGCCGGGCGTGGCGGGACCGCCTCGGCGTCGTCGGCCAGACCACCGGGGCCGGCACCGCGCTGACCGTGCGGGAGACCCTCGACCACTTCGCCGACTACCACGCGACGCCGGTGCCGACCGGCGGGCTGCTGGCCAACGTCGGGCTCGCCGACGCCGCCGGCACCCGGGTGGACCGGCTCTCCGGCGGGCAGCGGCGGCGGCTGGAGGTGGCCCTCGGCGTGCAGGGCCGGCCGGAGCTGCTGTTCCTCGACGAGCCGACGACCGGCATGGACCCGGTGGCCCGCCGGCAGTTCTGGACGCTGGTCGAGGGCCTGCGCGACCGCGGCACCACGGTGCTGCTCACCACGCACTACCTCGACGAGGCCGCGCACCTGGCCGACCGGGTCGGCGTCATCAGCGCCGGCCGGCTGGTCGAGGTGGCCCCGCCGGCGGAGCTCGGCGCCGCCCTGCGCCGCGAGGCCACCGTGCGCTGGACCGAGGACGGCCGCGGCCGCGAGGTGGTCACGGCGACTCCCGCGGCCGTGCTGCGCGACCTGCTCGCCGCCGCCCCGCACGGCGAGGTGCCCGACCTGACCGTCACCCGCCCCGGCCTGGAGGACGTCTACCTCCGGCTGGTCGCCACCGCCGAGGGGGAGCCCCGATGACCGCCACCGTCCCCCGTCCGGCGCCGCCGTCGGCCGCCGCGATCGGGCTGGCCCGCGTCGGCCTGGAACTGAGGCTGTTCGCCCGCGACCCCGGCCAGGTGGTGTTCTCCTTCGCCTACCCGGTGATCATGCTGGCGATCTTCGGGGCGGTGTTCGGCGACGAGGTGGTCGTGCCCGGCGTCGGGTTCCGCCAGTACTTCCTCGCCGGCATCGCCGCCACCGGCGTCATGCTGACCAGCTTCCAGGCGGTCGGCACCGCCGTCGCCGAGGAGCGCGAGCGCGGCGACCTCGCCCGGCTGCAGACGCTCGGCACCCCGGCCCTGGCCTACGCGATCGGCAAGGCCGGCCAGGTGGTGACGACGACCGCCGTCCAGCTGGCGCTGCTGCTCGCGGTGGCCGCGACCGCCTACGACGTCCCGCTGCCCACCGACCCGGCGCGCTGGCTGACCTTCGCCTGGGTCGTCGTGCTCGGCATCCTCGCGGGCACCGTCCTCGGCCTGGCGGTGGCCGCGTTCGTCGGCAGCGCCCGGTCGGCCGGGACCGGCATCCCCGCCTTCGCCGTCGTCCTGCAGTTCGTCTCGGGCGTGTTCTTCATCGGCTCGGACCTGCCGGACCTGATGGACCGGATCGCGGCGCTGTTCCCGCTGAAGTGGCTGGTGCAGGGCATGCGGTCGGTGTTCCTGCCCGACGCGGCCGCCATCGCCGAGCAGGCCGGCGGCTGGGAGCACGGGAGGACTGCCCTCGTGCTGGCCGCATGGGTGATCATCGGCGCCGTGGTGTGCGCCCGGACCTTCCGCTGGCGCCGGACGACGTGAGCCTGACCCGCCGCCTGGCCGCCGCCGTCGTCCCGCCGCGGGACGACGGCGGCGAGCCGCTGCCCGAGCGCGGCTGGCGGGCCACCGTCACCGGCGTGCACGTGATCTCCGCCGTGGTGTGGGGCCTGGCCGTGGTGTCGGCGACCGCCGGGGACGCCGTCGACGACGACCGGCGCGCGGCGGCGCTGGCGGTGCTGGGCGGGCTGGCCGTCGCGTACGCCGTCCTCGGCGTCCCCGCGATCGGCCGGGGGGCGCGGCGGCGGGCGGTGGCCTACCTGCTCGTGCTGGTCACCGCGTTCGCCCTGCTCGGCTGGGTGGCGCCGGGGTTGCTGTTCCTGCTCTTCCTCGCCTACCCGCAGGTCTGGTTCGCCGTCCAGGGGACGCTCACCGGCGTCACGTGGACGCTGCTGCTCGGGCTGGCCAGCGCGGCCGGCCCGGTGCTGTCGGCCGCGACCGGCGGTCCCGGCCGCAGCGCCGCCGACGTGCTGCTCGAGACCGGCATCGGCATCGGCTTCAGCTTGGCGCTCGGCGTCTGGATCAGCCGCGTGCTGCACGAGAGCGCCGAGCGCGCGTCGCTGATCGCGCAGCTGGAGGCGACGCGGTCGGAGCTCGCGGCCGCCGAGCGCGAGCGCGGCGTGCTGGCCGAGCGGGAGCGGCTGGCGCAGGAGGTGCACGACACCCTGGCGCAGGGCTACACGTCGATCGTGGTGCAGGCGCAGACCGCGGCGGCGCTGCTGGACACCGAGCCCGGGGCCGTCCGCGAGCGGCTGGCGGTGATCGAGGAGGTCGCCCGCGACAACCTCGCCGAGGCGCGGGCGGTGGTCGCGGCGTTCCGGCCGGTGGCGCTGGACGGCTCGACGCTGGTGGAGGCGCTGGAGCACCTCGCGGGCCGGTTCGCCCGCGAGACCGGGCTGCCGGTGCGGGTGGACACGCAGGCGCTGGACGGGGGGACCGGGTTGCGCACCGACGAGGAGGTCGTGCTGCTGCGCGGGGCGCAGGAGGCGCTGACCAACGTCCGCCGGCACGCGGGGGCCACGGCGGTGGTGCTGCGGCTGGCGCGGGTCGGCGGGCAGGTGTCGGTGCACGTCGAGGACGACGGCGTGGGCTTCGACCCGTCGTCGGTGGCGGTGTCCGGGCTCGACGGCCTGCGCGGGCGGGTGGCGCAGGTCGGCGGCGAGGTCGACGTCGCCTCGGCGCCGGGCGCGGGCACCCGGGTCACCGTGCGGGTGCCCGGCTCGTGATCCGCGTGCTCGTGGTCGACGACCACCCGGTGGTGCGCGGCGGGCTGGTGGGCTGGCTGGCCGCGCAGCCCGACCTCGACGTCGTCGGGGAGGCCGGTGACGGGCAGGAGGCCCTGGCGCAGGTCGCCGCGACGCGGCCCGACGTCGTCCTCATGGACCTGCGGATGCCGCGGATGGACGGCGTCACCGCGATCGAGCGGCTGGCCGTCACGCACCCCGGCGTCCGGGTGCTGGTGCTCACCACCTACGACACCGACGCCGACATCGTGCGCGCCGTCGCCGCCGGGGCGACCGGCTACCTGCTCAAGGACGCGCCGCTGCCGCAGCTGGCCGACGCCGTCCGCGCGGCCGCCCGCGGGGAGACCGTGCTCGCGCCGCCGGTGGCCGCCCGCCTGGTGTCCCGCATGCGGGCGCCCGCGGCGGAGGAGCCGACCCCGCGGGAGCTCGAGGTGCTCGCCGGGGTGGCGCGCGGGCTGACCAACGCCGAGATCGGCCGCGAGCTGTACATCGGCGAGGCCACGGTGAAGACCCACCTGCTGCGGGTGTTCGCCAAGCTCGGCGTCGACGACCGCACCCGCGCGGTGATGGTCGCCGTCGAGCGCGGCCTGCTCCCCGGCCCCGGCACGCGCTGACCCGGGACCGCCGCCGTCCTCACGGGGGGCCGGGCCCGCTGCCCGGCGTCACCGGTCGGTCGTCGCGAGGTCGCCGTCGCCGGTGAGGTGGGGCAGGCGCACCAGTTCGAGCACCGCGTGGGCGGGGCTGCCGGGCGGGGCGAGCAGCCGCAGGCGTTGCTGCTGGGCGGCGAACTGGTCCCGCATCCGGTGCAGGACCTGCACTCCGGCGCTGGCCAGGTGGGTGACCTCGGTGAGGTCGACGGTCAGCGGGAGGACCCCGCCGCGGGAGGTCCCCGACAGGGCGCGGGCGCACTCCTCGGCGGTGACGACGTCGACCGCCCCGCGGACCCGCAGCCGCGGGTGGCCGTCGATGTGCTCGGCGTCGACGGCGAACGCCGGCCGGGGGACGGGCGCGGCCGGGAGCGCGTCGGTGCCGGGGCCGAGCACGGCGGGCCGGTGCAGCCGCTGCCGGAGCACCACCACCGTGCCGTCGGGGGCGTCGGCGTGCGGCGGGTGGTGCACCTCGAGGGAGTCGACCAGCCGCTCGGCGAGCAGCGGTCCCCGACCCCGGTGGGTGACCGCCGGGTCGGGCGGACGCCAGCTGCCCCGGTCGCCGACCCGGCACTCGAGGACGCCGTCGGCGCTCAGCGCCGCCTGCAGCCGGACCGGCTCGGGCCGCCCGGGTGGGTAGGCGTGGTCGACGGCGTTCGCGACCGCCTCCCACACGGCCAGCTCCAGCGCCACGCGGTCGCTCTCGGCCGGGTCGAGGGCGTCGAGCCACTCGTCGAAGCCGACCCGCAGCGGCCGCAGGCCCGCCCGGGTGGTCGGCGCCTGCAGGTCCAGGGGGCCGGACGGGGGTGGGCAAGCGGTGGGCGGCCAGGACGGTGACGTCGTCGGCGTAGCCGTGCCACCGGGTGTGACAGCGACGCGGTCAGGCCCAGTCCCACCCGCCCCGGCCCCGCCCACGCCGGAACCGGCGGCACCACCCTCGACCAGGTGGTCGCGGGCACGAGCAGGGGGTCAGGGGCCGCCCCATGGAGCGGTCAGCCGGCGGCGTCGAGGAGGGCCTGGCCGGCGTCGCTGCGCCAGTAGAGGACCTCGCGCCCCGACCGGCGGCGTTCGAGCAGGCCGGCGTCGAGCAGCACCCGCAGGTGCCCGCCGACGCTGCCCAGCGGCAGGCCCGTCCCCGCGACCAGCGCGCTGGTGCTGCGCGGCGCGTCGAGGGAGGTGAGGACGCGCGCGCGGTTGCGGCCGAGCAGGCGGACCAGCGGCTCGGGCAGGGGAGCGGGGCCCGCCGCCAGCGTGCCGGTGACCGGGTAGACGACCGCGTAGGTGTCCGGCAGCCGCCAGCTCACCCAGCCGCCGCGGCTGTGCGCGGCGATGAACAGCAGGTCGCGGCCGCGGACGTCGCGCGGCGGGTACGGGTGCGGGTTGACCTGCAGCCGGCCGTCCCGGAGCCAGCGGACCCCGGGCGCGATGCCGTCGAGCGCGCCGGACCAGCCCTCCCGGCTCAGCCGGGCGGTCCGCGCGACGACGTCGGCCCGCAGCACCCGCAGCCGCCGTGGCCACTCGTCGCGGATCGTGTGCTCCCACGTCCAGCGCAGCAGGTCGGCGGCGGTGCGGGCGAGGCCCGCGCCGTGCAGCGCGGGCGGCACCGGCCCGGTGGCCACCTCGAGGTCGGCGCGCACGGCGTCGTCGCCGAGGGACTCGAGGAACGCCAGCTCCTCGTCGAGCGTGAGGTCGGGTGCGGCCGGCGGCACGGTGAGGAAGTCGGCGGTCCAGGTGGCGCCGAACGCGGCGCGCAGCAGGGCGGCGCCGACCGGGTCGGCGTCCAGGCGGTCGCGCAGCGCGGCGGCGTGGGTGTCCCGCCAGGGGCGGTGCCACGGCGGGACCTGGTCGGCGAGCAGCAGCCGCAGCCCGGCGAGGGTCTCGGTGAGCTGCGAGGTGCCGAAGCGGGCGCGCGCCATGACGTCGGCGTCGACGATGAACTCACCCACCTTTCGACCGTAGGCGAAAGTGTGGGACGGCGGCGCCCCGCACCGCACGGTCCGGACGTGCTCACCTACCGGGCGCTGTTCGCCCACGCCGAGTTCCGGGCGCTGTGGACCGGCAGCGCGCTCACGACGACGGCCGCGACGACGTCGTCGCTGGCGCTGGCCACGCTGGTGCACCGGCAGACCGGCTCGGCGCTGCTCACGGCCGTGGCGATGTTCGGCCCGTCGGCGGCGCAGGCCCTCGGCGCGACGACGCTCATGTCGGCCGCGGACGCCGGCCCACCGCGGCGCACGCTGGTGCTCGTCGGGGTGGTGTCCACCGCGGCGCTGGGCCTGCAGGCGCTGCCGGGCCTCGACCCCGCGGTGCGGCTGCTGCTCGTCGTCGCCACGGCCTACGTGGTCTCGGTCGGGTCGGGGGCGCGCTGGGGGTTGCTGTCGGAGCTGGTGCCCGCCGGGGCGTTCCCGCTGGCCCGGTCGACGATGAACGTCGCGGGCGGCGCCTTCCAGGTGGTCGGCTTCGCGGCCGGCGGCCTGCTGCTCACCGCCCTGACGACGACGCAGGTGTTCGTGCTGGCCGCGGCCGTGTCCGCCGCCGCCGTGCCGGTGCTGCGGTTCGGGCTGGCCGAGCGGCCGCCGCGCCGGCGGGGGCGGGCCGGTCTGGCCGAGACGCTGCGCGGCAACCGTCTGCTGCTGTCGCGGCGGGACACGCGGACGCTGCTCGTGGCGCTGTGCGTCCCGAACGGGCTGGTGGTCGGCTGCGAGGCGCTGTTCGTGCCGTACGCGGGGGAGCGGGGCGGCTGGCTGCTGGCGGCGGGCGCCGTCGGCATGATGGCCGGTGACCTGGTGGTCGGGCGGTTCCTGACCCCGGCAGGCCGGCGGCGGTCCAACACCGCCCTGCGGCTGCTGCTGGCCGCGCCGTTCCTCGCCTTCGCGCTCAGGCCGTCCGTGCCGGTCGCCGTCGTGCTGGTGGCGCTCGCCTCGGCCGGCTACGCCGCGTCGCTCGCGCAGCAGGAGTGGCTGGTCGCGCTCACGCCGCCCGGGTTGCGGGGTCAGGTGCTCGGCGTCGAGTCCGCGACGCGGATGACCGGGCAGGGGGTGTTCGCGGTGCTGGCCGGGGCGCTGGGCGACGCCGTCGCGCCGGGGGCCGCGATGGCGGTGTTCGCGGCGGCGTCGGTGGCCGTGTCCCTCGCGCTGACGCCGGCGCTCCGGCGGGTGGCCGGCCGGGCGGCCGCTGTGGAGGCGCGTCCTGACGGGGTCCCCCACCGGGTGTGAGAAGTCGGACGTGATCGGCGGGACGGGCCCGGCTGATGATCTCGTTCGGGGCGACCGTCACCGGCCGACGTTGATCTGTGAATGGGCGCCTGACCTGGGGATTCATGCTGTGGGAGGTTGCCGGATCCACTAGACTTCGATCATGTGTTCGGGTGAGCTGGGCAGTGGGGACGTCCTCGACGACGTCGCTGCGCTGGTCGCCGAGCGCAACCGGATCGACGCCCGGTTGGCCCGCGCGGTGCGGGCCGCGGAGCTGTCCCAGGCTCCCGAACGCGACGGGCTGAGGTCGATGGCCTCGTGGCTGCGCGGGCACTGCCGGCTGTCGACCGCGGAGGCCGCTCGGCTGGTGCGCAACGGCCGCGCACTGGAGCACCTGCCGGCGCTGGCCGAGGCGCACGAGACGGGTCTGGTGTCCGCCGAGCAGGTCGCGGTCGCGGCGAAGGCGGTGACCCCCGAACGCCTGGCCGTCGCTGCGGCCGCCGGGGTGGACCTGGCGGTCATCGACGCGGTGCTCACCGGCATGGCGGTCGAGCGCGAGCACGCCGACCTCGTCCAGGTGGTGCAGCACTACTGCAACGACCTCGACCCCGACGGGCCCGAGCCCGATCCGACCGAGGGCCGGTCGCTGACGCTGGCCCAGCACGCCGACGGCTCGCTGTCGATCCGCGGGCACCTGGATGCGGTGGGTGGGGAGAAGCTGCAGACCGCCCTGGAGGCGCACGTGCAGGCCGACCGGCCGGCCGGGGACGACCGCACCCGCGCGCAGCGGCTGGGGGACGCGCTGGTGCAGGTCGCCGACAACGCCCTCGCGTCCGGGAGCCTGCCGATGCTGCGGGGGCACAAGCCGCAGATCGCGGTCGTCATCGATGTCGAGGACCTGGTCGACCCGTCCGGGAGTCCCAACGCCGGGCGGATGGGGTTCGGCGCCACCATCTCCGCCGCTCGCGCCCGCTGGCTGGCCTGCGACGGCGCCGTCAGCCGGGTGGTGTTCGGCCCCGACGGCGCACCCCTCGACCTGGGCCGCGAGCAGCGACTGATGAGCCGCCACATCCGCCGCGCCGCCGAGCTCCGCGACGGCGGGTGCGTGTTCGCCGGCTGCGGCGCCCCGACCTGGTGGTGCGACGTCCACCACCTAGTCCACTGGATCGACGGCGGCGACACCAGCCTGGAGAACTCGGCACTGCTCTGCGAGCGCCACCACGCGAAGGTCCACCACGGCTTCCGCGTCGAACGACAACCCGACGGCCGATGGCGCACCTGGCGCCCCGACGGCACCGAGATCACCACCCTGCCGCCCCTGCTCGCCCCCGCGGTGTGATCACCCGAGCGGGGAAGGTCGCGCGTCGGTAGAGAGGTGACGCGGGTCACAGGTGGCTACGCTCGCGCAGCACCCGGACCGCACCCGGAGGTGCCCCATGGACGCCGGTGTCGACACGCTGCAGAAGGCCCTGCAGATCAACTTGGACCTGCGCTGGTACGGCACGATCGCCGAGATCGGCGCCGGGCAGGAGGTCGCCCGCTGGTTCTTCCGCGCCGGGGGTGCGGCGGGCACGGTGGCCAAGTCGATGTCGGCCTATGACATGGCGGTCAGCGACGCCGTCTACGGCAAGGCCGACCGCTACGTCTCCAAGGGCCGCCTGCAGGCGATGCTCGACCGCGAGTTCCAGCTCAACGTCGACCGGCTCGGCGACCAGCGCGGCGACGACACGTCGTTCTTCGCCTTCGCCGACACGGTCGTAGCCCGCAGCTACCGCGGCGGCAACGAGTGCCACGGCTGGATGGGCGTGAAGTTCCAGGCCCACCCGCGCGACGAACCCAGCCAGGTGGTCGTCCACGTGCGGATGCTCGACGACGAGGCGCCGCAGCAGCAGGAGGCGCTCGGCGTCGTCGGCGTCAACCTGCTGCACGCCGCCTTCTTCCAGCACCACGAGCCCGACCGCCTGGTGGAGAGCCTGCTCGACCGGCTGACCACCGGCCGGATCGAGATCGACCTGCTGGAGATGAGCGGCATCGAGTTCCGGATGGTCGACAACCGGGTCATGGCGCTCAAGCTCGTGCAGGTCGGGCTCTCCGGCGCGGCCATGTTCGGCCCCGACCGGAAGGTGCTGCAGCCCAGCGAGGCGCTGCGCAAGAAGGCGATCCTGGTCGAGCGCGGCAGCTTCCGCCCGCCGACGGTGGTCAACCTCGACATGCTCGAGGCGGCCCGCACCGCCTTCGAGCGGGACCCGGCGGTCGCCGAGCGCGAGGTGCTCGTCCTCGCCGAGCTCACCATGGCCAACCTGCGCGCCGGTGGGGACGTCGTCGACCGGCGGGACTTCCTCGCCCGGGCCGACCTGCTGGCCGCCTGCGGTCTGCCGGTGCTGATCTCGGACTACCTGGCCCACCACCGGCTCGCCGCCTACCTGGCCTGGCGCACCGACGGCCGGATCGGCATGGTCATGGGGCTGCCCAGCCTGCTGGAGCTGTTCGACGAGGACCGGCACGCCGGGCTGCCCGGAGGCATCCTCGAGAGCTTCGGCCGGCTGTTCAAGAACGAGCTGCGGCTGTTCGTCTACCCGATGCTGCGCGAGGGCCAGGTGGTCACCGTCGACACCCTGGAGGTGACCGACCAGCTGAGGCCGCTGTTCGACTACCTCAACCGCCGCGGCAGCTTCGTCGGGCTCGACCACAAGCCCGACCACCTGCCGATCCTCAGCCGGGACGTGCTCCGGCGGATCCCGACCGAGGACACCGGCTGGGAGGCGATGGTGCCGCCCGAGGTGGCCGCGCTGATCAAGAAGCGCGGCTTCTTCGGCTACGACCGCTCGCGCTGAGCCCTCCTCAGGCGCTGCGCTCCGCGACCACGGGCGCGGCGGCCGCGGCGAGGGCCCGGTCGACCAGCGCGAGCAGCCGGCGGCTGACCTCGGGCCGGCGCTCCAGCTGCACCATGTGCCCGGCGCCCGGGTAGACGGCGAGCTCGGCGGTGGGCAGCGCGGCGGCGAGCGTCCGGCTGTGCTCGACGGGGCACAGCCGGTCGGCGTCGCCGACGGCCACCAGCGCCGGGACCTCCGCCAGCGCCTCGAGCGCCGCGGCGCGGTCGTGGTCGGAGAAGGTGGGCAGGAAGGCGGCCACCGTCTCGGCCGAGCAGGCGCGGTGCACCTCGGTCGCCGCCCGGACGTCGGCGGGGTCGGCCGCGGCGCTGAAGATCAGCCACATGTCGGCCTTCCCGACCGCTCGGGGCTTGCCGGCCTGCTCGGCCCGGACCGCCCGCTCGTTGAGCCCCGGCAGCGCCCGCTTGACGACCTTCGCCACCGGCCCGGGCAGCCCCCAGGTCACCGCGTCCAAGCCGCCGGAGCTGGTGCCGACGAACGCGACGCCGACGACGCGGTCGCCGAACAGCTCGGGCCGCTGCTCGGCCAGCGCCATGAGCGTCATGCCGCCCATCGAGTGGCCGCCGAGCACGACCGGCCCGTCGGGGGCGACCGCGTCGAGCACCCGGGCGAGGTCGCGGGCGAGCTGCTCGATGGTGGCGCGGTCCCGCGGCGTCGAGCCCGAGGCGCCGTGGCCGCGGTGGTCGTAGGTGACCACCCGCAGGTCGGGGCGGGCCTCCAGCAGGTCGCGGACCTGGCCGGCCCACAACCGCGAGGACTGCACGTAGCCGTGCGCGAGGACGACGGTCGCCGTCGGCCGCTCGGCACCGAACTCCTCGACGTGCAGGTCGACGCCGTCCTCGGTGGTCACGGTCCGGACGCGGCCCCGCAGCGGGGGCGCCGGCTCGGGCGTGGGGGTGTCGCCGGGACGGGCGGCGCGGCGGCGGGCGACGACGGCCCCGGCGGCGAGGACGGCGAGACCGGCGGCGGCGGTGGAGGTGCGCATGGGGGTCGGGAGCTCCGGGGTCGGGCGGGGACGGGGGATCAGGCGGGGACGGGGACGCGGGGGGCCGCGCGCAGCTCGTACGCGTCGGCGTCGAACCGCTGCATCTCCCGCATGAACGTGTACGTGTGCGTCGGCCACAGGGTGAAGTTGCGGCCCTGCTCGTCGCGGTACCAGGAGCGGCAGCCGCCGGCGTTCCACACGGTGTCGGTGAGCTCGGCCTGCAGCCGGGCGTCGTAGGCGTCCTGGGCCGAGCGGCGGACCTCCAGCGCGCCGGCGCCGGTCTCCCGCATCCGCTCCAGCGCCGCGACGACGTAGCCGATCTGCGCCTCGATCATCAGGACGACGGAGGTGTGGCCGAGCGCGGTGTTCGGGCCGAGCAGCAGGAACAGGTTGGGGAACCCGGCCACGGTGGTGCCGCGGTGCGCGCGGACGCCGTCGCGGTCCCACTCCTCGCGCAGGGTGCGCCCCTCGCGGCCGACCAGCCGGTGCCCGAGCGGGATGTCCATGGCCCGGAAGCCGGTGCCGTAGACGACGACGTCGACCTCGTGCTCGGTGCCGTCGGCGTCGACCACCGCGTGCGGGCGCACCTCGGCCACCGGCGAGGCGACCACCTCGACGTTCGGCTGGGTGAGCGACCGCAGGTAGTCGTCGCTGACGATCACCCGCTTGCAGCCGATGGCGTAGTCCGGGGTGAGCTTGGCGCGCAGCCCCGGGTCGGGCACCTGCTGCTCGAGGAACGCCAGCGCCTGCTTGGTGACGAAGCCGCGCAGCCGGCCGCCGCCGGTCCACACGCCCAGCCGGGCCTCCCGCGCCAGGTACTGCCCGCCCCGGGCCAGCCGGAGCAGCGCCGGCACGCGCGCCCACAGCCGGTGCTCGCGCTCGGTGTAGGCACGGTCCTGCCGCGGCACCACCCACGGCGGCGTCCGCTGGAACACGACCACCTCCGCCGCCACCTTCTGCAGCTCCGGCACGAACTGCGCCGCCGAGGCGCCGGTGCCGACGACGGCGACCCGCTTGCCCGCCAGGTCGACCGAGTGGTCCCAGCGGGCGGAGTGGAACGACGGGCCGGTGAACGTCCCGATGCCCGGCACGTCGGGCAGGTGCGGCTCGACCAGGCCGCCGGCGCCGCTCACCACGACGTCGGCGGTGAGGCGGCCGCGCGAGGTCTCCAGGTGCCAGACCAGCGCGTCGTCGTCCCACCGGCCGGAGACGACGTCCGTGTCGCAGTACAGGTGCGGCAGCACGCCGTACCGGGCGGCGACGTCCTCCAGGTACGCGCGGATCTCCGGCTGCCGCGAGTAGACGTGCGACCAGTCCCGCTTGGGCGCGAAGGAGAACGAGTAGAGGTGGCTCGGGACGTCGCACGCGGCGCCCGGGTACTCATTGTCGCGCCAGGTGCCGCCGAGGCTGTCGGCCCGCTCCAGGACGACGAAGTCGTCGATGCCGGCGCGCTGCAGGGCGACGGCGGTGCCGATGCCGGAGAAGCCGCTGCCGACGATCGCCACCCTCGTGTGGGCGGGCAGCGGGCCGGTGGCAGTGGCGTGGCGCGACGTCGTCGTCAGGGTCACAGGGCCTCCAGGTCTCGGTGGTGTGACGAGCGTCGCACGTGTTCCACCCGGAGCCGACAGGGACCCGCCGCTCGTCGTCCGCGCTCCGGGCGGCCCCGTAGGCTGGACTCCCGTGAGTCTCACCATCGGGATCGTCGGGCTGCCCAACGTCGGCAAGTCGACGCTGTTCAACGCGCTGACCAAGAACGACGTCCTGGCGGCCAACTACCCCTTCGCCACCATCGAGCCGAACGTCGGCGTCGTCGGCGTGCCCGACGAGCGGCTGGGGAAGCTGGGCGAGCTGTTCGCCTCGCAGAAGGTCGTCCCGGCGACGGTGTCGTTCGTGGACATCGCCGGCATCGTGCGCGGCGCCAGCGAGGGGCAGGGGCTGGGCAACAAGTTCCTCGCCAACATCCGCGAGAGCGACGCGATCTGCCAGGTGATCCGCGTGTTCAGCGACCCCGACGTCGTGCACGTCGAGGGCAAGGTCGACCCGGCCGACGACATCGAGACGATCAACACCGAGCTCGTCCTCGCCGACCTGCAGACGCTGGAGAAGGCCGTCCCGCGGCTGGAGAAGGAGGCGCGCAAGGACAAGGAGCGGGCGGCGCTGCTGTCGGCCGCGCAGTCCGCCGTCGAGGTCCTGAACACCGGCAAGACGCTGTTCGCCGCCGGGGTGGACCCCGCGCCGCTGCGCGAGCTGACGCTGCTGACGACCAAGCCGTTCCTCTACGTCTTCAACGTCGACGCCGACGAGCTGGCCAACGAGGAGCTCATCGCCGAGCTGCGGGCACTGGTCGCGCCGGCCGAGGCGATCCTGCTCGACGCCAAGACCGAGGCCGAGCTCGCCGAGCTGCCCGCCGAGGAGGCCGCCGAGCTGCTGGAGTCGATCGGGCAGAGCGAGCCGGGCCTTGACCAGCTGGCCAGGGTCGGCTTCCGCACCCTCGGCCTGCAGACCTACCTGACGGCGGGCCCCAAGGAGGCGCGCGCCTGGACCATCCCGGTCGGCGCCACCGCCCCGCAGGCGGCCGGCGTCATCCACACCGACTTCCAGCGCGGCTTCATCAAGGCCGAGGTCGTCTCCTACGACCAGCTCGTGGAGGCCGGCTCGATGCCCGAGGCCCGCTCCCGCGGCTGGGTCCGCATCGAGGGCAAGGACTACGTCATGCAGGACGGCGACGTCGTGGAGTTCCGCTTCAACGTGTGATCCCCGGCCGTGGCCGGTCGCCCTCACTGCCTCGACGCGACCTCGCGTCCGTGCACGGTGACGGCGTAGACCACGACGACGTCGAAGGCGATCACCAGCACCGACCAGAACGGGTAGGCCGGCAGGAACAGCAGGTGCACGAGCGCGCTGAGCCCGGCGAACGCGACCGCCAGGACGCGCGCCACGCGGTTGCCCCGCATGAGACCGGCGCCGACGAGGATGCCGACCACCCCGAGGACGAGGTGCACCCAGCCCCAGACGGCGTAGTCCGCGTCGACGAACAGCGCCTCGGCCCGCACGACGTAGAACTCCTCGCTGACGAGCGCGGTGACGCCCTCCATCACCGCGAACAGGCCCGTCAGCACCAGCAGGACCCCGGCGAAGAGGATCCACGAGGCCCAGCCCGTGGGCCGCTCGTCGGAGCCGTAGGCGCCGACGTGCGCCTCGGCCTGCCAGTTCGCCTCCGGCCGACTCGTCTGGAAGGCGCCGGTCATGGAGCCCACCCCCTCCCTCGCGGGATCGTCCCGCCCGGTGCAGCAGCCTGACCGCCGACGCGGGCGGCCGCCTCACACCGGGCGGACGATGCGCCGGTGGGACCTTCGCTGGTGGCGGCGACGTCCGTCGCCCGTGGTGGCCACCGGCGGCCGGGCCCGCAGCCCGCGGCCGGGGCCGCAGGGGAGAGGTGGTCGGTGATGCGACCCGGTACGGCGATCGTGCTCCTGGCCCTCGGCGCGATCCTGGCGTTCGCGGTCACGGTCGACGTCAGCGGTGTGGACCTGCGGGTGGTCGGCTGGAGCCTCATGGCCGTCGGCGCGCTCGGGATCGTCCTCGAGGTGGCGCTGTTCGCGCCGCGGCGGCGCCGGGTCACCCGGACGGACGCGTACGGCACCGCGCCCGACGGCGGCCCGGTCCGGCGCACCCACACCGACGAGACCTTCTGACCCCCGCCGTCACCGCCGGAGGTCGGCGGGCTCGTCCAGGCGGCCGAGCTTGTGCGGGTTGCGCGTCGCGTACATCCGGGAGATCCGGCCGTCCTCGATGAGGAAGGTGATCGCCGTGTCGAACGGGCCGCCCCCGTCGATCCGCGCGGCGACCGTGCCGTTGACCAGCGGCGTCGTGATCCCCACGCCGGGCGCGAGCTCGGCGAAGCGGGCGAGCGCCCGGGCGACCCGCAACCGGCCGGTCACCGGGCGCAGCGCCGCCGGAGCCAGCCCGCCGCTGTCGGCCACCACGACGACGTCGGGTGCGAGCACGTCGAGCAGTCCCTCGATGTCGCCCGCGGTCACCGCGGCGAGGAACCGGTCGACCACCCGCTGCTGCTCGGCGCGGCTGACCGCCGTCCGCGGGCGGCGCGCGGCCACGTGCTCCCGCGCCCGGTGCGCGATCTGCCGCACCGCGGCGCCGCTCTTGCCCACCGCCTCGGCGATCTCGTCGTAGGGCACGTCGAACACCTCGTGCAGCACGAGGACCGCGCGCTCGGTCGGCGGCAGCGTCTCCAGCACGGTGAGCATCGCGATCGACACGCTCTCCGCCAGCTCGACGTCCTCGGCGACGTCGGGGCTGGTCAGCAGCGGCTCGGGCAGCCACTCGCCGACGTAGTCCTCGCGGCGGCGGGCCACGGTGCGCATCCGGTTGAGCGCCTGGCGGGTGACGATCCGCACCAGGTAGGCCCGCGGGTCGCGCACCGCCGCCCGGTCCGCCTCCGCCCACCGCAGCCAGGTCTCCTGCACCACGTCGTCGGCGTCGGCGGCGGAGCCGAGCATCTCGTAGGCGACGGTGAACAGCAGGCCGCGGTGGGCGACGAACGGGTCCTCGGTCATGCCGTGGCGACGCCGTCCGCCGACGGGGCCGCCAGCGGCGGCAGGCCGCAGGACGCCGAGAACTCCTGCGACCGGATGCCGAGGGCCACGTTGGTGCGCGCGCTGGAGTTCATGAAGGCGATCCTGGCGGTCAGCTCCACCAGGGCGGCCGGTCCCAGCTCGTCCAGCAGCGCGGCCGACAGCTCGTCGGTCACGGCCGGCGGGGTCTGGCTCATCGCCTCGGCGTACTCCATGACCCGCCGCTCCAGCGGGGTGAAGACGGCGGACTCGCGCCAGCGCGGCACCTCCCGGACCTTGGCCTCGTCGAGCCCGCGGCCGTGGGCCAGGAAGTGGTGCAGGTCCAGGCAGAAGCCGCAGCCGACCGTGGCGGCCGCGGACATGGCCGCGAACGTCGCGAGGTGCGGGTCCAGCCGGTTCCAGGAGTCGACCTTGCGGCCGAAGGCCATCGAGTCCTTGAGCACCGCCGGGTGGTGCCACAGGACCCCGGCGCCCTCGGGCACCTGCCCGAGCACCCGCCGGCTCATCGTCTTCAGCAGGGCCCCGTACAGGCCGGTGATCTCGGTCGCGGGGACCCGGGTGCTGCCCGCCATGTCTCCTCCAGGGTGTGCGGTGGCGTCGACATGGAGACACCGGCCGCGCCCCGCGTGTGACACCCCGGAGGAGACGGGGCGAGCAGCCTCCCGGCTACTGGCCGGACTTGGCGGGCGGGATCAGCGGGTCCGGCACCGGGCCGGCCGTCCCCCCGGTCGTCCGCGTGTCCGCGGCCGGGGTGGTCGGCGTCTCGACGTCGGCGTCCTCGAGGACGAACGCCTCGGCGACCGTCGGCGGGGTCGGGGGGACCACCGCGTCGGCGTTGCTGCCCGCAGCCAGCGTCCCGGCGTCGACGGTGCCGCCGCTCGTGCCACCGCTCATGCCACCGCCCGTGCTGCTGCCCCCGGACGCCTGGCCGGTGAGCTTGTCGATGCTCCCCTGCAGCGGGGCGGGCGCGGCCTCGCGGGCCTTCTCCAGCGTCTGCTGCACCTCCGGCCGGCCCAGCAGGTCCCGCGCCGTCTTCGCGATCTGCTCGTACCGCTCGCGTCCGGCCCGTGCACCCAGCACGAAGCCGACCCCGAGGCCCAGTCCCAACGACAGCTTGCCCATGTCCGTCCTCCCTCTGGTCGGTCGCTCCCGCCGCCGCTACCCAGGTGGAGGCGAGCCAACCCGTGGACGCCCTCGCACCGGCCCGGCTCCTTGCGGCCGGTCCCGACGACTGCCACGGTGCCGTCGGCCACGCTGCCGTCGGCCGAGGGACCGGAGGTGCGGGTGGACGGGCAGGTCGCCGGGACTGCTGCACCGCCGCGGGCGTCCCGGCTGCGGTTCCTCGTCGCGGTGACCGCCGGCGTGCTCACCGGGGCCTTCGCCGCCTGGGCCTACCACGACGACCTCCTCCGCCCGCTGTCGCACACCTTCGGGCTGTGGACCACCACGGTCGCCCTGCTCAGCGCCCGGCAGCCGCGCCTGCGGGCCGTCGTGATCTCGTCCCTGGCGCTGGCGGCCGCGGTGCCGGCCTTCTACGTCGGCAAGGACGTCGTCCACGGCATCGAGTACCCGGGGATGCCGTACGCGGTGGATCCCGGCCAGGTCGCGCAGTGGCTGGTCCTCGCCGGGGTGGCGGGAGTCGTGCTGGGCGCCGTCTTCGCCGGCATCGGCACCGGGGGCCGCGCGGGCTCGGTCGGCGCGGCGGCCGCCGTCGGGCTGCTCGTGGCCGACGCGTACCGGCGCGCCTCCTCGTACCCGGGCGAGGCCCCGGTCGTCGTCGGGTTCGCGGTCCTGGGGGTCCTCGCCGTCCTGGTCGTGGCCGTCCGGGCCCCGTGTCAGCTGCCGGGCATCGCCGCCTGGACGGTGCCGGCGGTGCTGGGCGGGCTCGTGCTGGTGTCCGCGCCCGACCTCCTCGAGCAGCTCCTGCTGACCGGCGGCCCCTGAGGTCACGCCGGCACGGGCGCCCGCTGCGGGCTGAGCGCCTCGAGCGCGGCGTCCAGCTCGGCCACCGGCCGCCCCGGGGGCAGGACGACGACGGGCAGTTCGGCGCCGGCCGCGCGCCAGGCGTCGAGCGCGGTCGCCGCGGTGCCGGCGTCGCCGTGCAGCAGGAGCTCGTCGACCAGCACGTCCGCGCCCGGCGGCACCTCGCCGGGCCCGGCGGCCAGCACCGCGTCGACGGCGGCACCGAGACCGGCGCGGCGCATCGTCCTCGGGTAGAGCGGGCCCATCGCCGTCAGGTAGGTGGTCAGCCACCACGACGCCGTCGCCCGGGCGACCGCCGGGTCGTCGGCCACCGCCACCGGGATGCCGGGGCTGACCAGCGGCACCGGACGGCCCGCGCCCGCGGCACCCTCGCGCAGCAGGGCGAGGCCCGCCGCGAGGCCGGACCGGGGGAGCAGGAACGGGTACCAGGCGTCGGCCATCTCCCCGGCCAGCCGCACGGCGGCGGGACCGAGCGCGGCCAGGTGCACGGGGAGGTACGGACGCGGCGGCACGGCCAGCCGCAGCGGCCGCTGCCCGCCCGGCCTCGACGGCGTCACGCGCTCGCCGGCCAGCAGCGCACGCACCTGCCGGGTGACCGCGCCGAGGCGGGCGACCGGTGCGGTGAACGGCTCGTCGTGCAGGCCCTCGGCCAGTTGCGGCGAGCCCGCGCCCAGGCCGAGGACGAACCGGCCGCCGGACAGGGTGTCCAGTGACGACGCGAGCATCGCCAGGTGCGCCGGGCTGCGCCCCCACACGTTCAGCACGCCGGTGCCGAGCCGGATCCGCCGGGTCCGCGTGGCGATGGCGGCGAGCAGCACCGGCGCGTCGTGCGCCCAGCCCTCGGCCAGCAGGAACGCCTCGTAGCCCAGCTCCTCCGCGCGGTCGGCGAGGTGCAGGACGACGTCGGGTCGGGTCTCCATCGGGGTCACGCCGACGGCGAGCCGCCGGGTCGGTGCGGTCATGGTGCTGCCCTCCTCGTGCTTGCCGGGAGCCGGTCCGCGTCTGGTCGCGCTCCCGGGGCCGCCGCTAGGGTCGGCCGGACCCGTTGCAGTCCGCTTGCAGGCGAGGCAGCGATGACCGGTGCGACGCACCTGCACTTCCGGGTCCTCGGCCCGCTGCAGGTCGAGGACGGCTCCGGGCCGGTCGCGGTCGGCGGGCACAAGCCGCGCACCCTGCTCGCGGCGCTGCTGGTCGCCCGCGGCGAGGTGGTGCCGGCCGACCGGCTGCTCGCCGCGGTCTGGGGCGACGCCCCGCCCGACGGCGCGGTCACCGCGATGCGCGCCTACGTCTCCCGGCTGCGCGGCGTCCTCGGCGACGCCGCCCCGCTGCGGCACCGCCCGCCCGGCTACTGCCTGGACCTCGACGGCGCGACGCTGGACGCCGCCGAGTTCGAGCAGCGGGTCCGCACCGCCCGCGCGGCCGCCGCGGCGGGCGACTCCGCGCGGGCGCTGGCCGACCTCGACGCCGCGCTGGCGCTGTGGCGGGGCGACGCGCTCGCCGAGTTCGCCGACGACGACTTCGCCGCCGCGGAGGCCGCCCGGCTGACCGAGCTGCGCACCGGCGCCGCCGCCGACCGCGCCGACGCGCTGGTCGAGCTCGGCCGCGCCGCCGAGGCGGTGCCCGAGCTCGAGGCGCTGGTGCGCCGCCACCCGACGTGGGAGCGGCCGGCGGTGGCGTTGATGCGGGCGCGGTACGCCACCGGGCACCAGGCCGACGCGCTCGCCGCCTTCCACGAGCTGCGCGCCCGCCTCGACGACGAGCTGGGGGTGGAACCCGCCGCGCCGGCCCGGGAGCTGTACCGGCGGATCCTCGTGCACGACCCCGCCCTGGCCGCGCGGCCGCCGCCGGGCAACCTGCCCCGCCGGGCCAGCGGGTTCGTCGGCCGGGAGTCCGAGGTCGCGCGGGTCCTGGACGCGCTGCAGGCGGGCCCGCTGGTGACGCTGACCGGCGTCGGCGGGACGGGGAAGTCCCGGCTCGCGGTGGAGGTCGCCGCCCGGGACCGGGCGCGGTTCGACGACGGCGTGTGGCTGTGCGAGCTCGCCGCCCTGCCCGACGGCAGCCCGGTCGGGGACGCCGTCGCCGCGGCGCTGCGCATCCGGCAGCGGTCGGGGCTGTCGGTCGAGGAGACCGTGCTCGACTACCTGCGCGCGCGGTCGCTGCTGCTCGTCGTCGACAACTGCGAGCACGTGCTGCCGCACGCCGCGGCGCTCGTCGCCGAGGTGGTGCAGCGCTGCCCGCGCGTGGTGGTGCTGGCGACCAGCCGGGAGCCCCTCGGCGTCGACGGCGAGCAGGTGTGGCCGGTGCCGCCGCTGCCACTGGCGGACGCCACCGCGCTGTTCGTCCAGCGCGCCCGCGCCGCGACGCCGGACTTCCACCTCGACCCCGCGGCCGCCGACGCCGTCGCCGCCATCTGCAGCCGCGTCGACGGCCTGCCGCTGGGCATCGAGCTGGCCGCAGCCCGGATGCGGGTGATGAGCCCGGGTGAGGTGGCCGCCCGGCTGGAGGACGCCCCGCTGCTCGGCGGCGGGCGCGGGCCGGTGCCCCGGCACCAGAGCCTGGTGGCCGCGATCGAGTGGTCCTACCGGCTGCTGCCCGAGGACGAGCAACGGCTGTTCCGCGGCATGTCGGTGTTCGCCGGCGGGGCCGACCTGCGCGCCGTGCACGCCGTCGCCGACCCCGACGCGACCGAGGACGACGTCCTCGACCGGCTGACCCGGCTGGTGGACCGGTCCATGGTCGTCGCCCGCAGCGGGGTGCACAGCCGCTACGGACTGCTGGAGACCCTGCGGGCCTACGGCCGGTCGCAGGCGGCGGCCGCGGGTGAGTCCGCGGAGCTGGCCCGGCGGCACGTCGCCCACCACGTCGACTACGCCGAGCGGGCCGGGGCGGGGCTGCAGGGACCGGACGAGCGGGCGTGGGCGGAGGAGGCCCTCGGCGTCTACGACGACCTGCGCGCCGCGTTCACCCGCGCCGCCGCCGACCGGGAGTGGGACCTGGCCGTGCGGCTGGTCGCGGCCGTGCCCGAGCTGGTGCACCTGCGGGTCGGCTACGAGGCGTACGCCTGGGCCGAGCAGCTGCTGCCCGTCGTGGACCCCGGCCACCCGCTGTACCCGGCCGCCGTGGGCGCGGCCGCCCGGGGCGCGTGGAACCGCGGCGACTTCGCGCACGCCCGGGCCACGGCCCGCCTCGCCGGCGGCCGGCTGCCACTGCCCGGCACCGCCCGCATCGCCCACCCGGGCGACGTGCTCGCCGACGTCGCGCTCTACGAGGGCGACTCCGGGACCGCGCTGGCGCACTACACGGCCGAGGCGGAGCGGGCCCGGGCCGACGGCGACCGGATCCGGCTGGTGTGGACGCTCTACTACGTCGCCGTGTGCCAGGCGGTGCGCCGCCGCCCGGAGGAGGGGCTGGCCGCCGCCCGGGAGAGCCTGGACGTCGCCGAGGCCACCGCCAACCCGACGGCGCAGTCCATGGCCCGCTACGCCCTCGGCCTGGTGCTCAAGAAGTCCGATCCCGACCGGGCGCTGGCGCTGTTCGACGAGGCGGGTGCGCTGGCCGCGGCCGTGCACAACTTCTGGTGGCACGGCATCGCGCTGATGGAGGCGGCCGCGACCCGGGCGGTGCACGGCGACCCGGCGGCGGCCGCCCGCGCGCTGCTCACCGTCATCGACCACTGGGACCGGGTCGGTGACTCGACGCAGCAGTGGCTGGACCTGCGCTACGTCGCCCGGCTGCTGCAGCGGGTGGGCGCGGAGTCCGACGCCGCGGCCCTGCACGCGTGCCTGGTGGCGGCGGGCAAGCCCTCCCCGCTCGGCCCGCCCGCCGAGGGCGCGCCCGCCGGCGACCCCCGCTCCGCCGAGGCGGCGGCGGTCGCGCAGGCCCGCGCCGCCCTCGGCCGGGTCGCCGCCGGGGAGGCCGGTGCATGACCGGTGCATCCGCGGTGCACGCGGTCTGCAACCCGCCGGCACCAGCGTCGTCGGCACACCGCGGGGCCACCCCGCACCGACGACGAGGAGCACTCCCGATGACCGACACCATCGACGCCACCGCCGACCGCGCGCTGAAGGCGAAGCACCGGGCGATGTGGGCGCTGGGCGACTACCCGTCCGTGGCCCGGGACCTCATCCCGGAGCTGGGCCGGGTCCTGGTCGCCGCGGCCGGCGTGGGCCGCGGGGACCGGGTGCTGGACGTCGCGGCCGGCACGGGCAACGCCGCCGTGCCCGCCGCGCTGACCGGCGCCGAGGTCGTGGCCTCCGACCTCACGCCGGAGCTGTTCCCGGCCGGCCGCGCCTTCGCCGCCAGCGAGGGCGCCGAGGTGACGTGGGAGGAGGGCGACGCCGAGGCGCTGCCCTACCCGGACGCGAGCTTCGACGTCGTCCTCTCCTGCGTCGGCGTGATGTTCGCGCCGCACCACCGGCAGGCCGCCGACGAGCTGGTGCGGGTGTGCCGCCCCGGCGGGCGGATCGGGCTGGTCAGCTGGACGCCGGAGGGCTTCGTCGGCGAGATGTTCCGGACCATGAGGCCCTACGCGCCCCCGCCGCCGCCCGGCGCGCAGCCGCCGCCGCTGTGGGGCGACGAGCAGCACGTGCGCGACCTGCTCGGCGACCGCGTCACCGACGTCGTCGCCCGCCGGCAGACCGTGACGGTCGGCGGCTACCCGTCGCCGGAGGCGTGGCGGGACTCGTGGAAGACGGTCTACGGGCCGACGATCGCGACCTACCGCAACGTCGGCGACGACCCCGAGCGGGTCGCCGCGCTCGACCACGACCTCGCCGCGCTGGCCGCCCGGTACGACCGCGGCACCGACGGCGTCGTCCTCGACTGGGAGTACCTGCTGCTCACTGCGCGCCGCGCGTGAGATCCACCGGCCGGCGCCGGGGGAGCCCGGCGCCGGCTCGCCACGAGAGGGGAGGGGCGACGTGGTCGACGTCCTCGTCCGGCGCGACGACCTGCGGACCGTGCGCTGCGACCCGGGGGAGCCGCTGCGGACCGAGGCGGCCGCGGGCTCGGTGCAGTTCGCCGTCGAGCGCTTCGGGCTGACCGCCAACAACCTCACCTACGCCGTCCTGGGCGACTCCTGGCGGTACTGGGACCACTTCCCCGCGCCGGAGGGCTGGGGCCGGGTCCCGGTCTGGGGCTTCGGCCGGGCCACGGCCTCCGGCGTCGACGGCGTCGCCGCGGGGGACCGCTTCTTCGGCTTCTGGCCGTCGTCGAGCCGGGTCACCCTCGAGGTGGCCGCGGGCCCGGGTGGGCTGGCCGACCGCTCGGCCGCCCGCGCCTCCCTGCCCCGGGTCTACGCCCGCTACGCCCGCGCCCTGCCGGAGGCGGGCTTCCCGCCGGAGCACGACGACGTCGCGGCGGTGCTGCGGCCGCTGTTCCAGACCGGGTGGCTGCTCGCCGACCGCGTGGCCCGGGAGGGGCCCGGGGTGGTGGTCCTGACCTCGGCGTCGAGCCGGACCGCCGTGTGCACCGCGGCGGCGCTCCGGGCGCACGGGGACCCGCCGGCGCTGGTCGGGCTGACGTCGTCCCGGCACGCCGCGGCCACCGCGGCGCTCGGCCTCTACGACCGGGTGCTGACCTACGGGGAGGTCGAGGCCCTGCCGGTGGACCGCGGCGTCGTGCTGGTCGACCTCGCCGGCGACCCGGACGTGCGCGCGGCGGTGCACCGCCGCACCGCGGGCGTCCTGCGCGCCTCGGTCGTGGTCGGCGCGACGCACTGGACGCGGGCGTCGTTCGAGAGCAGCGGCCTGCCCGGGCCCGAGCCGGAGGTGTTCTCCGCGGCGGACGCGGCGGCCGGTGCAGACCCGTCGTCCGCCCGCCGGATCGGGGTCGCGTGGCCGGAGTTCGCCGCGAGCCGGGCGCCCGGGCTGCTCGCCGTCGAGCACCGCACCGGCGCGCAGGCGTTCACCGAGGCGTGGACGGCGCTGCTCGACGGCGACCTCGACCCGCGTCGCGGGCTGGTCCTCTCCCTCTGAGCGCCTCAGCCCGGCCCGTCCGCGGTCCCCGGCTCCGGCGGCCGGGGCGCCGACGCGCGCTGACCCTGCAGCTGCCGGCCGAGCTCGTCCCGCATCCGGTAGAGCTGGGCCAGCAGCTGCCCCCGCGCGGCGTCGCCGAGGGCGGCCGCCGCCGTCTGCAGCGCCGGGCCGTGGTGACGCCAGTAGTCCCCGACCGCCTGCGCGACCTCGCCCGGGTCGGCCCGTTCCCGGCCGGCCCGCCGGAGCAGCTCCTGGAGCCGTTCCAGCTCCGCTGCGGCGGCCGCCGCGGGCGCGGGGTCCTCGGGGCCGGTCACGCCGCCGCCGGCTGCGTGACCGGCGCGGTGCCGCCGCCTCCGCCGCCGCCCCCGCCGATGCCCTCGAGCAGGCGGATGATCGCGTCGATCAGCTCCTGCAGCAGGTTGCCCAGGACGCCGCCGAGGTCGACGCCGTCGAGGAGCCCGGCGATCGCGCACAGCAGGTTGCCCAGCAGGTTGCCCGGGCCGGGGATCGCCTCGATGTCGAGGACCACCTCGTTGAGGTGCACGTGGAGGCCCAGCAGGTCCAGGTCCAGCGGCCCGAGGGTGAGATCGAGGATCGGGCAGGGGGTGGGTTGCGTCATGGGAGCACCTCGACTCTGAGGAACTGCCGCCGGTGCGACAGGTGCCCGACGCAGGGCGCGCGCACAGTGTGGGTGCCTCCCGGGCCGGCCCGGAAGGCACCCGGCCTGCCGCCCGGAGCCGGGCGGGTGTGCCCGTCACCGTGCGCGCGCGACCGCCCGCCCTTGGTGAGACGAGATCGTCCGTAACGAGTGGGGAGCCCCTCAGCCCGAGACGGCGGCCACGACGGCGCTCACCCGCCGGGCGCGGGTCTCCGGCTTCTTCGCGTCGGTCACCGACCGCGCGTGCTCCTTGCGGTGGGTGTGCGACAGCCGGTCGAAGGCCTCCCGCACGCCCGCCGCGGCCAGCGCCTCGGCCAGGTCCGGCGGCACCTCGACGGTGCGCTCTGCCCGGTCGGGGGCGACGACGACGTCGACGGTGTCGCCGGTGGCCACCCCGAGGGCGGCCCGGCGCTCCTTGCTCAACCCGATGAGGTTCTCGCCGCCCATCCGCGCGACCCGCCCCTCCACGGTCACCCCACTGACGGTGACCCGGACGGGGAACGCCTTGGCGCCGCCGCCGAGGCCGGCGGCCTGCTCGTCGGTCAGCACGATGGCGGCCGCCGGGCCGCGGGGTGCGAGGGTGGTGGTCAGCCGCAGCTCCTGGGTCACCCGGTCACCCTGGCGTCCGGGCCGTCCCGGCGGAAGCCCCCGTCACCCGTCCGTCCCACCGGCGGCCTGCTCGGCGAACCGCCGCCGCGCGTCCTCCAGCGCCGCGACGGCCTGCGCCCGGCGCTCCCACCCGCGGGTCTCCGCCGACTTCTCCGGCGTCAGCGCCTCGTAGATCTCGAAGAAGTGCCAGATCTCCGCGACCTGGTGGATGGGCACGTCCTCGAGCTCCTGCAGGTGCTCCATCCGCGGGTCGCTCGCCGGCACGCACAGCAGCTTCGCGTCCGGGCCGCGCTCGTCGTGCACCCAGAACACCGCGATGACCCGGGCGCGTACGAGGCAGCCGGGGAAGGTCGGCTCGCCGAGGAGCAGCAGGGCGTCGATGGGCTCGCCGTCCTCGGCGAGGGTGTCCGGGACGAACCCGTAGTCGCCGGGGTAGCCGGTGGCGGTGAACAGCATCCGGAGCAGCCGGATGCGGCCGAGCCGGTGGTCGTACTCGTACCTGTTCCGCGAACCCTTGGGGATCTCGACGATCACGTCGGCTTCCACGGGGCACCCTCCTCCGGCCGGGACCGCGAGGCGACCCTGGCCCAGGACCTGCTCCCCGGCAACCCGGAGGTCAGCGCAGGGGGACGAGCCCGGACTCGTAGGCGGCGATCACGGCCTGGGTCCGGTCCCGGGCGCCGAGCTTGCGCAGCAGGCTGCTGACGTGGGTCTTCACCGTCTGCAGGCCCAGGTACAACTCGCCGGCGATCTCGCCGTTGGACAGCCCGCGCGCCAC
The DNA here is from genome assembly GCF_054050295.1 of Geodermatophilus sp. SYSU D01045. Classification (NCBI taxonomy): domain Bacteria; kingdom Bacillati; phylum Actinomycetota; class Actinomycetes; order Geodermatophilales; family Geodermatophilaceae; genus Geodermatophilus; species Geodermatophilus sp. SYSU D01045. The sequence goes on from NZ_JBJGZB010000013.1 coordinate 133,753, forward strand.
CAGGAGCAGGACCTCCCGCTCGCGCCCGGTCAGCTCCGGCGCCGGCCGGTCCCGTTGCGCCGGCGCGTGCCGCGCGGCCAGCGCCCGGATCGCCGCAGGGAACAGCAGGCTCTCGCCCCGCGCGACGACCCGGACGGCGTCGGCGATCTCGGCCGGCCGCGCCCGCTTGGGCAGGAACCCGTCGGCGCCGGCGGACAGGGCCGCGTAGACGTTCTCGTCGTCGCCGAACGTCGTCAGCACCAGCACCCGCGGCGGGTCCGGCAGCCGGCGCCGCAGGTCCCGGGTGGCCTGGATGCCGTCGACCAGCGGCATCCGCACGTCCATCACGACGACGTCGGGACGCAGCCGGGCGGCCAGCGGCACGACGACGGCGCCGTCGGCGGCCTCGCCGACCACCTCGACGTCGTCGCGGGCGGCGAGCACCGCCCGCAGCCCGCCGCGCACCAGCTCCTCGTCGTCGACGAGCAGCACCCGGATCGTCACGCGGGCCCGGCCAGGGGCAGCCGCACCTCGACCCGCCAGCCGTCGTCGGCCGGCCCGGCGACGGCGGTGCCACCGAGCCCGGCGGCGCGCTCGCGCAGCCCGCGGACGCCGCTGCCGCCGGTCGCGGCCGGCACGGGCACCGGAACCGGGTTGCCGACGTCGATCGCCAGCGCGTGCGGGCCGGCGTCGACGCGCAGCCGCATGGGCACGGGCCCGGCGTGCCGGAGGGCGTTGGTGAGCGCCTCCTGCACGATCCGGTAGGCCTCCCGGGACAGGACCTCCGGCAGCTCCGCGACCGCGCCGGTCACCCGGACGTCGACCCGCGCCCCGGCCGCCTCGGCCGAGCGCACCAGCGCGTCGACGTCGGCCAGCGTCGGGGCCCGCGGCGGCGGGGCGCTGTCCCGCAGCAGCGCGAGGACCCGCTCCAGGTCACCCAGCGCGGAGCGGGCGCTGTCCTCGATGGCGGCGAGCGCGCGGTCGGCGAAGGCGGGGTCGGCGCCGGCGACGTCCCGGGCGGCGCCGGCCTGCAGCAGCGTGACGGTGAGCGCGTGGCCGATCGAGTCGTGCAGGTCCGCGGCCAGCCGGGTGCGCTCGAGCAGCCGCTCGGTGCGGGCCCACTCCGCGGCCAGCCGCTCGGCGGCCGAGGGGTGCAGCAGCACCCGGGCGGCCGCGGCGGTGAGCGCGCCGAGCCCGGCGAGGGCGTAGGCCCAGGCGGGCGCCACCACGACCGCCAGCGGCCACCGGGCCGCCACCGCCCACACGGCGAGCGCGGTGACCTCCGCGGCGAGCACCCCGAGCGTCACCCGGGCGACCAGCCAGGCCAGCAGCCGGCCGCGCTCGGCCCAGGTGCGGGCGGGCTCCACCGTCACGTCGTCGTCGCCGGGCAGCAGCAGCGCCCGCGCCTGCACGCCCTCGCTGCGGCGCACCGCCGGGACGCAGGCCAGCACCGCCAGCAGCGGCAGCGGCGCGAGGTAGAGGCCGGCGAGGGTGCGCGGCGAGGCGTCGTCCAGCCCGGGCCACACCAGCGCGCAGGCGACGGCGAGCCAGGCGCCCAGGGCCAGGTGCACCGCGCGGGTCCAGGTCGACCTGCTGGTAACCGGACGGAGCACCGCGCGCATGCCCCGATCATGGCGCGCCGCCGGCCGTCCGGACCTCCCGCGCGGGAGGGAGGCGGCCGGACCCCGCGGGGGAGGCGCACCGCCGGCGCCGGGCGCGACGGTGGGCCCGTGATCGAGGTGCGGAGCCTGACCAAGCGGTACGGACCGGTCGTCGCGGTGGACGACCTCACCTTCGACGTCCCGCCGGGCAGCGTCACCGCCCTGCTCGGCCGCAACGGGGCGGGCAAGTCGACGACGCTGCGGGTGCTGCTCGGCCTCGACCGGCCCACCGCCGGCACCGCGACGGTGGCCGGCCGGGCCTACGCCGACCTGGCCGCGCCCCTGCGGACGGTGGGCGCCCTGCTCGACAGCGCCGCGGCCCACCCGGGGCGCACCGCCCGTCAGCACCTGCGCTGGCTGGCCGCGAGCAACGACCTGCCCGCGCCCCGGGTGCGCGCCGTCCTGGACCTGGTCGACCTGCGCGCCGCCGCCGACCGCCGGGTCCGCGGCTTCTCGCTCGGCATGCGGCAGCGGCTCGGCGTCGCCGCGGCCCTGCTCGGCGACCCGCCGGTCCTGCTGCTCGACGAGCCGGCCAACGGCCTGGACGCCGAGGGCATCCGCTGGCTGCGGACCACCCTGCGCGACCTCGCCGCCGAGGGCCGCACCGTCCTGCTCTCCAGCCACCTCATGGGCGAGGTGGCGCGCACCGCCGACCGGCTGCTCGTGGTCGGCCGGGGCCGGCTGTTGGCCGACACGCCGCTGGACGCCTTCCTCGCCGAGCACACCGGGCGGCGGGTGCGGGTCCGCACCGCCGAGCCCGAGCGGCTGCGCGGCCTGCTCGCCGCCGCGGGGGCGACCGTGGCCCCCGCCGACGACGGCGCGCTGCGGGTGGCCGGGGTCGACGCACGGACCGTCGGCGCGGTCGCGGCCCGGCACGGCGTCCCGCTGGTGGAGCTCGGCGCCGACGGCCGGTCCCTGGAGGACGCCTTCCTCGCGCTCACCGCGCCGGCCGGGGAGACGGCGTGAGCGCGCTGCGCGCCGAGTGGGTCAAGGCGACGACGCTGCGCTCGACGTGGGTGACCCTGCTCGTCTACGCCGTCGCGGTCGCCGGCATCGGCGTGGGCGTCGTCGCCGCGGTCGGCGACGTCGAGGCCGCCGAACCCGACTACGACCCCGCGGTGATCGCCTTCTACGGCCTGAACTTCGGCCACGTCGCGGTGGTCGTGCTCGCGGTGCTGCTGACCGCGGGGGAGTACGCCCGGCAGACCGTGCACACCTCGCTGCTCGCCGTGCCGCGGCGGGGCGCCTTCCTGGCCGCGAAGCTGACCGTCGGCGCGGGCCTGGTGCTGGCGACCGCCGCGGTCACCGCCGTCGCCACCCTGCTGGTCACCCAGGCGTCGCTCGGCGCGCCGGGCGTCTCCCTGTCGACGCCGGGGATGCTCCGCGCGACCGTCGCGGCCGCGCTGTACCCGACGCTGCTCGCCGTCGTCTGCACGGCCGCGGGCCTGCTGCTGCGCGACCAGGCGCTCGCGCTGGGCCTGCTGGTCCCGTTCCTCTTCCTGGTCTCGCCGCTGCTGGAGCTGGTCCCCGGACTGCAGCGGGCCGCGGTCTTCCTGCCCGACCGCGCCGGCGCGGTCGCCGTCCGCCTGCACGCCCGCCCGGTCGACGTCTTCGGACCGCTCGCCGGGCTGGGCGTCCTGACGCTGTGGGCGGCCGCCGCCGCGCTGCTGGCGTGGTGGGCGCTGCGCCGGCGCGACGCGTGAGGTCAGTCGGCGACGCGGAGGGCCACCTTGCCGCGCGCCGCGCCGTCGAGGAGGTGCCGGACGGCCGCGGCCGCCTCCTCCAGCGGGAACACCCGGTCGACGGCGGGGGTGAGCGCGCCGGCCCCGACCAGCGCCGAGAGCTCCCGCAGGTCCGCCCCGTCCTCCCGGGAGACGAAGGTGCCCAGGTGCTGCCCGACGAACGGCGAGAGCGCCTGGGCGCGCAGCTGGCGGTCCGTCCCGCCCAGCCACCGGCCGCCGTTCTCCCCGCCCACGATCACCAGCCGCCCGTGCGGCGTGAGCGCGCGGCGCAGCGCGCGCAGCGGGCGGTTGCCGCCGGTGTCGAGGACGACGTCGTAGCGGACGCCGCCGTCCAGCGGGTCCTGCCGGGTGTGGTCGACGACGGTGTGCGCGCCCAGGCCGCGGACGAGGTCGACCTTGGCGGTGCTCGCCGTCCCGGTCACCTCGGCGCCGGCGGCCCGCGCGACCTGCACGGCGAAGCCGCCCACGCCGCCGGACGCACCCAGCACCAGGACCCGCTGCCCGGCTTCGACGCGGCCGTGGTCGCGCACCGCCTGCAGGGCGGCGAGCCCGGACACCGGCACGGTGGCGGCCTGCTCGGGGGTGAGGCCGGGCGGCAGCGGCGCGAGCTTCCGGGCGGGCCCGACGGCGTACTCCGCGAACGTGGCCCGGCCGATCCCGTACACCCGGTCGCCGGGGGCGAGGCCGGCGACCCTGCTGCCCGTGGCGACGACCTCCCCGGCCAGGCTCACGCCCGGGTTCGGCGTCTTCGGCCGGCGCAGGCCCGACACCGCCCGCACCGGGTAGGGGAGACCGGCCATCAGGTGCCAGGTGCCGCGGTCGACGCTGGAGGTCAGCACGCGCACGAGGACCTCGCCCTCGCCCGGCCGGGGCACGGCCGCCTCCCCGACGGCGAGCAGGCCCTCGGGATCACGCCCGTAGCGCTGCTGCACCACCGCGGTCATCAGGGACGGGACGACGGCGGACTGTCCGGACATGGCTCCTCCTCCGCGCGGGTGACTTACGCCGTAAGGCTGCACCTTACGGCGTAAGGTCGTCAAGGTGCCGGGACGCCGACTGAACGGGAAGGCGCTGAGCCGGGACCGGGTGCTGCAGGCCGCCGTGGCGCTCGCGGACGAGCACGGCGTCGGCGCGCTGACCATGCGGCGGCTCGGGGAGGCCCTCGGGGTGGAGGCGATGTCGCTGTACCACCACGTCAGCGGCAAGGACGACCTGCTCGACGGCATGGTCGACCTCGTCTTCGCCGAGGTGCCGGTGCCCGACACGGGGGCCGGCTGGCGGGCGGCGATGCGCGAGCGCGCCGACGCCGTGCGGGCGGCGCTGGCACGGCACCGGTGGGCCGTCGGGCTCCTGGAGTCCCGGCGCTCGCCCGGGCACGCGACGCTCGCCCACCACGACGCCGTCCTCGGCTGCCTGCGCGCGGCCGGCTTCCCCGTGGAGCTGGCGGCGCACGCGTACTCGGCCATCGACAGCTACGTGTACGGCTTCGCGCTGCAGGAGCGCGCGCTGCCGTTCCAGACGCCGGCGGAGACCGCCGAGCTCGCGGCGGAGCTGATGGTCCGGTTCACCGAGAGCTACCCGCACCTCGCGGAGTTCACGACCGAGCACGTGCTGCGGCCCGGCTACGACTACGGAGCGGAGTTCGGCTACGGCCTGGACCTCGTGCTCGACGGGCTCGAGCGTGCGCTGCGGGACGTGGCCGCCTGATCAGCCGGTCACCGCGACCGCGCCGGGCACGCCGTCGCCGAGGAAGGCGGCGAGGTCGGCGCCCTCGGCCTCGACGTCGTCGCGCTCGGCCGGGGTGAGCTGCCGCAGCGGCTGCACGGTCAGCGCGACGCCGCCGTCGTCCCGGTCGCGGGTCGTCCAGGTGGCGGCCACGGTGCCGTCGACGAGGACGAGGCGGGCGCCGGCCACGCTCAGGCCGCGGTGCTCGTCGGCGACCAGGCGGGACCGGTCGTCGTAGCCGAGGACCGCGTTGTCGAACGCGGGCAGGAAGCGCACCGGCGCGGGCTCGTCGCGGTCGGGGAGGAGGCCGTCGGGGACGTCGAGCAGCTCGCGACCGCGCTCGTCGCGGGCGGTCCGCAGCCGCGGCCGCAGCCGGGCGACGACCGCCGGGAGACCGCTCAGGCCGGACCAGGACCGCAGGTCCGCGGTCGCCGCCGGCCCGTACGCGCGCAGGTAGCGCAGCACCAGGTCGTCGAGGACGTCGTCGGGCGGCCCGTCCCCGGGGTCGCGCCCCAGCCAGGCGCGCACCGTGGTGTTCCGGGCCGGGGCGCGCTGCCGCCACAGCCCCCGGGGCGGGACCTGCACCAGCGGCACCAGGCTGGACAGCGCGTCGCCGAGGTCGCGGGCCGTGGCGTCCGGCCAGCGGTCGCCGACCAGCCGGCCCACCTCGGACAGCAGCCGCGGCGCCTCGGCGAACAGCGGCTCCGCGGCCGCGGCCAGCTCGCCGAACTCCACGCCGGGCAGCCGGCGCCCGAGCGTGCCGCGCGCCCGGGCGACGAGCATCGCCTGGTGCACCGGGCGCAGGCTCAGACAGTCGCCGGCGGTGACCAGGTGCAGCGTCCGGCGCATGAGCAGCGTGCGGACGACGCGGCGCGACTCCAGCAGGTCGTCGAGCTCGGCCGGCCGGAACGCCGTCAGCCGCGACCACAGCCCGGCGAAGGGCTCCTGCGGCTCCTGCGCCTGCAGCCCGACGAGGTGGTCGACCGCGTCGAGGACGCCGCGCCCGTCCCGCCGCAGCAGCAGCTGCCGGGCGAGCGTGGCGCGGCCGAGCGCGCGCCGGTCGAGCACCTCGGCTCCCCGGCGCGCACCCACCCCGGCTGTCTACCGCGGGGGACCGACGATGTCAGGCGGCCAGCGGGTGGTGGTGGCAGCGGCCGCCGCCGGTGGCCCGGGCGGCGCACGGCGCGCCCGCCCTCGTCACCCCGCCGGTGTCGCCGCAGCGGGCCGGCCGGGCGGCGGGGGCCGCGGGGACCCGCTCGGCGGGCAGCGCCGGGCGGGGGAAGGGCAGGACGACGGCGTCCCGCGTCGCGGCCACCTCGGGAGCGGTCACGGCGGCGGGAGCCGGGACCGGGCGGCCGGCGCGGCGGTGCAGCGCGGACGCGGCGGTCAGGCCGGCGGTGAAGGCGGCAGTGGCGAGGGCGGCGGCGGTGGCGACGTGGCTGGCGCGCATGCCCGGCTCATCGGCCGCCGACGACCCGGCGGGAAGGCCGTCGTCACACGTGTCCCGGGCGTCACGCCAGGTGCGCCTGCTTGGGCGCCAGCCCCCGCTCGGCCTCGGCGGCGACCTGCGCCCGGGAGGCGCCGGTCGACGCCAGCACGACCGCGCCGACCAGCCCCTCCACCAGCGGCGCCGGCGAGAGCGTCACCCGCGACCGGACGTCGTCGTCGAGGAACTCCAGCGCGGTCTCGGCCGAGAGCACCGCGCTGCCGAGGTCCATGAGCACGACGACGCCGTCGCCGGAGTCGGCCTGCCCGACGGCGTCGGCCACCGCGGCGGCGTCGGTGCCGAGCCCGCCGTCCTCGGTGCCCGCGGCGACGGCGATCGCGAGCTCCCGCCCGGGCAGCATCTGCCGCGCCAGCTCGACGGCGGCGTCGGCCAGCGCCCGGCTGTGCGAGACGACGACGAGGCCGACGCTCACGACCGTCCCAGGGTCGCCGCGGCGGCCTCGAGCAGCAGCGCCGTCGACGTCGCCCCCGGGTCCTGGTGCCCGGCGCTGCGCTCGCCGAGGTAGCTGGCCCGGCCCTTGCGGGCGACCATCGGCACGGTCGCGTCCCGGCCCTGCGCCGCCGCCTCCGCCGCCGCGGCGAGCGCGTCGGCCAGCGGCTTGCCCGCCTCCACCGCGGCGTCGAGGGCGTCGCAGGCCGGGCCCAGCGCGTCGACCATCGTCTTGTCGCCGGCCTCGGCCTTGCCCCGGGCGACCACGCCGTCCAGGCCGGCCCGCAGCGCCCGGGCGAACGCGGCGTCGTCGAGGTCGCCGTCGCCGGCCGCGCCGGCCATCCGCAGGAACAGCGTCCCGTACAGCGGGCCGCTGGCCCCGCCGACCTTGCTCACCAGGGTGGCGCCGGTCTTCTTGAGCAGCGCCGCGGCGTCGGCCGGCGGGGCGTCGTCCAGCGTGGTGACGACGGCGGCCATGCCGCGGTCCATGTTGGCGCCGTGGTCGGCGTCGCCGATGGCGGCGTCGAGCGCGGTCAGCCGGTCACGCTGCTCGTGCACGGACTCCGCGAACCGGCGCAGCCAGGCGGTCAGGTCCGCCACGCCCACCGCCACGCTCAGGCCCCCCAGCGCAGGCCCGGGGTGACCACCGGCGCGTCCCACAGCCGCAGCATCTCGTCGTCGGCCTGCAGGAGGGTCACCGAGCAGCCGGCCATCTCCAGGCTGGTCATGTACGGCCCGACCAGCGACCGGGCGACCCCGATCCCCGCCTTCTCCAGGATCGCGGCCACCTCGGCGTAGACGACGTACAGCTCGATCAGCGGGGTGCCGCCCATGCCGTTGACGAAGCAGATGACGCCGTCGGTGTACCGGCGGTCGGCGAGGATCGGCTCGACCAGCATCGCGGCGACCTCGCGGGCGGGGGCCAGCGGCACCCGGCGCCGGCCGGGCTCGCCGTGGATGCCGATGCCGATCTCCATCTCGTCGTCGCCCAGCTGGAAGGTGGGCGTCCCGGCGGCGGGGACGGTGCAGGAGGTGAGCGCCATGCCCATGCTGCGTCCGGCGTCGTCGACCCGCTTGGCCAGGTCGGCCACCTCGATGAGCGGCCGGCCCTCCTCCGCGGCGGCGCCGACGATCTTCTCCAGCAGCACCGTGGTGCCCACCCCGCGGCGGCCGGCGGTGTAGAGGCTGTCGGTGACGGCGACGTCGTCGTCGACCACGACGGTGGCCACCTCGATGCCGCTCTCGGCGGCGACCATCTCGGCGGCCATCTCGAAGTTCATGACGTCGCCCGTGTAGTTCTTGACGATGTGCAGCACGCCGGCGCCGCTGTAGACGCCCGCGGTGGCCGCCTGCATCTGGTCGGGCACGGGCGAGGTGAAGACCTCCCCGGCGCACGCGGCGTCGAGCATGCCGCGGCCGACGAAGCCGCCGTGCATGGGCTCGTGACCGGAACCGCCGCCGGAGACGATGCCGACCTTGCCCTGCACGGGCGCGTCGCGGCGGAACACCACCCGGTTCTCGTGGTCGACCCGCAGCAGGTCCGGGTGGGCCAGCTCCATGCCGCGCAGGGCGTCGGAGACGACGTCGGCGGGGTCGTTGATGAGCTTCTTCATCGTGCACCTGACCTCGGGGAGGGCGAGCAGGGACCGCCCCGGAGGCTAGGGCTCATGTGATCCGCGGCACTACGAGGCGGTGGCCGCGGGGGGCGGGCGCGGGGGGCGCCCCGGGGGGGCGGGCGGCCGGGTGGCGGGGGCGGGGGGGGCCCGGGGGCTGGTAGGTTTCTTGTTGGCCGCCACACAAGGGGGCGGGGCCGCGGGGTGCGGGGGGCGGCGCCCCCCGGGGGGCACCGTGCGACGGTCAGGCCCGGCCGGTGACGCGCGCGGCGGCCCGCTCGATCTGCGCGTAGTCGCCGTAGCGGGCGCCGACGACGTAGCCGGTGCCCAGGCCGGCGCCCAGCGAGGACAGCCGGGCGACGCGCCGGCCGCGCTTGCGGATGCGGTGGCCGACCTCGGCGACCTCCTCGGGCACCGCCTCGACCGCACCGCCGACCCGCGCGACCGCGCGCAGGGCCGCCTGCCCGATCTCGGTTCCGGCCTCGGTGGCCCGGGCGACCACCGTGGACGTGAGCTCCGGGAGGGCGTCGAGGGCCTGCTTCGCGGCCTCCGCGCCGGCGCTGGCGCCGGTCTGCAGCGCGTGGCTCGTGGTGGCCAGCAGGGGGCCGGCCGCCGCGGCGCCGGTCCGGGTCACCTCGCCGACGCGCTGGGCGGCCGTCGCCAGGACCGGCCCGGCCGCGGACGCGCCGCCGCGGGCCGCCTCGCTCACGCGGTGTGCGGCGCCGGCCACGACGGGGCCGGCTGCGGACGCGCCGCCGCGGGCGGCCTCCCGCACCGACGAGGCGGCGTCGGCGACCACCGGCGCGGCCGCGGCCACCAGGTGCTCCACCCGCGCCCGGCCGGCCGCCGGCACCGCGCGCGCCTGGCGGGCGGCCTTCCGCCCGGTCCGGCGGGCGGCGGCCCGCCCGGTGCGCCGGGCGGCCTTCGCGCCGCGCCGGGCCCGGCGGGACACCGTCGCCGCCGGCTGCCGGCGTCGCCGCAGCACCGCGAACAGCAGGCCGCCCAGCGCCAGCAGCGCGGCGAGCCCGCCCGCGGCCCCGCCGGCGCGCGCGGCCAGGGACCGGCCCTGCGGCCGGTCGGCGCGACCGAAGTCGTCGTCGCCGGGCTGGGCCACTGGCGGCGGGGGCGGGAGCTCCTCGTCCGCCTCCGGCGTGGGCAGGGGCGCCACCTCCTCGCCGGACACCGCCACGGCGGTCGTCGCCGGCGGCTCCGCGTCGGGCGCCGGCAGCAGCGTCTCGGAGGTCTCGGTGGTCGCCTCGATGCCGTAGTGGCGGTAGAGCGCGGACTCCTGCTCGGTGGTCAGCTCGCGGCTGTCGCCGAAGCGCGGGGCGCCGTCGACCAGCCCGCGGTCGACCACCACCTGCACCCGGTCGCCCTCGCCGGTCGCGTCGAACAGCGGGACGACGACCGTCGTGCCGGCCATGTCCGCGTAGAGCCACTCCGGCCGGCCGGTCCCCTCGTCGGCGAGCAGGTGCGTCACCGTGCCGATCTCCGCGCCGTGCCGGTCGACCACCGTCCTGCCGACCCAGTCGACAACGGAGTCCCGTTCGGGCAGTGCCATGGTCGCCTCCCCACTTCTCGGGGCCGGGCCAGGATGGCCCGGCGCTGCCGTCCGGGCGGCCCTACCCCGGTCGTCCCGGCGCCACCCGTGCCGATCACGGGAGCCCGCAGCGGCGGCCCGGACCTCAGTGCACCTCCTCCACCGGCTCGGGGGACGGCGCGCCGACGCCGTGGCGGGCCAGGAAGGCGAGCACGGTGCCGGCCACCTCCTCCCAGCCGGAGTCCGCGCCGAGCGAGTGCCCGCGGTCGGGGAAGGCCACGAACTCGGTGACGCCCGTGCCGTGGCGGCGCTGGATCCGGTACGCGGCGCGCGAGGCCGCCGCGGGCACGGTGCGGTCGCGCCCGGCGGCCACGACCAGCACCGGCCCGCGCTCCCGCCGGGTCTCGACGGTGGCCTCGCTGCGCGGCGTGAACGCGGCGAAGCCCGCCTGGAACAGCGGTCGCGCGGGGGAGGGGATCGCGTAGGCCTCCCAGAGGCGGTCGGCCTCCTCGCGCGGCACCGCGCTGGCGAAGCCGCGCGCCCAGCTGTCCGGCGTGTGCGCCCAGGTCCCCGAGCGCAGGCCGGGACGGGACAGCACCGGCCAGGCCGTGCGCAGCTGCACCGGCGGGAGCACCAGGTTGCCGCGGAACTGGGCCGGCGAGAGCGCCACGCAGGCGCGGGTCAGGCCCATGCCGTGCAGCTTCTGGGCGATCAGCCCGCCGAACGAGTGGCCCACCACCACCGGCGCCGCGGGCAGCCGCGCGATCACGTCGGCGACGTGCTGCGTGACGTCGTCGATGCCCACACCGGCGACCGCCTCCGGGTGCGCCCGCGCCTCCTCGGCGGTCGCCGGCTCACCCGGCCAGCCCGGCGCGACCGGGTCGTAGCCGCGGGCGGCGAACAGCTCCAGCCACGGCGCCCAGCTGTCGGCGTGCAGCCACAGGCCGTGCACGAGGACGACGGGGACGGGGGCGGCAGCGGTCACGGTGGGCCTCCGGGAGGGGGTGCGGCCACCCGACCGGGCCGCGGACGCCGGGGACGCTAGGGCCGCGCCCGCGGCTCCGGCTGTGCCCTGCGTGACCGGTGCCGGACCCAGGCTGCCGAGCTCACCGGGGCGACGGGCTTCCGCCGCCACCCGTCCCCGGCCAGGATCGGCGCCGAGGCGACGACGCCGACCCGCCCGCCGACGTTCCCGCCGACCCTGGAGGCCCCGTGGCCACCCTCGTCGACACCGACGCCCTCGCCGCCGCCGACCGCCGTCCCGCGCGGGTGGCCGACCTGCTCGAGGCGACGATGTCCTCGCGGATCCGCTTCCCCGACCCCGCGGCGCCGGCCCGGGCCCGGCTCGACGGCTGGGACCTGGCGGGCGTGTCGGTGCTGCGGCTGGACCTGACCGGCGAGGTGACCCTGCTGCGCACCGCCCGCCACGCCCGCGCCGACCCGGAGCCGGTGCTCTCCCTCGCCGTGCAGGAGACCGGCACCGCCCGGCAGGAGCAGTTCGGCTCCCGCCGGCTGGTGACCGCCGGCGAGCTGTCGTTCAGCGAGGTGTCCTCGGCCTACGAGTACGCCTGGTCCGGGCGCGGCGTCTGCCGGGCGCTGCGCATCCCGGCCGCCTCCCTCGGCCTGCCGATCGACACGGTGCGGCGGGCCCTGCCGGTCGCCGCCCGCAGCCCGCTGTACGGCCTGGTGCGCACGCACGTCACCCAGCTGACCCGCGACGTCGCGCTGCTCGCCGCCGAGCCGCTGGTGCACTCGCTGGCGTCGGCGACGGTCGACCTGGCCCGCGCGCTGCTGGCCTCGGCCGCCGACGGCGCGCGCGGCGCCGGCGACGTGCTCGCCGAGACCCTGCCGGCCCGGGTGCGGGGCTACGTGCGGCAGCACCTGACCGAACCGGACCTGGACGCCGAGCGCGTCGCGCGGGCGCACGCGGTGTCGGTGCGGCAGCTGTACCGGATCTGCGCCGCCGCCGGGTTCAGCCTCGAGCAGGAGGTCATCGCGCAGCGGCTGGAGGGCGCCCGGGCGGAGCTGGCCCGGCCGGGTGACCGCTCGATCGCCGCGGTCGCCCGGCGCTGGGGCTTCACCGACGCCTCCTACTTCGCCCGCCGGTTCCGGGCGGGGTACGGCGTCAGCCCGCGGGAGTGGCGGGACCGCTCCCGGGCGGGGGCCGCCGTCGCCGGCTGACCGCGAGCGTGTGCGCCGGCGCCGCGTCCCGGCCCCCGCAACACGGCGCCGGCGCACACGTTCAGCCGTCGCGGCCGACGACCGTGGAGACCAGCAGCAGCTTGACCAGCCAGTCGCCGGCGTGGATGGCGGCCTGCTGCCAGGGCACCTTCTCGTGGACGACCGACCCGGTGAGCAGCACCAGCGGGAACGCGGCCCACAGGCCGGCGCCGAGCGTGAGCGCCGCGCGCGGGCCGCGGACCGGCAGCCGGTCGGCGAGCACCGACACCCCGGCGGCGACCACCCCGCTGCGGGCCAGCTCCACCGGCGCGATCACCGCCGGGGACGGGCCGGGCTGCGCGTAGGCCTCGTCGAGCCGGGCCAGTCGCTCGCCGAAGGCCGTGTACCAGGCCGAGCTCGCGGCGAACGACGCCCCGGCCGCGGCGGCGACGCGCAGCGGCCTCACGACCGCTCCCCGGGCTCGATCCGCTCGAGCAGGTGCACCTCGACCTCGTCGCCGGCCTGCTTGCCGATGGCCGTCCGGATCCCGGCGGCCACGGGCGGTTCGTGCGTCCCGTCGCCGAGTGCCGTGGAGGAGCTGCGGAACGGCTCGCCGTCGATCGTCCCGGCCACCTCCACCAGCCCGTGCGTGCCGAGCACCCGCACCGACTCCGGCCACACCAGGTAGGTCCACCCGCCGGGTGCCGGGCTCCTCCGCGGGGTCGCCCTGAACCGCTCGTCCACCGTCCGCCTCCTCGCCCTGGGGTGCAGGGGAGACCGGCGCCGGCCCGCGGACTCATCGCTCAGCCGCTGCGGGTGGTCAGCAGCGACACCTCGGCGACGTTCGTCGTCGGGGGCAGGGTGAGGGTGAACAGCACGGTCTGCGCGACGTCCTCGGGCAGCAGCGCGGTCCCGCCGTCGGCCGCCGCGCCGGGGGACACCCAGCCGACGGCGACGTGCCGCACCCGCACCAGGGTGCCGCCGAGCTCCAGCCGCAGCGTGCGGGCCAGCTGGGCGGCGCCGGCGGCCGTGGCGGCGTGCACGGCGAACGCGGGCACCAGCTCCGACGCCGCGGCCGACCCGACCAGCACCAGGTCGGCGGCGGAGTCGTTGGCCGCCGCGGTCAGCAGGTCGTCGAGGAACGCGCGCGCCGCCAGCACCGCGTCGCCGGCGCCCTGCTCGATGATCTCGGCCCACCGCTCGGCCGGCGACAGCCCGAACGGGCCCCCGCCGACGCCGCCCAGCACGGCCACCACCAGGTCGACACCGCCCAGCCGCTCGCGCACGCCGTCCGCGGCCGCGAGCACGTCGCGCGCGGAGCCGACCTGCTCGACCACCGCCCCCGCCGCGGCCAGCCCGGCGACCACGGCGTCGGCGATCAGCGGCAGCCCGATGACGACGGCGCGGCGGCCGGCGACCGGGCGCACCCCTCCCGGCGCGGTCACGCCACCGGCTCCGCGTCGACCGGCTCGCGCACCGCCGGCTGCCGCACCGGCAGCGCGTCCTCGGCCGGCGCGTCCGCCGGCGCGGCCGCCCGCACCCGCGACCGCCCGGCGGTCTGCTCCAGCGCGGTCCGCATCGGCCCGACGTCGAGCGGGCCGTCGTAGAGCTGGCCGTTGACGAAGAACCGCGGCGGCTCGTCGAGGGCCATCGCGCGGGCGTCGTCGTCGTCCTCGCGGACGCGCGCGGCGTGCACGCCGGAGGCCACGGCGTCGTCGACCCGGGCGAGGTTGAGCCCGGCGTCGACGGCGCAGCGGCGGATGGCCCGGTCGTCCAGGCGCCCGGCCCGGGCGGCCAGCGCGTCGTGCATCGGCCAGAACCTCGACTGCGCGTCCGCGGCCTCGGCCGCCTCGGCGGCGCGGGCCGAGGCCGGGTCGTCGGTGAGCAGGTGGCGGTACACGAAGACCAGGTCGTCGCCGAGGACCTGCCGCAGCTCGTCGACCACCTCGGCGGTGCGCCCGGCGTTGGTGAACACGAACGAGGCGTAGACGACGAGCTCCATCGGCGCGCCGACCCGCCCGCGGACGTGGTCGCGCGTGGCCCTCACCGGCCGGGCCAGCCGCTGCCGGCCGGGCAGCCGGGACCGGTCGACCGCCCGGACGACGGCGACCGCGCCCAGCGCCAGCAGCGCCGCGATCACCGACGCACCCAGCACGCCGATCCGCGCCTGCGCGGCCAGCGCCTCGTCGTCGAGGGCCAGGTCGATGATGAACAGCGAGATCGTGAAGCCGATCCCGCTGAGCACGCCGGCGGCGAACACGTGCCGCGGGAACAGCCCCGACGGCAGCCGGCCGATCCCGAGCCGGACGGCGGCCGTCGACGCGGCGGTCACGCCGACCACCTTGCCGACGACGAGCCCGATCACGATCGCCCAGGTCAGGCCGGAGGTCGCCGCGGCGGACAGCGTCTCGGCGCTGAGCACGACGCCGGCGTTGGCCAGCGCGAACACCGGGACGACGGCCAGGTTGACCCACGGCCGGAACAGCCGCTGCCCGCGCTCGTTGATCGACACCGACCGGGTCAGGCTCAGCACCGCCCGGTGCGCCCCGCTGGAGGTCGGCGTCCGCCCGTAGTCCCGGGCCGCGGCCTCGGCGGCGTCCACCTCGTCCGCGCTGGGCGGGTAGACCGGCAGCAGCAGGCCGATCGCGACGCCGGCCACCGTCGGGTGCACGCCCGAGGCCAGCACGCCCAGCCACACCGGCACCGCGACCAGCAGGTACGCCCCGCCGCGCCACACCCGCATCCGCCGCAGCCAGACCACCGCGACCAGCCCGACGCCCGCCACCGCCAGCGGCAGCAGGGTGAGGTCCTCGGTGTAGGCGACGGCGATGACGGCCAGCGCGCCGACGTCGTCGACGACCGACAGCGCGAGCACGAACGCGCGCAGGTTGACCGGCACCGCGCGGCCCACGACCGCGAGCAGGCCGAGCACGAACGCGGTGTCGGTGGAGATGACCACGCCCCAGGCGGCGCGCGCCTCGCCGGGCTGGTCGCTCAGCCCGGTCACCGCGAGGAAGACCAGGGCGGGCACGACCAGGCCGGCCAGCGCGGCGACGACCGGGATGCGGATCCGCCGGGTGTCGCGGAACTCGCCGAGCACCAGGTCCCGCTTGACCTCGAGGCTGATCAGGCAGAAGAACAGCGCCATCAGCGCGTCGTTGACCCAGTGCCGCAGGTCCATCTCGAGGACGGTGTCGCCCAGGCTGACGGCGAACGGCGTGTGCCAGGTCTCCTCGTAGGTCGAGCCCGGCACGTTGGCCCACACCAGCGCCACGACCGTCGCGGCCAGCAGCACGGCGGCGGCCGCGGCGTCGGAGTCGACCAGCCGGAGCACCCGGCCGAGCGCCGAGGGCCGCTCCAGCTCACCCCGCGGGGTGCCCCTCACCGGACCCCCGTCCCGCGCCGCGTGGGCAGGTAGGGGTCCTGGCGGGTGGGCAGCACGAGCAGCTCGGCGACGTTGACCCGCGGCGGCAGGCCGGCGCCGAACAGCACGGTGCGGGCGACGTCGTCGGGGTCCATCGGGACGACGACCTCGCGGTGCTCGGCCCAGCCGCGCGCGGTGCCGTCGTGGCTGATCTCGGAGCCGAGGTCGGTGTCGGTGAGGCCGGGGGCGACGACGTGCACGCGCACGCCGCGGCGGCCGTACTCCGCGCGCAGCGCCCGGGCCAGCTGGGCGACCGCGGCCTCCACCGCCGAGTAGACGGCATAGCCGGGGAAGCGCACCTGGCCGGCGAGCGCGCCGATGAGGAACAGGTCGGCCGGGCGGCCGTCCTCGGCGGTGGCCAGCAGGTCGCGGGCGAAGGTCTGCGCGGTCCGGAGGATGCCGCCGAGGTTGACGTCGATCATCTCGATCCACTCGGCGGGCACGCCGTCCTCGAACGGCGCGCCGGTGAGCACGCCGGCGCCGGCGACGACCAGGTCGGCCGGGCCGAACCGGTCGTGCAGGGCGTCGAGGGCGTCGGCGAGGTCGAGCCCGTCGGAGACGTCGGCGGCGACGGTGAGGGTGCGGCCGGGGTCGGCGGTGCTGTCGGCGACGGCCTGCAGGCGGTCGCCGCGACGGCCCAGCAGCGCGACGCGGCAGCCGGCGGCCACCAGCGAGCGCGCCGTCGCGGCGCCGATGCCGCTGCTGGCGCCGGTGACGACGGCGACCCTGCCGTCGAGCGCGCCGGGGGTCGCCCGGGAGGCCGGGACGGCGGCGGGTGTGCGGGGTGGTGCGGACACGGTTCCCCTCTCGGAGGTCAGCAGGGGGATGCGCCGATCATGCCGGGCCGGGGGCGTCCCAGTCGATCCGCGCGGCGAGGTCGCGGAGCCGGCGCCGAGGACCGGGTCCACCGAGCCGGCCCACGGGTGACCCCCGGAGACCGCTCGCTGCCGCCCGTCCTGTGCGACCCGCCGCGCGTGCCGGGCACCGTGGCGGCGGGCGGCGTCAGTGGCCGCCCGTCACCAGTCGCCGTCGGGCGGGGTGAACTGGCTGACGGTGAGCTCGGCGCCCTGCGGGTCGCGCAGCAAGGCGGTGCGGGTCCAGGTGTCCTCGGCCGTGCGCAGCACGGTGGTGCCCAGCCGCTCGGCGGTGGCCGCGCACCCGTCCCGGTCGGCCACGGTGACCACGACGTGCCAGTGCGGCGGCTCGTCGCCGGTCACCAGCAGGCCGCCGATCACGTCGGCGAAGCCGGGCGGCGCGGACGCCTGCCGCTCGTGGATGCCCGGGTCGACGGTCGCGGCCAGGTGGTCGCCGTAGCCGGGGACCTGCAGCATCGTGCCGGCGTCCTGGGCCATGTCGACGTCGCGCCAGCCGAACAGCGGCCGGTAGAAGGCCATCGCGGCGGCGCGGTCGGAGGTGTGCAGGTCGGAGAAGTTCCAGGTGCCCGGCACGTTGGTGAGCTGCGCGCCCGGGCGCCGGCGGGCCTGCCACAGCCGGAACGCCGCGCCCTGCGGGTCCAGGCAGGTCGCCGTCCGCCCGCCCGGGCCGGCGTCCTCGGGGCCGGAGAGCACCGTGCCGCCCAGTCCGGGCACCGCGGCGGCGGTCGCGTCGGCGTCGTCGACCGCGACGTAGGTGTTCCAGGCCGGCGGGCCGTCGCCGGGCCCGACGGCGGCGACGTCCTGCCCGTCCAGCGTCGCGACGAGGTAGGAGCCGGGCGCGCCGGGCGGCACCGCCTCGGCGAACTCCCAGCCGAACAGGGCGCCGTAGAAGGCGGCCGCGGCGGCCGGGTCGGGCTGCTCGGTGTCGATCCAGCAGGTCACGCCGTGCGGGTAGGTGCGGATCACGACGGCTCCTCCCACCGGGGGTCGAGGTGGCGCGGAGCGTAGCGGCGCCCGGGGACGGTCCCGGTCCCTCGCGCCCGCCGTCAGTGCGCGGCCATCGCCGCCCGGACCTCGCGCAGGCTCGGGTTGGTCAGGTACCGGCCGCCGACGACGACGGTGGGCGAGACCTCCCAGCCCTGCGGGTGGCGCGCCCGGACCTCGGCGGCCCCCACGGGGTCGTCGGCGAACCGCACCGCGCGGTGGGGGAGCCGGGTGGCGGCCATCTTCGCCCGCAACGTGGTGCTGTAGGGGCACCCCGGCTTGTAGTAGACGGTCACGGCCTCGTCGGTCACGGCCTCGTCAGTCACGGCGACCTCCGCTCTCGGGACGGCGCTGGATCCCTGGGCCGTCACGGTCGCAGGGCGGCGACCGGTGCGGCAACGGGGTTCCCGGGCGCGACGGGTGGGACGGGAGTCGTGAACTCCGTGTTGCCGGCGGCACGACACGCCCCCGCGGGCAGGGGTGGGTCCCACAGTGGACGGCTCCCGAGCCAGTGGAGGAGGGGACCGTGAGCGTGACCCCCGAGGACGTCTTCGCCTGGGTGCAGCGGGTGCGTGACGACGGCGCCGGCGTGTGGGCCGCCGTCGACACCCTGGACGCGGACGAGACCCGCGACCTCGTCGGCCACCTGCTGGCCTACCTGTGCGCGCTGACCACCGCCCAGGACGGCGCCGTCGCCGCGCTCGACGCCCGCCTCCGCGCCGAGCCCGTCATGTCCGACGGGCGCCGCGTGGCGGTGCTGCGCTCCTGGCTCGACGCCGTCCCGCTGGGCACCGCCGGCCTGGCGCGGGTGATCCGCGGCATCGAGGAGGCCGAGGCCGGCGAGGCCGCCTGACCTCGGCGATGAGTCCGGCGCGCCGGCGCGGTCCGGACCGGCACCCGGCTCGGCCGAGCTGTTCGACACCCGGACGGCGGTGGAGGTGGGCGGCACGATCGACGGTCACCCCTTCACCGCCACCTGCATGCCCTCGGGGAGGGGCCGCACTGGCTGCCGCTGCGGAAGGCGCTGTGCCGGGCGATCGGCAAGGACGCGGCGGGCCAGGAGGTCTCGGTCCACCTGGAGCAGCGGCTCACCTGACGGGCGGGCCCGGCGGCGCCCCGGCGGGCCGGCGCGCCCGCGGCACCCTGCGCGAGGTGGTCGGCAGCGCGCGGACCTCCTGGCGGGCGCTGCAGTCCCGGTGAGTGCTCGCGCGCACGGTCGTGCTCTGCCCACGACGGTGGGCAGAGCACTAGCGGGCCGGGGACACCACCCCGAGGGCGAGCTCCCGGGCCTCGTCGTCGGCGAGCAGCACCTCGGGCAGGCCCGCCAGCGCGGTCCGCATCGCGTCCACGCCGCCGAACTGGAAGCCGAGCTGGGTGGCGTAGCAGGCGCAGGCGTCGGCCCGCCGGCCGAGGTCCTGCGGCAGCTCCACCGGGGTCAGCCCGCCGGGCAGGTCGGGTCCGGGGACGGCGTCCGGGTCGCGCAGCACGTACGGCGAGTCGCGCCACCACAGCACCGACCGGCCCGTCCCGGCCACGGCGCGCAGCACCTGCAGGTGGTCGACGTGCCCGCCGAGCGCCTGCGGGGCCAGCCACACGTCGCCGGGCAGGCCGGTCAGCGCGGCCCGCACGTCCAGCCACGCGTCGTCGTCCTCGTGCACGCCGGCGAACAGGTCCGCCGCGCCGTCGTATCCGCGGTGCGGCGCCTCGGCCAGGTCCAGGTGCAGCGGCGTCGCGCCGAGCACCGCCGTCGCGGCGGCGTCCTCGTCCCGCCGCAGGGCCATGTAGTCGACGTCGGGGGGCAGGCCCTTGTCCAGCTGGCAGGCCAGCGCGAAGCCCCCGGGGTCGGGCACGCTGCGGGTGAAGCAGGTGACCACGGTGACCTCGTGCCCGGCGTCGGCGAGCGCGGCGAGGGTGCCGCCCACGGAGAACGCGGCGTCGTCGAGGTGCGGGCTGACCGCGGTCACCCTCACAGCAGGTGCGCCGCGGCGCGGAACCGGCAGGAGAGGTCGACCGTCGGCGGCATCGTCCAGTCGACGGACGGCGTGGACCCGGCCACGGACCGGTACACGTCGTCGATCGAGGTGGCCAGCACCGGCCACGAGTACAGCCGGCGCACCTCCTCCAGCGCCGCCGTCGCCAGCCGCTGCCGCAGCGCGCCGTCGGTGAGCAGCCGGTCCAGCGCCGCGCGCAGCCCGGCGACGTCGCCCGGCGCGTGCAGCAGCCCGTTCTCGCCGTCGCGCAGGCAGTCGACGACGCCGACGCTGTCGGTGCTCACCGTCGGCAGCCCGCTGGCCATCGCCTCGAGCAGCGTGTTGGAGAACCCCTCGCTGTAGGTCGGGCTGACGAAGACGTCGGCCGAGCGGTACACCGCGGGCGCCTCGTCGGGCGGGACGTAGCCGAGGAACGTCGTCCGCCCGTCGGCGCGGGCGCGGGCCTCGTCCAGGTCGGGGCCGATGCCGGAGACCACCAGCCGGACGCCGCCGGGCAGCGCCTCCAGCAGGTCGAGCACGCCCTTGCGGCGGTCGACGCGGCCGTGGAACAGCAGCACCGGCGGGTCCTGCAGCGCGCCCAGCGGCCGCTCGGCCGGGGTGAACCGGCGGGTGTCCGTGGCGCCCGGGACGACCGTGAACCGCGCCGGGTCGCTGCCGAGGTTGCCGACCACCTCGTCGCGGAAGCTGGCGCTGCCGATGAGCACCGCCGACGAGCAGCCGACGACGGCGCGCATCGCGTGCGCGTGCGTGGCGCAGCAGGTGCCCACCCAGTGCCCGTCGCCGCCCTGGATGCTCACCACCGCCGGCAGCCCGGTCTCCCGCGCGGCGGCCAGCACCGCCAGCCCCGGCGGGTAGCCGTACTGGGCGTGCAGCACGTCGAACGGGCGCTCGCGGTGCAGGCCGACGACGGTGCGCACGATCTCCGCGACGTCGCCCTCCCAGTCGGCCGGGACGACGGTCTCCCCGCGGCTGGGCAGCGCGTGCACCTCGACGCCGGCGGGCACGCGGTCGGCCGGGGGCGGGCCGCCGCCGTAGACGCGGGTGCCGGCCTCGTCGTCGCGGTACTGGCTGACCAGCACCACCTCGTGGCCGAGCGCGACCAGCTCCCGCAGCAGGTTCTCCGCGTAGACGCTCATCCCGCTGACCGCGGGCCAGTAGCGCCGGCTGACGAAGCAGGTCCTCACGCCAGGGCCTCCGCCTTCCGCAGCGTCTCGATCGACCGCGGCACCATCTCGTGCGCGCGGTGCCCGTCGCGGGACAGCTCCAGCGTCACCAGCCGGTCGAACGACGCCTCCCGCAGCGCGCGCAGCACCGCCGGCAGGTCGACGTCGCCCTCGTCGAGCGGCAGGTGGTCGTGCACGCCGCGGCGCATGCCCTCGACGGCCACGGTGCCCAGGTGCGGCGCGAACCGGGTCACCGCCTCCTCCGGCGCGTACGCCCCGGCGACGACGCAGTGCCCGGTGTCCAGCGCCAGCGCGGTGCCCGGCGCCTCGTCGGCCAGCCGCGCCCAGCCGTCGCAGTCCTCGACGAGCATGCCCGGCTCCGGCTCGACGGCGAGGGCGTAGGAGCGGCCGCCGTGGCTGTCGACCAGCGCGCGGACGCCGTCGACCACCCAGCCCCACGCGGCGTCGCGGTCCACGCCCGGCTTCGGCACGCCGGCCCAGAAGCTGACCGCCTCGGCGTCCAGTACCTCGGCGAGGTCGCAGGCCAGCCGCAGGTAGGCGAGCCGCCGCGCGCGGCCCTCGGCCGAGGCGGTGACCAGCGTCGGCTCGTGCTTGGCCCGCGGATCGAGCAGGAACCGGGCGCCGGTCTCCACCACCACGCCCAGCCCGAGCTCGTCGCAGCGCGCCCGCGCCTCCTCGGCCTGCGCGAACGCGTCCGGCGCGAACGGGTCGAGGTGGACGACGTCGAGGGTGAGGGCGACGCCCGCGTAGCCGCAGTCGGCGAGGAAGGGCAGCGCGTCCGACAGCCGGTGCGAGGTCAGCCCGTTGGTGTTGTAGGCGTAGCGCAGGGCGGTGCTCCGTGGGTCGTGTGACCTCGCAGGCTCGGTCACGAGGCCAGGACCTCGGCCACCACGTGCCGGCCCGGCTCGCGGTACAGCGCGTACAGCGCGCCCACCCGCCGGTCGGCGCCGGCGCGGTCGAACCAGGCCGGCCCGCCCAGGCGCTCCTCGGCGCCGGCGGTCAGGTGCACCCGCGCCCAGCCGCCCGGGTCGGCCCCGACGGCCACCAGCGGGTCGTCCCGCTCCAGCAGCCGGCGCACGCCGCGCTCGCCGATCCGGCCGTAGGACATCGTCTCGACCTCCAGGCCGGTCACCAGCACCTTCGCCGCGACCGCGTCGCCGGCCGAGGGCTGCAGCTCCACCAGCACGTCGTGCCCGGCGGCCTGCACCGCCCCGGTGACGTGCGCGTGCAGATCGTCCCCGGACCACGTGGGCAGGTCGGCCAGCGCCACGGTGGACCGGCGGGACAGCACGGTGTCCTGCAGCAGGTCGACCAGCGCGCCGGTGCCCATCCGGGTCCAGGCCAGCATCGCCTGCAGCGCGCGGTCCTCCTCGACCAGCCGCTCCGGCGGGTGCCCGGTGCGCCAGTGCTCCAGGTAGCCCGGCGGCGTCGCCGGCAGGACGACGTCGAACGGCCCGTGCATGAACGCCTTCCGGCTGCGCGCCGAGGCGAACTCGTGCAGCGCCTTGCGGACGGCGGTGTCCCGGTCGGGGTGCGCGGCCTCCCCGCACGCGGTGGCCATCACCGGCACCGGCTCCGAGCCGTCCCGCGAGCAGCCGACCGCGTACACGTCCACGACGCCGAACTCCGTGGACGCCAGCTTCACCGCGACGTCGATGCCGGCGGCGTCGAGCCGGTCGAGCAGCGCCAGCGCGTCGGGGTCGGTCAGCCCGGCGAGGTCGACGACGACGCCGCGGTCCATCGCGCGGAACGCCGTCGCGTTGCCGTCCCGCTGCAGCACCTCCAGCAGCGCGTGGGTGACCGCCCGGTCGGCGTCGAACGCCGCGCCCTGCCCGTTGGTGATCACCGTGGTGAGCCAGCCGCCGGGCGGGGGAGCGCCGGGCAGGTCGTCGGGCGCCGACGCCACCAGTTCGGCGGGCACCAGCACCCGCTCGCCGTCGCGCAGCCGGGTCATCGGCAGCCACTGCAGCGGCCGGTCGTCGTCGTACGGGCTGCCCGCCTCCAGGCAGAGGGTGCGCGGGTCGGCGACCCGGTCGCGGCCGTGCCGGCGGGCCATCTCGGCGTAGGAGCCCTCCTCGCGGGCCACGCCCCGGTGCGCCCGCAGCGACAGCGCCATCTCCGCCATCTCGCCCATCGCGCCGGTGCGGGCCTCCTCGCGGGTGGCGCCGTAGCCGAGCCCGCTGCCGCCCGGGTGCAGCTCCGACGGTGGCAGCACCGCCGAGTGCAGCGGCACGTCGAGGACGTCGATGCCCTCGATCGCGAAGTCCTCGACCGGGACCGGGAAGCTGTCGCGGTACCGCTGCGACGGCGTGACCTCGACGGCGGTCACAGCTCGTCCAGCGGGACGGGCGCGGCGTCCGGCGGCCCCGACAGCAGCCGCTGCACCAGGTGGACGACGTGGTCGGTGGTGATCCCCGGGACCATCTCGAACGGCGTCGCGACCACCTCGAAGTCCAGCTCCGCGACGACGGCGAGCATCTCCCGCAGCTCCCCGTGCGAGAGCGGGATCTGCGCGTGGAACGCCTTGTGCGCCGACAGGGCCACCGGGTCGCCGTCAGGGGACAGGTCCACCTTGAGCGAGTCGCCGCAGAAGAGGATGCCGCGGCGGGAGTCGTGCAGCACCGAGTGCCCGGGGAAGTGGCCGCCGGTGCGGTGCAGCGTGAGGTCGGGGGCCAGCGCCAGGACGTCGTCGGCCGGCCAGGTGACCCGGAAGGCCTTGGTCCAGACCAGGTCGTGCACGTTGACGCACACCACCCGCGGCTCGAGCTCCTGCTGCAGCTGCCAGAGCGCGCCGTAGCCGTGCACGTGCGAGGACGCCAGCACCGGGAAGCCGCCCTTCTCGGCGGCCATCCGGCGCAGCTCGGCGAGCATGTCGGCGGTGTACCAGGGCGCGCACTCGAAGCCGACCAGGCCGGTGTCGGTCTCGATCACCCAGCCGCGGCTGTCGAGGCCGAAGCGCGGCTCGGTGCCGAACTCGGTGACGCCGTCGACCGGAGCCGGCCGCCAGAAGCCGGTGACCAGCTCGTCGGCCTGCTTGTCGGTGACGAACTCGAAGCCGTGCTCGGGCAGCGCGTTGCGGACGTCGGCGCAGACCGGGCAGACGACCGGGCCGGGCGCGGGCCAGCGCTGCCAGTGCCCGCAGTTGGTGCAGGCGTAGGCGGGCAGGTCGGGGAGCAGGCCGCGGTAGGGGTTGGTGTCGACACCTCCCTGACGAGCCTGGCTGGGCACGTGCCGCGCGCCGTCGTCGGCGGCGGGGTCGGTGGCCCGGTCGATGGCGCCGGGGACGTCGGGCGAGCTCACGGTTTCCCTCCGGAGAGAGCGGCGAGGAGCAGGCGGTGCAGGGCGAGGTCGCGGGCGGGGTCGTACGGCCAGGCCGTCGTCACCGGGGCGCGGCCCGCGACCGCGTCGGTGAAGGCGGCGAACTGCGCGGTGAACGGGTCGCCGAACGGCGGGGTGTCGGCGAACGGCACGTCCACCGGGTCGGGGCGGTACAGCGTGAGCGAGCCTCCCGCCGTCTGGCCCATCGTGTCGACGGCGACGGCCATGCCGCGGGTGCCGACCACCTCCAGGCGGCGGCGGGGCAGCGTGTCGGGGGTGTTGAAGGCGACGTGCAGGCTGACCAGCACGCCGGAGTCGGTGGTCCCGGTGAGCAGGGCGCCGTCGTCGACCCCGTAGCCGTGCACGCGGGTCTGCAGCAGCGCCGACAGCGACGTGACGTCCTCGCCGAGCAGCGTGCCGGTGAGGTCGAGGCCGTGCGGGGCCAGGTCGATCGCGGCGCCGCCGCCGGCGCGGGCCGGGTCGACCCGCCAGTTGTCGTGCGGGCGGCCGTCGGGCGTCCAGTCCCCGGGCAGCCAGCAGCAGTAGACGATCCGGACGGCGGTGACCGTGCCGAGCTCGGGCACCAGCTCGCGCAGCCGCACGTGCGCGGGGTGCCAGCGCTGGTCGTAGGCGGTGCCGAGCAGCACACCGGCCCGCGCGCACGCGTCGACCAGCGCCTGGGCGTCGCCGGCGTCGGCGGCCAGCGGCTTCTCGCACAGCACCGCCTTCCCGGCCGCGGCGGCCGCCTCGACCAGCGGCCGGTGCCCGGCGTTGGGGACGGCGACGTAGACGGCGTCCAGGCCCGGGGTGGCGAGGAACTCCGCGAGGTCGGTCGTCCGCCGGGCGCCCTCGACCGGCATGCGGTCCATCGCCGCGGGGTCGAGGTCGTGCAGCGCCACCACCCGGGCGCCGTCGACGGCGAGCAGTCCGGGCAGCGCGTGGTCGCGGGCCACCCAGCCGCAGCCGGCGATGCCCCACCCGACGCTCACGGCGTCCCCCTCCCCGCCGAGATCACGTGATCTCGACGCCGGAGGGCCCCGTGGACGGGGGGGGGGGGGGGGGGGGGGGGGGGGGGGGGGGGGGGGCGCGCGCGGGCGCGGGGGGGGGGGGGGGGGGGGGGGGGGGTGTTGGGGGGGGTGGGGGGGGGGGGGCGGGCC